>NZ_JAUZUS010000002.1:0-335609 GCF_031844145.1 Kocuria sp. PD6
GCCAGCTACGCCGTGTACCAGAACGGTCAGGCCGTGGGGTACGTGCCGCCCAGGGAGGGCACCACGGTGGTCTCCTTCGGCCCCGCTCCCGTGCTGGGAGCTCAGGAGTGGGATCTGCGCACCAACTCCACCGTGGACAAGTACGGCAACGTGTACCTGACGGACGGCCAGGCTGTGACCGTGCTGACCCCCACCGACAAGGGGTACGACTCCCACGACACCATGCCCGCCCAGCGGGGTACGTCCAACCACCCGTTCAACTGGGCCGATCTGGTGATCGACGCGACGGGTGAGCCCACGGTCATCCAGCACGTCACGAACGAGCAGGGCAATGACTCGGGCAAGCGGGTGAACTGGACCTGGAACGGCCAGGAGTTCGTGGCCCAGAAGTAGTCACGACACCCGGCCCCCACCGGAACGACGACGGCGAACCCCGCGGGTGCGGAAGTCGCCGTCGTATATCCGTCCAGCGGAGGTAGCGGGCTCAGCGCTCCACCAGGACCCCGTCCTCGTCCGCCCACAGGGTCCTGCCCGGGCGGAAGGTCACGCCGCCGAAGGTGACGATCACGTCCACTTCCCCGGAGTCGTTGGGTTCGGACTTGCGGGGATTCGTGCCCAGCGCCTTGATGCCGATGTCCAGGGTGCCCAGCTCCACGCGGTCCCGCACGGGGGCGTTGATGATCAGCCCGGCCCACCCGTTCTCCATGGCGGTGCGGGCCACGTTGTCCCCGAGCAGCGCGCGGTTCATGGATCCCTGCCCGTCCACCACGAGCACCGCACCCTCACCGGCGGTGGCCACGAGCTTCTTGACGTCCACGTTGGACTCGAAGCAGCGCACCGTGCGGATGGGTCCGGTGAACCGGTGGACACCACCCACCGAGATGAACTGGGTGGTCACGGACTGCAGGTCCTCGCCGTGTTCGTCATACAGGTCGGCGGTCGCGAAGCTCATGGGTCACCTTTCGTGCCTACGGATCGCCGACGACGCTCGGGGCCCGGGCACGCGGCGTCCGGACACGGACGGTCCGGGCGCGTAGGGGTGGCGCGGCGTCGTCGGCGGGAACGTGATGGAGGTTACGTGAGGTCGCCGGATGAGGCAACGGGGGCGTGTCGCTGCAGGAAGCGGTAGACCTCGGTCTCGTCCACCCCGGGGAACGCGCCGGCGGGCATGGCGGCGAGCATGTGGGACGCGGGGCGGGCGGAGGGCCAGGACTGGCCGTCCCACTGCTCGGCGAGCGCCGGGGCGGGCTGTTGGCAGCACGCGGGGTCGGGGCAGGTGGAGGTGTGGCGCACCGTGGTGGCGCGGCCCCGGAACCATTTGACGTGCTCGTACGGCACACCGAAAGAGATGGAGAATTCCCCGTTCTCGGATCCCTCCACGCGGGCCGAGCACCAGAACGTGCCGTGCGGGGTGTCGGTGTACTGGAAGTGGGACAGCAACCGGTTGGTCCCCGAGAACGCCTGCCGCGCGGAGAAGAACCGGCAGGCCCTCTGCCCCTCCACCGCGCCGCTGTGGTCGGTGGGCAACTGCAACCCGTCGTTCTGCCACGCCTTGTGGATGATCCCGGAGGAGTGCACCTTCTCGAAGTGGGTGGGGATGCCGAAGTGGTGGGTCATCAAGTTGGTCATCCGGTGTGCCGCGGTCTCGTGGGACACCGCGAACGCGTCCCGTAGGTCGTCCACGGACAACTCCCGCTGGGACTTGGCGCGCCCCAGCAGGTCCACCGCGGAGGCCTCCGGGATCATCAGGGCCGCCGCGAAGTAATTCGTCTCCACGCGCTGTTCCAGGAACTCGCCGTAGTCCGCCGGGCGGTGGTGTTCAAGCAAGTGATGCCCCACGGCCTGCAACAACACCGACCACGGCGAGCCCGCCCCGGCGGTGGCCGGCAGGTAGAACCGGCGGTTGCGCAGGTCCGTGACCGAGCGCGTGGAGTGCGGCAGGTCCGGGACCTGGTGGATCTCGAATCCCACGTGCTCCACGAGCCGCGAAATGTGGTGCTCGGACAGCGGTCCGCCCGTGTGGCGGATCGCGGCGAGCAGTTCCGCGGCCATGGTCTCGATGCGTTCGAAATAGTTGTCGATCCCCCGCATGCGCGCTCGCAACTGGGTGTTGGCGCGCCGGGCCTCCTCCGGTGTGGCCGCCTGTTCCTCGAGCCGCTGGGCGAGTTGCTGCTGCAGGGCCGCGAGCGCCTCGAGGGTCTCGGTACTCGTGCCCGGCCCCACCCGCACCGTGGGCAACCCGAGGGACGCGTACATGGGTCCGCGCTGCACGCGCTCCACCTGGATTTCCAGTTCCATGCGGCGCGACGGCGCCTTGGCCCCCAGCAGTTGCTCCACGCTCATGTCCAGCGCGGCAGCGATGGCGGACAGCGCGCTGAGCTTGGGTTCGCGCTTGCCGTTCTCGATCAGCGACAGCGCCGACGCCGCCATGCCCACGGTGCGCGCGAGCTCCTCGAGCGTGATCCGCAGTCGCTTGCGGCGGTAGCGGATCCGCCGCCCCAGCACGATCGGATCGGTCGGGTCCCCGGACTCCTCGGGTGGCACGTCGGACGACGAGCGCGCGGGGACCCGCGTGCCGGTCGCGGGGTCCGTGCGCCGCGGTATTGCCGTCCGGGCGGGCTCCGTGCCCCGCGACCGCGCAGCGCGCGCGGGTTCCGAACCATGAGCGCTCCGCGGTGCGGCGGGGCGAGGGGGAGCGCCGTCGCCGGTGCGACGGCGCCTGCGGGGTCCTGTGTCCGGGGTCATAGTCCGAGTTTAGGCAGATTTTTCTCAAACGTGAAGAAAACCAATTCTTCATCCTAAAAGCCTCTATGCGGGGAGTGCAGATCGCGGCAAAAGTGGAACACATCAAGTTACCCGTGCGGAGCTCCCACCGAGGCCGCCGGCTCGAACGATCAAAGGAGAACGAGATGAGCAACGAGAACAGCAACCTCCGCAGCGCCGAGGAACTCGCCCGGGACTGGGAGGAGAACCCCCGCTGGGCCGGCGTGACCCGTGACTACGCCCCCGAGGAGGTCCTGCGTCTGCAGGGTTCCTTTCGAGAAGAGCACACCAACGCCCGCCGCGGTGCGGAACGGCTCTGGTACCTGCTCAACTCGGAGGATTACATCAATGCTCTGGGCGCTCTGACCGGTAACCAGGCCGTCCAGCAGGTCAAGGCCGGGCTCAAGGCGATCTACCTCTCCGGTTGGCAGGTCGCCGGTGACGCGAACCTCGCGGGCCAGACCTACCCGGACCAGTCCCTCTACCCGGCGAACTCGGTTCCCCAGGTGGTGCGCCGGATCAACAACGCGCTCAAGCGTGCGGACCAGATCGAGCACGCCGAGGACGTCCACACCGTGGAGAACTGGATGGCGCCGATCGTCGCGGACGCGGAGGCCGGCTTCGGCGGACCGCTCAACGCGTTCGAGCTCATGAAGTCCATGATCGACGCCGGTGCGGCGGGCGTGCACTGGGAGGACCAGCTGGCCTCCGAGAAGAAGTGCGGTCACCTGGGCGGCAAGGTGCTGATCCCCACCCAGCAGCACATCCGCACCCTCAACGCGGCCCGCCTCGCGGCGGACGTGGAGGACGTCCCCAGCATCATCATCGCCCGCACGGATGCCGAGGCGGCCACCCTGATCACCTCGGACATCGACGAGCAGGACGCCGAGTTCATCACCGGCGAGCGCACCCCGGAGGGCTTCTACAAGGTCCGCAACGGTGTGGAGCCCTGCATCGCCCGCGCCAAGGCGTACGCCCCCTACTCGGACCTGATCTGGATGGAGACCGGCACGCCGGATCTCAAGCTGGCCCGCCAGTTCGCGGATGCTGTGCATGAGGACTTCCCGGACCAGATGCTCGCGTACAACTGCTCGCCGTCCTTCAACTGGAAGAAGCACCTGGACGACGAGACCATCGCCAAGTTCCAGCGCGAACTCTCCGCCATGGGCTACCGCTTCCAGTTCATCACCCTGGCCGGTTTCCACGCGCTGAACTACTCGATGTTCGATCTGGCCCACGGCTACGCCCGCAACCAGATGACCTCGTACGTGGAACTGCAGGAGCGCGAGTTCGCCGCCGAGGAGCGCGGTTACACCGCCACCAAGCACCAGCGCGAGGTGGGTACCGGGTACTTCGACCTGGTCTCCCAGGTGGTCAACCCCAACTCCTCCACGATCGCCCTCACGGGCTCCACCGAGAGCGCCCAGTTCTGAACCCGGCGCCCTGAAGACCCGCGGAGACCGGAGCACGGTCACTGAGGCCAAAGAACTCCGGGCATCCGGTCTCCGCGTCCACCCTGTCCGCGCGGCATGAGAGGGGACTCCTCAGCCCTCCCGCGGACCACGAACCGCCCCGACACCGTTCCCACACGGTGCCGGGGCGGTTCCGTGTGTTCCCTGCGGTGCCGGGGCGGCTCCGCGGACGACGACGCCGCGGTGCCCTTCCCGAGGGACGGGCACCGCGGCATCGTCGGACGAATGCTCAGGAGCGCTTCGCGGGCTTGAGGTAATTGGTGATCCGCACGGTGCACAGGCGCTTGCCGGTGTCGATGTGGGTGATGACCACCTCGTGGTTCGTGACGCTGCGCCCCAGGTGGATCGCCGTGGCCACGCCGCGCACCCGGCCGCTTGTAGCGGAGGCGTGGTGGGTCGCGTTGATGTCCACGCCCACGGCCACCTTGCCCATGGTGGAGCCGTGGATCACCGCGGCCCACGAGCCCAGCATCTCCCCGAGCGCCACGGACGCGCCGCCGTGCAGCAGCCCCAGGGACTGCCGGTTGCCCTCCACGGGCATGGTCGCCACCACGCGCTCGGCGGACTGCTCCTCCACCACCACGCCCATCTTCTCGTCCAGTTCACCCAACTCGATGATCCACGGCTCGTACGCCTCACCGAACTCCTCGGCGGGGGACGCGACTCGTGCGTTCTCGGCGCGGACGTCCGCGCGGGTGGGATCCTCGTGCATGCTGACTCCTCGGTGATCAGGCCCCACGCCGCGCCGGTGGGCCGCGCTGAGCGGCGCGCAGAGCGGCGTCGAACGCCGACGGCGGAGCGTGGTGACCATGGTGCCCTTGTGTGACCTAGGTTATCCTGGGCCAAATACTGACCGATCGTTCGTCTGATGGCCGCGACAGTCCGGAGGACCCCGCGTGAACACCCAGACCCAGGCATCCGAGACCCAGGAACCGCAGATCCTGCCCAGCTTCGTCGCCGGGAAGTGGTGGCGGCCGAAGGACCCGCAGAAGATCGCGGACGTGCGCAATGCCACCACCGGGGAGCTCGTGGCCCGGGTGAGCACGGACGGGATCGACACCGCGGGCGCCGTGGACCACGGACGCACCGTGGGCCAGGCCGCACTGGGGCAACTGCGCATCCACGACCGCGCCCTGATCCTCAAGCAGCTCGCGCAATACCTGGGCGAGCACAAGGAGGAGCTGTACGAGATCTCCTACGCGACCGGGGCCACGGCCAAGGACCACCTGATCGACATCGACGGTGGGATCGGGACCCTCTTCACGTTCTCGTCCAAGGGACGGCGCGAACTGCCCAACGCCAACGTGATCGTGGACGGCGCGGTGGAACAGCTCTCGCGGGACGGCTCGTTCCTGGGTGAGCACGTCTACACCCGCGTGCCCGGGGTGACCGTGCAGATCAACGCGTTCAACTTCCCCGTGTGGGGCATGCTCGAGAAGTTTGCGCCCGCATTCATCGCCGGGGTGCCCACCATCGTGAAACCCGCGACCCCCACCGGGTACGTGACCGAGGCGTGCGTGCGGCTCATGCTGGACTCCGGGCTGCTGCCGGAGGGTTCCCTGCAGCTGATCTCCGGCGCCGCGCGCGATCTGCTGGACCACCTGGACGCCCGCGACCACGTGGCCTTCACCGGCTCGGCCGCCACCGCCCAGTCGCTGCGCGCCCACACCAACGTGCAGGAGAAGGGCGTGCGTTTCACGGCGGAGACCGATTCGCTCAACGCCGCGATCATGGCCCCGGACGTCACCGAGGACTCCCCCGAGTTCGAGGCGTTCGTGAAGTCCGTGGTCCTGGAGATCACCGCCAAGGCCGGGCAGAAGTGCACCGCGATCCGCCGGGTCATCGTTCCGCAGGCGCTCAAGCCCGCCGTGATCGCCGCGCTGCGGGAGCGGGTGGCGCAGCGCGCCGTCGTCGGCGACCCGCGCGATTCCGCCACCACGGTGGGCCCGCTCGCGTCCGACGACCAGCACTTCGAGGTGCTGCGCTCCGTGCGCGCCCTGATCGACGCCGGCGCCACCGTGGAACTCGGCGGTCCCGAGGAACTCGCGTCGCTGCCGGAGCAGGGCGCCTTCTTCCCCGTCACGGTGCTCTCGTTCGACGACGTCCGCACCCCCGCCGTCCACGAGCTCGAGGCGTTCGGCCCGGTCACCTCGGTGCTGGGTTACTCGGGGGACGTCGCGGACGCTGTGGAGATCGCCGCGCTGGGCGGCGGCTCGCTCGTGGCGACCGTGTGCACTCACTCCCCCGAGCTCGCGGCGCAGTTCGCCTCCGGAATCGGTGCGTACCACGGTCGCGTGCTCTTCCTGGATCGCGACGACGCTAAAACCTCCACAGGTCACGGCTCCCCCGTTCCCCACCTGGTCCACGGCGGCCCCGGCCGCGCCGGTGGTGGGGAGGAACTCGGTGGCGTGCGCGCGGTCAAGCACTACATGCAGCGCACCGCCGTCCAGGGCTCCCCGGACCTACTGACCGGGATCACCGGCCAGTGGCACTGGGGCGCGACCGCCAACACCGTGACCCGCGAGGACGTGGAGAACGGCACTGGGGAGCACCCCTTCCGGAAGTCGCTGCAGACCCTGCGGATCGGGGACCAGTTCGTCTCAGACCTGCGCACGGTCTCACTCGAGGACATCCTGGAATTCGCGGAGAAGACCGGGGACACGTTCTACGCCCACACGGACGAGGAAGCCGCCATGGCCAACCCGTTCTTCCCCCGGCGGGTGGCCCACGGCTACCTGCTGGTCTCGTGGGCCGCAGGGCTGTTCGTGGAGCCCGCACCCGGGCCCGTTCTCGCCAACTACGGGCTGGAGAACCTGCGCTTCATCACCCCGGTGACCTACGACGACGCCATCCGCGTGACCCTGACCGCCAAGAAGATCACCCCGCGTGTCACGGACGAGTACGGCGAGGTGGCCTGGGACGCCCGCCTGACCAGCCAGAACGACGAGATCGTGGCCACCTACGACGTCCTGACCCTGGTGGCCAAGACCTGGCCCCCCGCCGAAGGCGTGGCCGCCGACTGAACCGGGGGCGGCGGCGACAGGTGCTCACTGCCCCAGCAGCAACGACGGGCCACACCCGCGGAGAGTTGAGCGGCCGGGGAACTACGCCCGCAAGCCCGAGAACACCATTTTCACGACCGTGTCCGCGAGCTGGTCCACCGTCCCGGAACGCTCCGGCTGGTACCAGTCCACGATCGAGTTGACCATGCCCAGCATCAGACGCGGCGCCGACCTGCCGGAGATGTCCGTGCGCAGTTCGCCCTCCTCCTGCGCCTGCCGCACGAGTTCCTCCACGGTGCGCGTCAGCGTACGACGCCGCTGCAGCGCCGCGAGCTCCACCTCCGAGTTGCCCCGCAACCGCAGGAGCAGGGTCACGTAGGGCATCTGGTCCACGAGCACGTGCACCGAACCGTCCAGGATCTGCTCGAGCTTGTTCACCGGCCCGCTGCCCCCCGCCAAGACCCGTTCGAACACGGCCTCCAACGCGTCGAGGGCACGGTCCAGCGCCTGCTCGAGGATCGCCTCCTTGGATTCCACGTGGTGGTAGATCGCGGACTTGGAGATCCCCAGGTGCTTGGAGAGGGTCCCCATGGAGGTGGCGTCGTAGCCGTAGCGGTTGAAGACGTCCACGCACACGGACAGCAGGGTCTCGCGGTCGTAGCCGGGACGGCCGCGCCGCGGCGCCACAGCGACGTCGGCGGAGGAGTTGAGCTCGGTGGGCATGGACGTGGCCTCGACCTTCTGGCGGGGACGGAATACCTCAGGTTACCCGGTCGTCGCTTTCTCACCGCCGGGAAGGTGGCGGGGCGGCGTCGGGCGGGAATCAGGCGACGTCGCCGGGACCCACACCCCGGGCCGACGACGCGGCGCCGCCACCCTGCCCCGTTGCCCGACACCGCGGCGGAACTCCGCGACCGACCCCGCGACGGCGCCCGCAGGCGTCGCCGCGGAGGGGCCTACTTGTCGCGGTGGTCGTAGACGCGGCGCAGCTTGCCCGAGGAACGTGCGAGGGTCCCGGGCTCGGCGATGTCGATCGTGGCGATCGAACCGATCTTCGTCTTGATGTCGTGCAGCAGCTTCTTGCCACCCTCCTGGGCCTGCTCCACGGTGGCTTCCTCGCGGCGCTCGATGTGGATGGTCATCTGGTCCATGCGGTTGGGCCGGGTGATCTCGAGCGTGAAGTGCGGGGAAAGCGCGGGGATCTTCAGCGCGAGTTCCTCGATCTGGGACGGGAAGAGGTTCACGCCGCGCAGGATGATCATGTCGTCCGAGCGCCCCGTGATCCGGCCCATGCGCCGGTGACCCGGACGCGCGGTGCCCGGCAGCAGGCGGGTGAGGTCGTGGGTTCGGTAGCGGATGATCGGCAGCGCCTGCTTGGTCAGCGCGGTGAACACGAGCTCGCCGGGGCGCCCGGTGGGCAGCACCGTGTCGTCGAACGGGTCGATGACCTCCGGGCGGAAGTGGTCCTCCCAGATGTGCGAACCGTCCTTCGTCTCGCAGGACTCGCCGGCCACGCCGGGGCCCATGACCTCGGAGAGGCCGTAGATGTCGCACGCGGAGATGTTGAACGTCTTCTCGATCTCGTGGCGCATCTCCTCGGTCCACGGCTCCGCCCCGAGTACCGCGTGCCGCAGGGAGGTCTCGCGCGGGTCGAGACCGAGCTTGCGGAAGCCGTCCGCGATGGTGAGCAGGTACGTGGGGGTGGAGAGGATGGCCTGCGGCTCGAAGTCTCGGATGAGCTGCACCTGTTTTTCCGTCTGCCCTCCGGACATCGGGATCACGGCGCATCCCAGGCGCTCCGCACCGTAGTGGGCGCCCAGCCCGCCGGTGAACAGCCCGTAGCCGTACGCGTTGTGCACCTTGTCCCCGGGCTTCATTCCCGAGAGCCGGAAGCAGCGTGCCACGAGGGCCCCCCATGTCTGCAGGTCCTCCTCCGTGTAGGCCACCACGGTGGGCTGCCCGGTGGTGCCCGACGACGCGTGGATGCGTCGGATCTCGGACATGGGCGTGGCGAAGGACGTGAACGGGTAGGCCTTGCGCAGGAATTCCTTGTCCGTGTAGGGGAACTTCGCGAGGTCCTCGAGCTCCCGGAAGTCATCCGGGTGCACCCCGTGCTCGTCGAAGAGCTCCTGGTAGGCGGGCACGTTCTCGTACGCGTAGTGCAGGGTCCAGTTCAGGCGCTCCGTCTGCAGCGCCTCGATCTGGTCCCGGCTCATCAGCTCCTCGGGATCCGGCTGAGAGGAGTCCCCGGAGGCCACGGGGTGGTACGGGCTGGGCACGGAGCACGACGTCATGGGTTCACGCTTTCTGGCGAAGGGGCACGGTGCGGCTGCGGCCGCGGAACTGGGCGACGACGTCCCCGTCCTGGGTGGAGACGGTGATGTCGCACAGGCCGCTGCGCCCGGTGGTGGCGATCTGGCGACCCTCCGCGACGAGGGTCTGGCCCGGGTGGGCCGAGCTGAGGAAGTTGATGTCCACGCCCTGAGCCACGGTCATGGAGGTGCGGTCCGGTTCCGGGTCGTTGCACGTCATGGCGAAGCACGAGTCCGCGAGCGCGAAGATCATCCCGCCGTGCACGATGCCGAAGCCGTTGAGCATCTCCTCCCGCACGGCCATGGAGATCACGCAGTGCCCGGGGTCCGCGCGCTGCACGGTGATCCCCAACCACTCGGAGGCACGGTCGCCAGTGAGGACGGGATGGTGTGGCACGGGGGCTCCTCAGATTTTCAGAACGATCGGTCAGTAGGTAACCGCGAAATGTGACGTGTGTCAACAAGTCCAGGGCTCCGCCGCGGCGTCGCCACCCCTGCACATCCATTGGCGGGTCCCCGCCTCCCGGGCGGAAATTGTGTTGACGACCACACCGGGGGCCTATATTCTGAACGAGCGGTCAGTTATTATTGTCGGCAGCGTACAGAGTTCATCCTCCGCTCCCATCTCACCCGCGAACCGAGGACACACACCATGACTGAGCAGACCACCTCTGCGGACCAGGCGGAGCCCACCGCCGAGCAGCAGCACTTCGAGCACCTCCTCAGCGAGGACTCCCGCGTGGAGCCCCGGGACTGGATGCCGGAGGCCTACCGGAAGAGCCTGACCCGCCAGGTCTCCCAGCACGCGCACTCCGAGATCATCGGCATGCAGCCGGAGGCCAACTGGATCACCCGCGCCCCGAGCCTCAAGCGCAAGGCCGTGCTGATGGCCAAGGTCCAGGACGAGGCCGGCCACGGGCTGTACCTCTACTCCGCGGCGGAGACCCTGGGCACCCCGCGCTCCGTGCTCACCGAGCAGCTGCTGAGCGGCAAGGCCAAGTACTCCTCGATCTTCAACTACCCGGCCCGCACCTGGGCGGACATGGGCGCGATCGGCTGGCTCGTGGACGGCGCCGCGATCTGCAATCAGGTGCCGCTGTGCCGCGCCTCCTACGGCCCGTACGGCCGCGCCATGGTGCGCATCTGCAAGGAGGAGTCCTTCCACCAGCGCCAGGGCTGGGAGATCCTCTACGAGCTCTCCCACGGCACCGAGGCGCAGAAGCAGATGGCCCAGGAGGCCGTGAACCGCTTCTACGGCCCCGCCCTGCAGATGTTCGGTCCCCCGGACGCCGACTCGCCCAACTCGCAGCAGTCCATGGAGTGGAACATCAAGCGCTTCTCCAACGACGAGCTGCGCCAGCGCTTCGTGGACATGATCGTCCCGCAGGCCGAGGCCCTGGGTCTGACGCTGCCGGACCCGGACCTGAAGTGGAACGAGGAGCGCGGCCACTACGACTACGGCCAGCTGGACTGGAACGAATTCATGTCCGTGATCAAGGGCTCCGGGCCGTGCAACGTCCAACGCATGAAGCGCCGTCGTGAGGCCCACGCGAACGGTGCGTGGGTGCGCGAGGCCGCGCAGGCCTACGCCGAGCGCCAGGCGCGCGAAGCAGCGGCGTCGTCCGAGGACGCGCAGGACCAGACCACCGTCATGGCGGGCCGCGGCTCCGCAGAACTGATCGGAGCCTGAGCATGAATGAGAACCAGACCGGTAATTGGCCCCTGTGGGAGGTCTTCGTGCGTTCTTCGCGCGGGCTGTCCCACGTGCACGCGGGCTCCCTGCACGCCCCGGACGCCACCATGGCCGTGCGCAACGCGCGTGACCTCTACACCCGGCGCAACGAGGGCACGAGCGTGTGGGTGGTCCCCGCGGACGCCATCACGGCCTCGGATCCGGACTCCAAGGGCGGCTACTTCGAGTCCGCGCAGGGCAAGAGCTACCGCCACGCCACGTACTACACCAAGAGCGAAGGGGTGAAGCACCTGTGAGCGCGTTCGCCTCCCACGACTCCGCCACCAAGCAGTCCGCGGGTGACGCGATCACCGCCGAGGAGATCGCGGAGACCGGCGGCAAGGCCTCGGAGGCTGTGGCCCAGTACGCTCTGCGTCTCGGCGACGACGCCCTGATGCTGTCCCAGCGCCTGGGCTGGTGGATCTCCCGGGCCCCCGAACTCGAGGAGGACATCGCGCTGGGCAACATCGCGCTGGACCTCATCGGCCACGCGCGCTTCCTGCTGACCTACGCGGGCTCCGCGTGGGGCAAGACCGAGGACGAGCTCGCGTACTTCCGCAACGAGGAGGAGTTCCGCTCCGTGCGCCTCGTGGAGCAGGAGAACGGGGACTTCGGTCAGACCATCGCGCGGCAGCTGCTGTTCTCCTTCTACCAGTACGAGCTCTACTCGGCGCTGCAGTCCTCCACGGACCAGACCCTGGCCGCGATCGCCGACAAGGCCCTCAAGGAGGTGGAGTACCACCAGGACCACGCCGCCCAGTGGATGCTGCGCCTGGGCCTCGGAACCCAGGAGTCCAAGCGGCGCATCCAGGAGGGCCTCTACTACATGTGGCCCTACCTGGACGAGCTGTTCGCGGACGAGCCCCTGCACGACGAGCTCGAGGGCATCGCCGTGCGGCCCTCCAGCCTGCGCGAGCGGACCATGGACCGCGTCACCGCTCTGCTGGCGGAGGCCGAGCTCGATGTCCCGAGCGTGGCCCAGGCCCGACTCTCCGCCGCACCGCGTGACGGCTCCTACTCCGAGTACCGCGGGTACATCCTCGCCGAGATGCAGTGGCTCGCCCGCCAGCATCCCGGCGCCACGTGGTGAGCACCGTGTTCTCCCGCGTTCCGCCCCGCTCGCTGCCGCCCACGGGCGGCGTGGCGCCCCGGGAGGTCCCCATGGGGCCGTCCCGGCGCCCGGACGATGCGCGCGACGCCGCCCTGTGGGACGTCGCCGCCACCGTGTGCGACCCCGAGATCCCCGTGCTCACGCTCGAGGACCTCGGGGTGCTGCGGGACGCCGTGGCCGGGCAGGACGAGACGGTGGTGGTGATCACCCCCACCTACTCCGGGTGCCCCGCCATGGACACCATGGCCGCAGACCTCGAGGCGGCCGTGACCGCCGCCGGCTACGAGGACGTGCGTGTGGTGCAGGTGCTGCGCCCGGCGTGGACCACCGACTGGATGTCCCCCGAGGGCCAGGCCAAGCTGCGCGAGTACGGCATCGCCCCGCCCACCGGGCGCACCGCCGCCGGGCACAACTCCGGACCGGTGCGACTGAGCCTGGCCGTGAAGTGCCCGCACTGCAGCTCCCTGGACACCCGCGAAATGACCCGTTTCGGGTCCACGTCCTGCAAGGCCCTGTGGGTCTGCAACGACTGCAAAGAACCCTTCGACTACTTCAAGGTGCACTGATCATGAGCGAAACCGCGGACACCTCCACGCTGGAGGACGCCACCGAAGCCAGCGCGGGCGGCGGCAAGCGCCGCGCCACGTTCAACACCCTCGCGGTCTCCGAGGTGCGCAAGCTGACCCCCGACTCCGTGGAGGTCACGTTCGAGGTCCCCGAGGACCTCGTGGCGGACTACAACTACCTGCCCGGGCAGTACGTGGCCATCCGCGCGCAGATCAACGGCCACGAGGTGCGCCGCTCCTACTCGATCTGCGCGGACCCCACCCCGGGTGAGATCCGTGTGGCCATCAAGAAGGACATGGGCGGCGTGTTCTCCACGTGGGCGAACGAGCAGCTCACCGCCGGGGACACCCTGGACGTGATGAACCCGCAGGGCGCGTTCACCTCCAAGGTCAACATCACCTCCATGAACGACCCCGAGAAGCTCGCCGAGCGGGAGGTGGCCAAGAAGCGCAACGTGCACCTGGTGGCGTTCGCCGCCGGGTCCGGGATCACGCCCATCATGGCGATCGCCCGCGCGCTGCTGCGCGCCTCCGACACCGCCGCGATAGACGTCATCTACGCCAACCGCTCGTCCATGGACGTGATGTTCGCGGCGGAGCTGGGCGACCTCAAGGACAAGTACCCCGCCCGCCTGGCCGTGCACCACGTGCTGTCCCGCGAGCAGCGGATCTCGCCGCTGATGTCCGGGCGGATCGACCACGACAAGCTCGAGGAGCTGCTGGACCACGTGATCCAGGTGGACTCCGCGGACGAGTGGTTCCTGTGCGGCCCGTTCGAGCTCGTGCAGCTGTGCCGGGACGTCCTCAAGGAACGCGGCGTGGACGATTCCCGCGTGCGCTTCGAGCTGTTCACCACGGGCAAGCCCACCGCACCCCAGGGACAGCAGGGCCGCCCCGTCGTGGCCGACCCCAAGGGCGAGAACTACACGATCGTCTTCAACCTGGGCGGCACCTCAGCCCAGGTGGAGTCCCCCAAGTCCGCCGCGGAGACCGTGCTCAACGCCGCACTGCGCGTGCGCCCGGACGTCCCCTTCGCGTGCGCCGGCGGGGTGTGCGGCACGTGCCGCGCCAAGGTCACCTCCGGCGAGTTCGAGATGGAGGAGAACTTCGCGCTCGAGAAGGACGAGCTGGACGCCGGGTACGTCCTCACGTGCCAGACGCGCCCCACGTCCGACCGGTTGAGTGTGGACTTCGACGCCTGAGTCCCATGCGCTCCGACGACGACGCCGCGCCGGGACCGCGCGGCGTCGTCGTCGTACCTGCCCGCTCGCCCCGCGGGGCGCACAGGAACCCCGAACCGCAAGGAGAACCCCATGATCGACCTGACGATCGAGGACGCGATCGCCCGCGTGGTGCTCGACGCGCCCAAGAAGCTCAACTCGCTGGACGAGACCGCGCTGGACGACCTCGCCGCCGCATACACCGAGGCCGAGCGGGCCGGCGTGCGAGCGCTCGCGCTGAGTGGCGAGGGGCGCGCGTTCTGCGCGGGCCGGGACATCTCCGCCGTAGACCCGGCGAGTGACGACACCGACGGCTACCTCACCGGCAAGATGCAACCGCTGCTGCAGCAGATGTCCCGGTTCCCCGCGCCCACGTTCGCCGCGGTGCAGGGCGCGTGCTTGGGCGTGGGGCTGGGGCTCGCGATCGCAACGGACGTGGTGTACGTGGCGCAGGACGCGACCATCGGATCCCCGTTCGCCAACCTGGGGGCCACGCTGGACTCGGGCGGGCACGCCCTGTTCACCGAACGACTGGGCCCCCACCGCACCCTGGACCTGATCTACACCGCCGAGCTGATGACCGGCGCTGAGGCCGTGGCGGCGGGACTGTTCTCCCGAGCCGTGCCGGCGGAGGAGCTCATGGAGTTCACCATGCAGCGGGTGTCTAAGGTGGCCCGCGGTGCCACGCAGTCCTACCTGGCGTCCAAGGAACTCGTGGCCCAGGTGCGGGACAACCGCGTGGGGTTGTGGGAGTCCATGGCAGCGGAGAACAAGGCCCAGGCGGCCCTGTGCGCCACGGAAGACTACAAGGAGGGCTTCGCGG
The DNA here is from genome assembly GCF_031844145.1 of Kocuria sp. PD6. Lineage (NCBI taxonomy): Bacteria > Bacillati > Actinomycetota > Actinomycetes > Micrococcales > Micrococcaceae > Kocuria > Kocuria sp. PD6. The sequence continues at coordinate 15,002 of NZ_JAUZUS010000002.1, forward strand.
CCTTCCAGCAGAAGCGCAAGCCGGAGTTCACGGGACGGGGCTGAGCGCTTGGGCCGCGGTGAGTAGGGACGCCGTCGGCCTTCGCTGCGCATACCTGGGCGGCCGCTCCGACGCGGTGAGTACATCTGTGCCCCGGAAAGACCACGGGAAGCGCCTGTCCGTGTTTTTTCGGGGCACAGATGTATCGCGTGATGGCTTCCCGCGTGGCCTACGCTGAGGCCCATGCCCACAGCGCGTGACAGCGAGTCCAAGCGGCGTTCCTCGGGACGCACCGCTCAGCCCCTGGAGGACGAGCTGGTCGAGGAGTTCCAGAACACCGTCCAGGAAGGCACGGATCGGCTGCACCGCACGTGGCGGGCGTTGATCATCACCGGCCTCTTCGGCGGGATCGACGTGGGCCTGGGCATCATGGCCATGCTCGCGGTCATGGATGTCACCGACTCCAAACTGCTGGCGGGCATCGCGTTCGGCGTGGGGCTGCTCGCGTTGCGCCTGGCCCACTCCGAGCTGTTCACCGAGGACTTCCTGCTCCCCATCAACGCGGTGGTCGCCGGTCACGGGACGTGGTGGTCACTCGTGCGGCTGTGGGGTGGGACCCTGCTGGCCAACCTCGTGGGTGGTTGGGTGTTCATGTGGGTGGTCGTGGCGGCGTTCCCCGACTTCGCGGACTCCCTGGTGGAGGTCGCCTCGGGGTACGTCGCGGACGGGATCGGGTTGGAGACCGTGTGCCTGGCCCTGTTGGCCGGTTCCACTATCACCCTCATGACCCGCATGCAGCAGGGTACGGACAACGACATGATGACCGCGGTGATCTCCCTGATCGGCGGCCTGTTGGTCGTGGGCCTGGGCATGCTCCACGGAGCGCTGAACTCCATCGTGATCTTCGGTGCCATGCACGCCGGTTGGGACTACTCCTACCTGGACTGGTTCGTGTGGTTCGCGTGGGTCATCCCGCTGAACATGATCGGCGGCCTGGTGATCATCTCCATACCCCGCCTCATCCGCACGTGGGAACTGCTCATGGCCGAGCGCCGCGGCGAGAGGATCTCGGACGCGTCGTCCGAGGAGGAAGAGGAAGACTGACCGTGACAAATGCTCCTCGTCGACACATGTTCGGTTTCCCGTGAAGGGTTTACCCATTTGATCAACAATCCTCTGATCGTCCTCTCGATCGCGGCCGGAAGGGTTACCCCGTCACCGAGAACTGGGTAGCCCCCGCAGGAATGGACGCCTTCGCCTGTCCGATGGGAATCCTTCCTGTACGCCCAGCAAAATCGACCATTAATTCCTCTAATGCCGGCCCTTCCGCTTCGGTGTTCCAACCATTGAGTATCCGGATCCCACCCTCGACAGGAATAAACATTTCCCGTACCCCCATGGAGAATGGTTGCCGAGAAGGGTACAGGCTGGCCATATTCACCTGATTCACCCGACACGGGAGGTAGCTCGGATTGTTGATCCGCAGGACAGCTTTCCAGGCGGTGGGGCAGGTCAAACTGTCACCGGTTCGCTCCTCACGCCCGATCCGCTACCTCCCTTCAATTACCGGACTGGGGTCAGGTTTCCAACGGCTTCCCTGTACAAGCTCGTTGTCATGGCCGCCTTCTGTCAGGCTGCGGACGATGGCCTCATCGACCCGGCTGCACCGGTCGATCTGGTGCCTGAGACCCGCGTTCCCGGGCCCACGGGGTTGTCGATATGCCTGGACCCCGTGTGCATGTCGTGTCGAGACCTGGTCGAATTGATGACGACCATCTCGGACAACACGGCTGGAAAAGCGGTGCTATGCGCCATGGGTCACGATCGTGTGGCACACACTCTGAGACACCTCGGGTTGCTGCAAACCGATATCCGGCCCTACCTTCTCGCAACCGATCTGCACACGGCCGAAGATGCCCGTGACGCCGATAATCTGGATCCCTACCTTCTGCCCGATCCCCGGGAATACGACCCCCTGCTGGTATCGAATACCACGGCCTCCGATCTCGTAGATATCCTTTCGTTCATCTGGGAGGACCGCGCAGCCACTCCCTCCCAGTGCTCGTTCATGCGGCATGTACTGGGATAACAAGCATGGGGACACCGTTTCGCTGAAGTCTTCACGTACCCGGGTGTCCAGAGCGCAGCCAAGACTGGGTCTTTGGCGGCGCTCAGCCATGAGGCTGGGGTCATTTCCCACCCCGACGAACCGCCTATCGCCGTCGCGGTCCTGACACAATCGGCCCGCAGGGAGCGGACCATTCCTCTGTCCAACACGGTGGGGGGGCAGATCGCTCGCCACTGCGTTCGTAGCTACCGCCAGGTCCTGCAGATACTCACGGATGGCGCCCATTTAGGTCATCATTGCGATACGGCGTACCGGGGGCTGCCAATCCGCCGGTACATCTGAGTCCCCAAAAGGCCGGTGGTGGCGGGTTCTGATCGCATTTCCGGGCCTCAGATGTTCTGCGCATGACTGACCGTCCCGCCCCCGGGGTCACGACGCCGTACGGTTCCGCCCTGCGGGAACAGGCCGAGCCCCGGTGTGACCCGCCCCACCGCCGCTCAGTACCGTGGGGCTCATGACCACTTCCGTGTTTGACCTCGATGCCTTCGACCGCTCGGTCCGCCCGCAGGACGACCTCTTCCGCCACGTCAACGGTTCATGGCTGAAGGAGGCCCGGATCCCGGACGACAAGGCCAGCACCGGGGCGTTCATCGAGCTGCGGGATCAGGCCGAGCAGGCGGTGCGCGACATCATCACGGGCGCAAGCGCGGAGGGCGGCGCAGCGGCGTCGAACCCGGCGGAGCAGAGCGCCGAGACCAAGATCGCGCTGCTGTACGCGTCCTTCATGGACACGGACCGGATCGAGGAGCTGGCCACCGAGCCGCTGCGCGAGGACCTGGACGCCGTGGCCGCGATCGACTCCCCGCGTGCGCTGTCCAAGTGGTTCGGTACGGCCATGCGCCGGGGGATCGGGGCGGCGCTGGACATCGACCTGGACTCGGACCCCGGGGACCCGCAGCGCAACCTCGTGTTCGTGGGCCAGTCCGGGTTGGGGCTGCCGGACGAGGAGTACTACCGCGAGGAGCAGTACGCCGAGATTCGCGAGAAGTACCTGGCGCACGTGGCGAAGATGCTCGAACTGGCCGGGTTCGAGGACGCCGCCGAACAGGCGCAGGCGGTCATGGAGCTGGAGACGCGCATCGCCGCACAGCATTGGGACAAGGTCACGGTGCGGGACCTCACCAAGATGTACAACCCCATGGGGTTCGCGGAACTCACGGACCAGGTGTCCCGCCTGGATTGGGACGCCGTGCTCGAGGGCATGGGGCTCACCCCGGAGCACCTGAGCACCGTGATCAACGCCCAGCCCAGCTTCTTCACGGGCCTGGACGAGCTGCTCACCGACGACCTGCTGGACGCGTGGAAGTCCTGGGCCCGCTGGCACGTGGTCTCCGCCCGCGCCGCGTACCTGCCGCAGGCCTTCGTGGACCAGAACTTCTCGTTCTACGGGACCGTGCTCTCCGGGACGCCGCAGTTGCGCGAACGCTGGAAGCGCGGCGTCGGGCTGGTCAACGGCGCCCTGGGTGAGGCCGTGGGCGAACTGTACGTCGCCGAGAACTTCTCACCGTCCGCCAAGGCGCGCATGGACGAGCTCGTGGCCAACCTGCTGGAGGCGTACCGCGACTCGATCGAGCACCTGGACTGGATGACGGAAGACACCCGGGCCGAGGCGCTCAAGAAGCTCTCCGGATTCACTCCCAAGATCGGCTACCCGGAGAAGTGGAAGGACTACTCGGGCCTGCTGGTGCGCGGGGACGACCTGGTGGGCAACGTAGTGCGTACCGCCCAGTTCGCGGTGGACGAGCTCGCGCGCAAGGCCGGCAAGCCGGTGGAGAAGCACGAGTGGCTCATGACCCCGCAGACGGTCAACGCGTACTACCACCCGCTGCGCAACGAGATCGTGTTCCCCGCGGCCATCCTGCAGCCCCCCTTCTTCAACGAGGACGCGGACGACGCCGTGAACTACGGGGCCATCGGCTCGGTGATCGGTCACGAGATCGGTCACGGCTTCGACGACAAGGGTTCCACGTGCGACGGCGAGGGCAAGCTGCGCAACTGGTGGACGGACGAGGACCGCGCGGCGTTCGAGCAGCGCACGGCCCGTCTCGTGGGCCAGTACGCGGCGCTGTCCCCCGCGCAGTTCGCGGACGACGACGCCGCTCCGCACGTCAACGGCGAACTCACCCTGGGTGAGAACATCGGAGACCTGGGCGGCTTGTCTATTGCCTACAAGGCATGGAAGACCGCGCAGGAGAAGAAGGACCGTCCGGACAGCGAGAGCGTCGACGGGTACACCCCCGCGCAGCGGCTGTTCATCTCCTGGGCCTACGTGTGGCAGGAGAAGTCCCGGGACGAGGCGCTAAAGACACGCATCGCCACGGATCCGCACTCCCCCGCCGAGTTCCGTGCTGTCCAGACCCCGCGCAACGTGGACGCGTTCTACGAGGCGTTCGACGTCCAGGACTCGGACGGCATGTGGCTGCCGAAGGAGGAACGCGTGGCCATCTGGTAGCGCCCCTCGAGCTACGTGGACGGAGCCCCGCCGGTCGGACCGGCGGGGCTCCTGCGCGTCTCAGACGCTCGAGCGGGATTGCTGCATGAACTCGTTCATCGCGAATCCCCAGATCGCGAAGAAGAACACGAACCACAGCACCATCAGGATCAGCAGCACCACACCGACCCAGCCCAGGACCTTGCCCGCGGTCGCCCTGCCGCCGAGTTTCTCAGCCTTCGTGGCCTGCCACAGGGCGAACGGTGCGAGGATCGGCAGGACGGTGACCCCCAGGATGCCCAGCACGAGTGACGTCTCCGAGCTGGAGCTCGCCTGCTGTTGCCGCTGGGCGTCCTCCGGTCCGGCGGGGACGTAGTGCCACTGTCCTGCGGGCTGCGCGTAGGGACGGTGGGTATCGGCCGACACAGACAGGGGCTGCGTGTCGCGGTGGTACTCGGTCCCCGGGTACCGGGTTCCTTCCTCGTGGGGCGAGGTGCCACTGCCCGGGTGGTTGCTCGTGCTCATGACCTGTTCTCCCTACGCCAGTGGTCTGCGAGTGCGACCATCTTCTCGTGCGCGGCACGAGCGGACAAGGGTGCGCCCCCCGCCCACGACGCCGCTTCCGGCCCCCGAGCGCATACCATCACCTCAGGATCCTGCTTCTGCGCCGAGAGGCGCGTACGGAGAGCCCAGACGAAGGAGAACCGTGAGCCACCCCGAAGACCCGGCCGAGCGGCGTCGTGGATCGATCAGCCACCGTGTCCTGCGCGGCGGGACGGAACCGGACCCCCGCTTCACGCTGGCAAACGAACGCACGTTCCTCGCCTGGATCCGCACGTCCCTGGCCTTCTTGGCCGGGGGCATCGCCATCGAGGCGTTCACCGGGGACATCTTCGACATCGCGGTGCGCAAGTTCCTGGCCCTGGTCCTGCTGGTGCTGGGCATGTTCCTCAGTGCCGGAGCCGCACTGCGGTGGCTGCGCGTGGAACGTTCCATGCGGCACAAGGCTCCCCTGCCCCTGCCGCTGATCGTCCCGCTCGTGGCGGTGGGGGGCGCGATCGCGTCCGGGGTGCTCGTGGTCGTGGTGCTGACCCGATGAGTTCCATCACCCCGCCGGGCGTGCGCACGCACGAAGATCCGGGACTGCAACCCGAGCGCACTGTGCTGTCCTGGGGCCGGACCATGCTGGCACTGTGCACCGCCGCGGCGATCTACCTGAAGTGGCTCCCGGCCCACGGCGCGTTCGTGCTCTCGTTGTTCGCCGTGGCGTTGTGCCTCTCCGGAGGGATCTATGCCACACAACGCATGCGTTATCGGCGGGAATCCGTGGGAATCGCCGGGGAGCGGATCACGCCGGACCTGGTGGCCGTCGCCGTGACCTCCGGGACGTGTCTGATGCTAGGCGTCCTGGGAATCACCACGGTGATCGTCTTCTGAGAATTTGTGGCCACTTCGGTGGACCCTTGCGTGGGGATCCCCACGTGTGCTGTGATGCCGCGCATAATATCCCTCAGCCGCCGCAATCCGCGCGGCGCCGGACCATCACAACTACGGGAGAACCCTGTGTCTTCATCTTCGTCCGGTGGGGGAAACATCTCGACGGCGGCCACGCCGCCCGATCCACACGCATCCCACCGCCCCGATCCACGGCCCACCGACCAGGACGTCGCGCCCGACGGCTCGCTGCGCCGCACCCTCAAGTCGCGTCACCTGACCATGATCGCGATGGGCGGTGCGATCGGCACCGGTCTGTTCGTGGCCTCCGGCAACTCCATCAACACCGCGGGTCCCGGCGGGGCGCTCGTCGCCTACGCTGCGATCGGGTTCATGGTGTTCCTGCTCATGCAGTCCCTGGGCGAGATGGCCACGCACCTGCCCGTGGCGGGCTCGTTCGAGGAGTACTCCACCCGCTACATCAGCCGCTCCTTCGGCTTCGCGATCGGGTGGAACTACTGGTACAACTGGGCGATCACCGTGGCCGCGGAACTCGTGGCGGCCGCGCTGGTGATGCGCTACTGGTTCCCGGACGTCCCCGCGTGGATCTGGTCCGCGCTGTTCCTGGTGATCCTCTTTTCCCTCAACGCCCTCAGCGCTCGCGCGTACGGCGAGAGTGAGTTCTGGTTCTCCCTGGTCAAGGTGATCACCGTGGTGATCTTCCTGGTCCTGGGTGTCCTGATGATCCTGGGCATCCTGGGCGCCCCGTCCCCCGGGTTCCACAACTGGACCGCCGGCGAGGCGCCCTTCGTCAACGGCTTCACCGGCATCATGGCCATCTTCATGGTCGCGGGGTTCTCCTTCCAGGGCACCGAGCTCGTGGGTGTCGCGGCCGGCGAGGCCGACAACCCCCACGAGACCGTTCCCAAGGCCATCCGCACGGTCTTCCTGCGCATCCTGCTCTTCTACATCGGTGCGATCGCCGTGATCGGTTTCCTGATCCCCTACACCGATCCCCACCTGCTCGCGAGCGACGTGGAGGACGTCTCCATCTCCCCGTTCACCCTGGTGTTCGAGCACGCCGGTGTCTTGGCCGCGGCGAGCGTGATGAACGCCGTGATCCTCACCGCCATCCTCTCCGCGGGCAACTCGGGCCTGTATGCCTCCACCCGTATGCTCTACGCGCTCGCGAAGGGCGGGAAGGCTCCCCGATTCCTGGCCCGGGTCAACCGCCGCGGTGTCCCGATGCTCGCACTGCTGGCCACCACGCTGATCGGCATGTTCTGCTTCCTGACCACCCTGATCGGTGAGGGTCAGGCGTACGTGTGGCTCATCAACGCCTCCGGCCTGGCCGGTTTCATCGTGTGGATGGGGATCGCGTGGAGCCACTACCGGTTCCGCAGGGCCTACGTCCTGCAGGGCGGGGATCCCAAGAACCTCACCTACCGTGCCCGGTTCTTCCCCATCGGCCCCGTGGTCGCGCTCATCATGTGTGCCGTGGTGATCCTGGGTCAGGGCTACAGCCTGATCACGTCCGGGGAGGTCAACGCCCTCGGCCTGCTGTCCTCGTACCTGGGCCTGCCCGTGTTCCTGGCCCTGTGGCTCGGGCACAAGGTCGTGACCAAGGACAAGCCCGTGGACCTGCTCACCGCAGACGTCTCGCAGCACTGATCCGACCGTGCCCCACGGATGACATGACGACGCCGCTCCAAGGCTTGGAGCGGCGTCGTCGTGTCCGCGGGTGGGGATCGGGGCGTCAGTCCGCGATCAGATCCCGCATCACGATGGTGTCGTCCCGATCCGGGCCCACACCGATCGCGGAGATCCGGCACCCGGACATCTTCTCCAACGCCTCGACGTACGCGCGGGCGTTGGCGGGGAGGTCCCCCAGGGTGCGAGCCCCGGTGATGTCCTCGGTCCAGCCCGGGAAGTTCTCGTACACGGGCTGGGCGTGGTGGAAGTCGGACTGGGTCATGGGCATCTCGTCGAAGCGCTGACCGTCCACCTCGTAGGCCACGCACACCGGGATCTCACGCAGCCCGGTGAGCACGTCCAGCTTGGTGATGAACAAGTCCGTGAAGCCGTTGATCCGCGCGGCCTGGCGGGCCATGACGGCGTCGTACCAGCCGGTGCGGCGCGGCCGGCCCGTGTTGACGCCGAACTCGCCGCCGGTCTTGCGCAGCTGCTCACCCATCTCGTCGAAGAGCTCGGTGGGGAACGGACCGGCGCCCACGCGCGTGGTGTACGCCTTCTGGATGCCGATCACCCGGGTGATGCGCGTGGGGCCCACACCCGAGCCCACGGACGCGCCGCCCGCGGTGGGGTTCGACGACGTCACGAACGGGTAGGTGCCGTGGTCCACGTCCAGGAATGTGGCCTGGCCGCCCTCCATGAGCACCACTTCGTCGCGGTCCAGGGCCTCGTTGAGCACTCGCGTGGAGTCCACGATCATGGGCGCGAGGCGCTCGGCGAAGCCCAGGAAGTACTCCGCGATCTCATCCACCTCGAACGCGCGGCGGTTGTAGAGCTTGACGAGCAGCTCGTTCTTCTGGCGCAGCGCGCCCTCGATCTTCTGCCTCAGGATGGACTCGTCCAGCACGTCCTGCACGCGGATGCCCAGGCGGCCCACCTTGTCCATGTACGTGGGACCGATCCCGCGGCCCGTGGTACCGATCGCGCGCTTGCCCAGGAACCGCTCGGTGACCTGGTCCAGCGTCTGGTGGTACGGGGCCACGAGGTGCGCGTTGGCGGAGATCCGCAGGTGGGACGTGTCCGCGCCGCGCGCCTCGAGGCCATCGATCTCCTCGAACAGGGCCTGGGGGTTGATCACCACGCCGTTGCCGATCACAGAGGTGGCGTTGGGGCTGAGGATACCCGCGGGAAGGAGCTTGAGCTCGAACTTCTCACCGCCCACCACCACGGTGTGCCCGGCGTTGTTGCCGCCGTTGGGCTTGACCACGTAGTCCACCCGGCCACCCAGGAGATCCGTGGCCTTGCCCTTGCCCTCATCGCCCCACTGGGCTCCGACGATCACGATTGCTGGCATAGCTGGCTACTCCTGCCCGGGCTTGCACCCATTCGGCACGACAACGGTTGAGGAGTACGCGCGGGGCACGTACCAACCAATTCTAACGGTGACGCCCGCCACCGCCGCCCTCGTCCGCCTACCCCGGTCACGGCGCGAATCCGGCGTCCGACACGCCACGGACATCGCGACTGGTGAGAGCACAGAATATTCTGATGAAACCTTTACTTTACGGCAGGTCGCACGCAGGCTTGGGTCATTGCGATGCACCTCACGACATCCCCCGAATGTCAAAGGACAAGACATGAACCACGAGACAAGGGCTGGTCGTGGCAGAGCCGCCAAGGCCTGCCTCACGACCGCCCTGGGCCTGGCATTGGCCCTGGTCACGGCGCTACCGGCGAGCGCCGTCGACATCACCCCGGCGCCCAAGACGGACGATTACAACACCCAGAACCCCGACCGGCTGATCGGCTCGGACCTCAAGGATGCCGAGGGCCAGGTGGCGGTCTTCGTGCAGCTGCAGGGACCGAGTGCCTTCGAGGCCACGCAACCGGAGGGCGTGCGCTCCGGGAGCCAGGACCCGGTCCAGGCCGCCGCGCGGGTGCAGGCCATCCGCAAGTCGGTGGAGAGCATGGGTTCCACCCTGGCCTCCGCCTCCGGGTCCGACCTGCTGTACACCACATCCAACGCCCTTCGCGGTGTCGCCCTCAAGGGAGATGCCGCGCAGTTGCGTGAGCTGAGCAAGCGCTCCGACGTGGTCAAGATCTCCAAGATCGTCCCCGCCTACCGCAACAACGCGGGTTCCGTGCTGGACACCAACACCCTCAACGCCTGGACCCAGACCGGCCAAACCGGTAAGGGCGTCAAGGTCGCCATCATCGACTCGGGCATCGACTACACCCACGCGGACTTCGGTGGTCCGGGCACCGTCGACGCCTACAAGAAGGCCAAGGCCTCGAACGACCTGCCGGGCAAGGACTCGGGTCTGTACGACTCCAAGAAGTTCCTCGGCGGGTACGACCTCGCGGGCGACGCCTACGACGCCCAGATTCCCACCAGCGTCCCGAAGCCGGACAACAACCCGCTGGACTGCGAGGCCGGCGGCCACGGAACGCACGTGGCGGGCACCACCGCGGGCTACGGCGTGGGCGCGGACGGCAAGACCTACAAGGGCGATTTCACCAAGCTGACGCAGGAGCAGGTCGACAAGATGCGGATCGGCCCGGGCACCGCACCCGAGGCGCAACTGATCGGACTGCGCGTCTTCGGCTGTGAGGGTTCCACCAACCTGGTCCTCGACGCCCTGGACCGTTCCCTGGACCCCAACATGGACGGGGACTTCTCGGACAAGGCGGACATCATCAACATGTCCCTCGGGTCCGACTTCGGCCCGGCCGACGACCCCCAGAACGACTTGATCGACGCGCTGTCCCGCCAGGGCATCCTCTCGGTCATCGCCGCGGGCAACGCCGGGGACGCCCACGAGATCTCCGGCTCCCCGGGCAGCGCGCGTTCCGCATTGACTGTGGCCAACTCCCAGGGCAGCACCGCCGCGCAGGACAAGGCCGAGGGCCTCTCGCCTGACAGCGCCAAGGGTGAACTGACCGGCTCCTACAGCGGGAGCTTCAACTACAGCGATGCCAAGCCCGAACAGCTCCAGGGCGACGTCGTGGTCGGCCCGCAGGACAACCGTTTCGGCTGCACTCCCTTCTCGCAGAACTTCGGCGGCAAGTGGGTCATGCTCGACTGGGAGGACAAGGCCGGCTTCCCGTGCGGCTCGAAGGTCCGCTTCGACAACGTCCAGGCCGCCGGCGGCAAGGGCGTGGTCCTGGAGTCCGACTACTCGGTGGATCCCACGAGCATCGCGGGCAACGCCGGCGTCCCGGGTCTGTTGATGAGCAAGGAATCCGTCGCCAAGATCAAGCCGGCCGCCCAGGCCGGCGGGGCCCGGGTCAAGCTAGCCCCGGAGTGGATCGGTGCCGCCAGGGCTCAGACCGGCCAGAAGGACCAGGTCAACGATTCGACCTCCCGCGGGCAGCACGGCAGCAACGGGGTCATCAAGCCCGACGTCGCCGCACCCGGCACCAACATCGGTTCCGCCGGTGTGGCCGCGGGCAACGGCGTGTCGGTCAAGACCGGCACCTCCATGGCTACCCCGCACGTGGCCGGGATCGCCGCCCTGGTGCAGCAGAAGCACCAGAACTACGACCCCCAGATGATCAAGGCCGCCATCATGAACTCGGCCGTGCACGACGTGCACGCCGCGAACGGGGCCACCTCCGCGGTGGACCGCGTGGGTTCGGGTCGTGTGGACGCACTGCGCGCCGTGAACCAGGACGTGCTGGTCTACGACAAGGCCAATCCGGCCCTGATCTCCTCGACCTTCGGGGTCACCGAGATCAAGAACGGCAAGGAGACCTTCTCCCGTGAGCTGGTCGTGGACAACACCAGCGGCGCGGCGCACACGTACCAGGTGCGCTTCGACGCTTCCACCGACGTCCCGGGCGTGAGCTTGTCCACGCCGGGATCGGTCAGTGTGGCCAAGGGCGGCAAGGCCACCGTCAAGGTGGCCGCCACCGTGGATCGCGCGCAACTGGCCAAGACCCACGACCCCTCCGAGGCCGTGACCCAGCTGGGCTTCGCCCGTCAGTTCCTGGCCTCCGAATCCGGCCGCCTGGTCCTGACGGAGAACGGCCAGGACCTGCGCGTCCCCATGTCGATCGCCCCGAAGCCGGCGGCCGACATGCGGGTGGAGAACGCCACGCTGGACCGGTGGGACAAGAACGGCACGAGCGCCGTCGCCCTCGCCGGCACCGGCCTGGACCAGGGCGGCTGGCAGTCGGCCCTGGGGGCCTTCGAGCTGGGCGCCAAGTCGGGCCGCCTGGATTCCACCAAGCTGGCCGGCGGCAACTCCCAGTTCGCCGATCTGCAGTACGTGGGCGCTTCCTCGAACCTCCCGCAGCTGAAGGCCGAGAAGAAGGACGTGAGCAAGGACGGCATGATCAACTTCGGTGTCTCCAGCTGGGGAAACGCGAGCACGATCAAGCCGGACGTCTCCACGGAGATCGCGATAGACACCACCGGCAACGGTCGCCCCGACTACATCGCGGCCCTGGGCCGGGCGGATGGTCTGGACTACCCGGTGGTGAACCTGTACGGCTACGTCAACGGTGAGCTCACGGTGATCGACAGCCAGCCGCTGAACGGTTCCTGGGGTGATGTGGACACCAACACGTTCGACACCAACGCCATGGTGATGCCGGTCAGCGCCGCGAAGCTGGGTATCGATCCCACCAAGACCGACACCAAGCTGACCTACCAGGTGACCACCTTTTCCGGGAGCATCGACGGCCCCGTGGACCGCACGGGCGTGATCGAGTACAGCCCGGTCACCCCGAAGATCTCCTTCCGCGGGGAACAGGTCAACACGTCGCTGTTCACCGACCTGCCCGGTAAGAAGCTGACCGCGCACCGCGGTTCGGAGAGCGCCAAGGGCGAGGCCCTGTTCCTGCACCTGCACAACGCCGCCGGGGACCTCTCCGGTATCCGCGCGGGTCAGGACGGCGCCAAGGCCGAGGTCAAGACTTTCCAGTCCGCGGCGAAGGCCCCCGAGACCCAGAACCCGATGTTCAAGGACGTTCCCAAGAACCACGTGTTCTACTCGGAGATCTCCTGGCTGGCCAACAAGGGCATCACCCGCGGTTGGCCGGACGGGACCTTCCGCCCCGCCCAGGCCGTGAACCGTGACCAGATGGCCGCGTTCCTCTACCGGATGGCCGGCTCACCCCAGTACACCCCTCCCACCAAGTCCCCCTTCAAGGACGTGCCCACCAGCCACGTCTTCTACAAGGAGATCGCCTGGATGAGCGAGCAGGGCATCACCAAGGGGTGGCCGGACGGGACCTTCCGCCCCACCCAGCAGATCAACCGCGACCAGATGGCCGCGTTCTTTTACCGGATGGCGGGATCCCCGGCGTACACCGCTCCGAAGGCCTCCCCCTTCAAGGACGTGCCCACCAACCGCGTCTTCTACAAGGAGATCGCCTGGATGAACGGGCAGAACAGCGCCCGTGGTTGGTCGGACGGGACCTTCCGCCCCTACGAGCCCGTGAGGCGCGATCAGATGGCGGCGTTCCTCTTCCGCTACGACCAGCAGAAGTAGTCGCTCCCAGCGGGGTTCACCACATCGGTTGATCCTCCGCAACGGCGAGGGCCCCGTGGCAGCCACAGTGTGGATGTCATGGGGCCCTCGCCGTGTCCGGGTCAGGCCTGTTGCCCTACCGGCCGTAAAGCTGCTTCGCCTCGTCCCGCTTGGCACGCACCGCCTCGGCGAAGCCCGCGGGCGCCGTCAGTTCTTCCAGGGCCACAGGCTCCGAGGTCTGCCCGGCATGGACCAGCGACCAGTTGGAGCCGACCTCGATCACGGACTGGTGCTTGACGTCGTAGTACCCGGGTTTGCCGCTGAGCGCGACACCCCTGGCCCCGTGCAGCGCCGCGACCAGGTGGTGGTGGAAACGGGTGGTCAGCCACACCTGGTGCGGCCCGAACGTGAAATCCCCGTCCCATGCGGCCTGGAACGGGATGAACCCGTCCGGGGCCACGAGATCCCGCAGCCGGTCGAAGCCCTCATGATCGTCCCCGGGGATGGCCTCGAGGTAGCGCACGGATTCCCGGGGTAGATCCCACCGCCGCACTTGCGCCCCGGCGAAGTCCAGCATCCGCTCGAAGGACCCCTCCGCCAGGGTGTCCGACTGCACGCACACCACCACCTCGCTCGGGGCGTCCGTACCTTCGGTGCGAGCGGACGACCCATCCCCCTTGTGCCCGGCCAGGAGCCCGAGGGCGCGTGCGTGGCGGGCTTCCTCCGCGAGGAGGAAAGCGTCGTCGAACCCCATGGGCACTCCGGCAGCCTGGGCGCTGGGGCGGTCCCGCACGCTGAGGTGGTCCAGGTCCGTGAGCGGGTCCCCCGCGAAGGGCATCAGCCCCTGGCCCGTGGCGAACAACCGCGCTCCCGAGACCTCCCGGACCGCGCGCATCGCCTCGACGATGTGCAGGTTCGCGGCCCAGTCCCGGTGCAGCACCCCGCCGCCCAGCAGGTGCACGGTGCTCGCTTCGCGCAGGGCGAGCAATCCCGCGTCGTACTTCGGGGACCCCAGATCCTCGATCAGGCTGCGCATCGAGCGCCCCGAGCCGTGTTCCACGTCGTGCAGAGCGCGGAAGACCGTATTGACCACATGCAGTCGTGGATGGATGCCGCGCAGCAGGGCGGTGACGGTCCCCGGTTCGCGGACGTCCAGCCACACGTCCGTGGTGGGTGCCACCTTGGCCAGGTAATTGACCCAGGTGGCCGCAATCAGCTCGTCCCCGAAATTCGGGTAGCCCGCCCATGAGATCAGATAGATCGGGGGCTTGCGAGCGGGAGGGACCCGTCGATGGCCCTTCAGAAGATTGCGCATGGATGCAGGGTACCCACAGGTCGATCCCCGGATTCAGGGGTTGCACGGTGTCCCCATCGGCGGGGCCGTTGTCGGCTCGGCGAATCACCGCGCCGAACACATCGGCCGCGACAGCCCCAGAGTAGCCCCGTCCGGTCCCGCCTGCCGTGCGCAGGATGACGGACGGCCACCACCGGTGCCCGTGCGGACGGGTAATGTTCTCTCCCATGACTGCACCCCGCCCACCCCATGACGGTCCCACCGGCGCACGCGGTTCGGCCAGCGTGATCCACGGGGGATCCCGCGAGCACTCGCCGCACGCGCCGTCGCAACCGCCACAGGGGAATTACCTCAAGCCGCGCCACCTGGTGATGATGGCGCTCGGTTCGGCCATCGGCACCGGCCTGTTCGTGGGGACGGGCGCGGCGATCCAGACCGCCGGGCCCGCCGTATTGATTTCCTACCTCGTGGCGTGTCTGCTGCTCGTGCTCGTGATGCGCGCGCTGGGCGAGATGGCCGCCGCGGATCCGTCCTCCGGCGCGTTCTCGACCTACGCGGGCAAGGCCATGGGACCCACGATCGGTCGCGCCCTCGGGTGGTTGTGGTGGGCCCAGATCGTGGTGGTCGTGGCCGCGGAGGCCACCGCCGCCGCGCAGCTCGTGACCGAGATGTGGCCCTCGCTGCCCCAATGGTTGTGGGCGTTGATCTTCATGGCCGTGTTCACGATCATCAACCTGGTGCGCGTGGGCACGTTGGGTGAGACGGAGTTCTGGTTCGCGCTGCTCAAGGTCGCCGCGGTCGTGGGGTTCCTGGTCGTGGGTGTGCTGTTGCTGATCGGTGCGCTGCCCGCTCCGAGCCCGGGGCTGTCCAACCTCACGGAGCACGGCGGGTTCATGCCCAACGGCATCACGGGGGTTGCGGCCGCACTGCTGGTGGTCGTCTTCGCGTTCGGCGGCACCGAGCTCGTGACCATCGCCGCCGCCGAGACGGAGGACCCGCAGACCAACGTGGCCCGCGCGATCCGCACCATCCTGATCCGCATCCTGATCTTCTACGTGGGCTCCGTGACCGTCATGGTGCTGGTGCTGCCGTGGAACAATGAGGGCCTCTCCTCCAGCCCGTTCGTCGCGGTCCTCACGGAGGTGGGGATCCCCGGTGCGAACGTCCTGATGAACATCGTCATCATCCTGGCGCTGCTGTCCGCGCTCAACGCGAACGTGTATGGCAGTTCGCGCATGCTCTACTCCCTCGCGCGCCGGGGATCCGCACCGCGTGGGCTCGCGGCCACCTCCTCGCGCGGGGTTCCCCGCCTCGCCGTCACGATCTCGGTGCTCTTCGGCTTCATCGCCGTGGTGCTCAACTACCTGTGGCCCGAGACGGTGCTCAACGTCATGCTCAACGTGATCGGCTCCACGTGCCTGGTGGTCTGGGCCCTGGCGCTGATCTCCCAGATCATCCTGCGCAAGCGCGCCGACCGCGCCGGGGTGTCCTCGCCGCTGAAGATGTGGGCTTTCCCGTGGCTGTCCTACTTCGCCCTGGCCCTGTTGGCCGCGATCATCATCCTGGGCCTCCTGGACACCGCCGTGCGGTTCCAGCTCATCGCCACGTTCATCCTGGTGTGCCTGATCGCGCTCGCGTGCAAGGTCTTCACGAGTTCACGCGTCCGCCCCGAGGAAACCTCCTCCACCGGCGAGGCCGACGACGTCGTACCCCGGCTCTGACCCGGCTCCACGCCGACGACGGCGTGGCCAAGCGCAGATCCCGAGTCGCTCGGACGACGGCACGCCCCGGCTCCAGGGCGCGCCGTCGGCGTCCTCAGCTCGCCGCGGGTAGGTCGGGGAAGGCCGCGGCCACGCCCGGTGAGTGCAGTTGCCCGGCACGGGTCGAGAGCCCGGCGGCCAGAGCGGCGTCGTTCTCCAGGGCGGAGTCCACACCGCGCGCCAACGCCATCACGTACGGGGACGTCGCGTGCGTGAGCGACTGGGTGGCCGTGACGGGCACGGCGCCGGGCAGGTTCGCCACGCAGTAGTGGCGAATGCCGTCCACGGCATAGACCGGGTCGTCGTACGTGGTGGGCCGGGTGGTCTCGAAGCACCCGCCCTGGTCCACGGCCACGTCCACGAGCAGCGCATGGGGCTTCACGATCGACAGGTGCTCCCGGCGCACGAGCTTGGGGGCGGAGGCGCCCGGGACCAGGACGGAACCCACGACCACGTCCGCGCGCGTCAGTTCCTCATCCAGGCGGTGGGTGTCGCTCATCAGGACCCGGGCGTGGGGGAACAGCGCGTCCAGTTGTCGCAAGCGATCGCCGTTGGCCTCGAGGATCGTGACGTCCGCGCCGGCCCCCACCGCTGCGCGGGCCGCGTGTTCACCCACGGTGCCACCGCCGATCACCAGCACGGTGGCCGGAACAACGCCGGGCACCCGACCCAGGAGGATCCCGGGGCCGCCCGCGTGGTGCTGGAGGTGGTGTGCGGCGTTGGCGATCGCCAGGCGGCCCGCGATCTCGGACATCGGGCGCAACAGGGGCAGCGTGCGTCCCACCCGAACGGTCTCATAGGCGATCCCCGTGGTGCCCCTGTCCAGCAGTGCTTCCGTCAGCGAACGGCTCGCGGCCAGGTGGAGGTACGTGAACAGCGTGAGGTCCGGGCGCAGGAAGTCGTACTCGGAGGCGATCGGCTCCTTGACCTTCACCAGCAGCTCGGCCTGCGCCCATGCGTCCTCCTGGGACGTGATCCGCGCTCCCGCCGCGCGGTAGGACTCGTCCGAGAAACCCGCGCCGTCCCCCGCGTGCTCCGCGACGAACACCTCGTGGCCTTCGGCGACCAGTGCGGTGACGATGGTGGGGGTGAGGCCCACGCGGGCCTCTTCCGGTTTGATCTCACGGGGTACGGAGATTCTCATGACGGCGCGCTCCTCTCATGGGGCACGCGTACCCGAGGAGGTGTGCTCGGGTCTGGCGATGGGCCCCGGCTGTCCTTCCATTGTGCCCCGCCTCACCCGCATCCGCACAGGGGGCCGGGGCGAATATGACCAGGTCGCCCGGTCCGTTCAGGACCGGGCGACCGGTTCATCGTCGCAGCCGGACGGGGTCAGCGGCGAGCGATCTGCTCCGCCGCCTCCGGGTCCGAATCGTTGAGGAACTTCTCGATCCGGGCGGCCTCGTCCATCTCGCCGATCTGCGCGGCGGCCTGGCCCAACGCTGCCAGCGCCCGCAGGAACCCGCGGTTGGGTTCGTGGGAGTACGGCACCGCGCCGTGCCCCTTCCATCCATGGCCGCGCAGCGAGTCCAACCCGCGGTGGTAGCCCACCCGGGCGTAGGCGTACCCCTCCAGAGTGCGGCCGTCCGCGAGCGCCTCCTCCGCGAGCATCGCCCACGGCAACTGCTCCTTGGGGAAGGCCGCCGCGAGGTCCTCGGCCACGTCACCCGCGTCGAGGCGGGCCGTCAGCTCGGGGTTCTCGTCCAGATAGGTGGGAGCCGGTTCGTCCAGCAGATTCTTGCCGAGCAGTGCCACGGTGGGTTCCTTTCCACGCCGAGTTCAAGGGTTCGTTGCCACTCTACGCAGCGCGCACGACGCCGCTCCACGCCGTTCGCGCACGACGTCGCCGAGCGCCGTCGAAGCGGTTCAGTGCGTGATCATGATGCCCACTCCCGGGCCCAACGGCAGGCCGAGGAAGTAGAAGACCATGAGAATGAGAACCCACACCACCCAGAAGGGGACTACGAACGGAATCATCCTGGCCATCACCGTCCCCAGCCCGGCAGAGGGTTCGTACTTACGGAGCATGGCGAGCAGCACGACCATGTAGGGGTTGAGAGGGGTCATCACCTGCGTCGCCGAGTCACCCACGCGGAACGCCGCCTGGATGAAGGCAGGCTCGAATCCCAGAATGCCGAACATCGGCACGAAGACTGCGGCCATCAGAGTCCACATGGAGGATCCCGAAATGATGAACAGGTTCAGGATCGAACACAGAATGATGAACCCGATGATCACGGGGAAGCCGGTAACACCTGCGTTTTCCAGACCCGATGCGCCGGTGACCGCGATCCAGGAACCGATCCCGGACCAGTTGAACAGCGCGATGAACTGCCCCAGGATGAACGCCAGGACCAGGAAGGACGTCATGTCCTTGAGGGCTGCTCCCATCATCACCGGGACGTCCTTGAATCCCCGAACGGTTCCCGCAATCCGGCCGTAGACGTAACCGCTCACGGAGAAGAACACGAAGATGATGAAGACGATGGACGCCAGCAGCGGTGATTTGGGGAGGAAGTTCCCGTCTTCGTTGCGCCATGGTGAGTTCGGCAAGAGTGTGAAGACGGTCAGTGCGACACCGATCAGCACGAACGTCACACATGCCCACAGAAGTGCCTTTTTCTCCCTAGGGGACAATCCGGCCTCGACCTGGGGTTCCCGGGATTCCGCAACGGTTTGCTCGTCCCCCACGATGCGCATGGCGCGGGTGTCGGTCATGAGCTGACCCGTCTCCGGGTTGACCTCGTCCTTGGACACCCCCGCTCGCATGACTCGCGGTTCCACCACCTTGTCGATGACGAACCCCGCCACGCAGGAGAGTACGACCGCCGCGACGATGTTGAAGTAGTAGTTGGACAGCGGGTTGGCCTCGGTGGCGTGATTCGCGAGCGCGGGCACGGTAGGGATCACGGCATTGGTGATGCCCGCGAACAGGGCATCGAGCGACGTCGGGAAGATATTGGTGGAGTAACCCGCACCGGCCGACGCGAAGCCGCCGAGCAGACCTGCCACCGGGTGACGGCCGGCTGCTTTGAACGCAAGGGCGGCCAGAGGCGGAATCACCACGAACGCGGAATCGGCCATGATCGACCCCACCACGCCCACGAAACCCACGGTGTACGGCAGCAACCAGCGGGGGGCTCCACCGATCGTGAATCGGATGGCGGCGGCCAGAAACCCGGACTTCTCCGCGATCCCGATCGCCAGCAGAATGGTGGCCACGGTGACCAACGGCGGGAACCCGATGTAGTTCTCCCCCAGGGTCGTGGTGAACCACGCGAGACCTTCCCCGGTGAACAGACCCTTGATCGCCAGGGGTTCATCCTTCCCCGGTACGTGTACGACCACGTTGCCCCAGGCCATGGCGGTGGACACGACCGCCGTGATGAGGAACAGGATGGTGAACAGGGCGAAGGGCTCGGGCAGCTTGTTGCCCACCCGCTCGATACCGGTGAGGAGTCTGTCTCCCACATTCGATCTCTTGGTCGTGGTGGCGGTCATGTGTACTCCATCGAGGTCAGTGGTCGAAAAATGTCGATGCGTGGCCCGCCGGCTCCGGTTCAGTCGAAATAGCTCTCCACGGCAATGCCGCCCCCGCCGGCGTGGAAGTCATCACGGACGTGTTGAGCCAGTGCATCATCGACCAGATAGTCGAGAGCCACCGCTGCCAGTCCGTAGGCGCCGTCGACACCCGCAGCTTCTGCCTGCGGGGTAGCTGCAGCAGCCGCGAAATCCCGGGTGTGCAGGCCCATGTCCTGGTCCGTGATGCTGATCAACGGGTGAATACCGGGAATCCGATAGCTGACGTTGCCGAAGTCCGTGGACGCGGCCAGCACCTCGGACACCGTGCCCGCCGGGTAAGGATCGCGCCCGCGGCGCCGCTGAGCGAGGACCCACCGATCGGAGAGGGGCGAATTGCCCAGCACGGGAAGGGTGGCGGGGGACGAATCCCAATCGATCTCGACATCCACCCCGGCCATCAGCGCGGCACCCTGGAGAACCTCGGTCACCCGCTGGGACAAGGCCTTCAGGGTCGCAGGGCGCTGGGAACGGACGTACAGCTGCAGGGTGGCGGCCTCGGTGATGATGTTGGGGCGTTCTCCGCCCTCGGGTAGTACGGCATGGATCCGATCGGTGGGCGGGGTCTGCTGTCTCAGCAGGCCCAGCCCCTGGTAGGCGAGCACCGCGGCGTCGAGAGCGTTGCGTCCCATGAACGGGTGCGACGACGCGTGGGCTGCCGCACCGCGATAGTGCACCGTGCACTGACGGCGACCGAGCCACACCTGGTCCACGAGATCAGCGATGTAGGAGTGCACCATGACCGCGGCGTCGATGCCCTCCAGTGCACCTGCTCTGGCCATGATCTCTTTGCCCCCTTCACCCTCCTCTGCGGGCGTTCCCAGGTAAACCACGCGGCCGGAGAACGCGGAGGGTGTGCCCCGGATGAGCTCGACGAGTGCCACGAACGCACCCAGGCCGGTCACGGCGATCACATTGTGTCCGCAGCCGTGGCCGATACCGGGCAGGGCGTCGTACTCCGACATGATCGCGATGGTGCGGTGACACGCCGGGTCGAAGTCCTCGGAGATCACCTCAGCGCAAATGGCGGTGTCCAGACCGAAAGCGGGGTTCTCCGCGGGAATGTCATGGTCCGCCAGATGATCGACGATCAGCTTGACCGCACGATGTTCCTGGAATGCGGTTTCGGGGTTCTCATGCAGTTCGTGCAGTACGTGACCGAGGGCCGTGGTCTGGCCCTCGATCGAGGATTCGAGACGCTCATGCAGCTCATCCGCTGCGCCGTCGTGGCTGGCCAAGTGATGTTTCAGCTCGTTCTTACGACGTTCCGTATCCTGCTCGAGCTGTTCGAGGTAGGCCCGGGAGGGCTCGGAATTGGCCGTCAGGTGGTGGCGGTCGCGGTCTGGGTTTTCTTCCGGCGAGTGGCTCGTTCCCATACTTGGGGAGCGTAACAAGTGATTCGAATCACCCCGGTGAGCGACCCTGTAGTGTTGCTGCCCGAGACACGACGATGCCCCGCACCACGGGGTACGGGGCACCGGAGGAGCAGGGGGAACCTACTTGATGGAGGTACCCGCGGAACCGAGGTTCTGGCACGCCTCCACCACGCGGGCGGCCATGCCGGTCTCGGCTTCGGCGCCCCACACGCGAGGGTCGTACTTCTTCTTGTTGCCGACCTCGCCGTCGACCTTGAGGACGCCGTCGTAGTTGCTGAACATGAACCCAGCCACGGGGCGCGTGAACGCGTACTGGGTGTCGGTGTCCACGTTCATCTTGATCACGCCGTAGGACACCGCGTCCGCGATCTCCTGCGCGGTGGAACCGGAGCCGCCGTGGAACACGAGGTCGAACGGGCGGTCCTTGCCGATCTTGCCACCCACCTCGTCCTGGATCTGCTTGAGCAGTTCGGGGCGCAGGCGCACGTTGCCGGGCTTGTACACGCCGTGCACGTTGCCGAAGGTTAGCGCCGTGATGTAACGGCCCTTCTCTCCGGCGCCCAGGGCCTCGATGGTCTTCATGCCGTCCTCGACGGTCGTGTAGAGCGTGTCGTTGATCTCGCCGACGACGCCGTCCTCCTCGCCGCCCACGGCCCCGATCTCCACCTCGAGGATGATCTTGGCCTTGTGGGTGCGCTCCAGCAGTTCCTGGGCGATCTTGAGGTTCTCGTCCAGATCGATCGCGGAACCGTCCCACATGTGCGACTGGAAGATGGGGTCCTCACCGCGGGCCACGGCCTTCTCCGACTCGGCCAGCAGCGGCAGCACGAAGCCCTCGAGCTTGTCCTGGGGGCAGTGGTCGGTGTGCAGCGCGATGTTGACGTCGTAGTTCTTGGCGACCTCGCGGGCGAACGCGGCCATGGCCAGCGAACCCGTGACCATGTCCTTCACGGAGGAGCCGGACCAGTACGCCGCACCACCGGTGGACGCCTGGATGATGCCGTCCGAACCCGCCTCGGCGAAACCGCGGATCGCAGCGTTGAGGGTCTGGGAGGAGGTCACGTTGATGGCCGGGTAGGCGAAGCCCTTCTCCTTGGCCCGGTCGATCATCTCGGAGTAAACGTCAGGGGTTGCGATGGGCATGAAACACTCCTTCTACTGGGTTCCCGATGCACGGCTGGACCGTGGCCTGAGGCCTGTTTCCAGTCTAGGCGACGGGTCTGCTCGTGACCCGGGACGGCACCGCAAAATTGCGGCCCGCCACGGGATGAACCGTGGCGGCCCGATCGGCTCAGAGCCGCGCCGTGGTCACGCCGCCGTGACCACGTGCGGACCCACGGGTGACCTCCTCGGTGGGTGCGCGGCGCCCGGGGGTCGTTGCCCCGTGGCGATCACAGCCGCCAGCATGAGCTGGTCTGCGGGATGCCATTGAACCGTGCGTCCAGGTAGACGAGCATCGAGGGAATGCCTTCCAGGGAGGCCCCCACATGGGTGGGCGTAGCGAGCGTCTGCATGGAGACGTTCACCCCAGAGGCGCACCATTTCTGGGCGAGCCGTCGGCCCGACTGGTAGGGCACGACGTCGTCCGCCACGGTGTGGGCGATGCGCACCGGGACACGAGGGTGGCGGCCCGCGGCACCGATGGTCTGCTCGTCCAGGTACGCCTTCAGAGCGGGGTCCCCGAGCAGCTGGGAGAAGGAGCGCCCGTCAGCCGTGAGCTTCTCGGACGGCACCAGGGCGTCGGCGAGGACGGTGCCCACCAGGCAGCTGTCCTGGGCCTTGTCATAGCGCCTCTGCCCTTCCGCATTGAGTCTGTCCCGAACCGCCACCCCGGAGTCCTCGGCCGCCCCCATCACGTAGAAGGACAGGCCGGAGAAAAGAGAGGAGTCGATGTGCTGACCCGTGAGTGTGAGGTCCGCGGGCGGCGCACCCACCCAGGCACTCTTGAGCTGCACCTCTGGGGCGTACTCAGGGGCGCTCTCCGCGGCTGCAGCCGTGGCACCGCCGCCCTGCGAGTATCCCACGGCGGCCACGGGGGTCTTAGCGTCCACTCCCTCCATGCCGAGCTGCTGCGCACCGCGCACGGCATCGAGCACGGCGTGAGCCTGGTCCACACGGTTCATGTAGGTGTGGGCGCCGTCAGTGCCCAGACCGATGTAGTCCGGGGCCACCACGTTGTAGCCGGCATTGATCAGACCGGCCAGGCTGAGGCCTTCGGAGTTCGTGCCCATGGCCATCTGACGGGACGGCGCGCACGAGTCGCCCATACCCTGGGTGCCCGAGGACAGCACCACGAGCGGCCGTGGGCCGGGCTTGCGCCACGCAGCCTTGGACTGCAGCACGGTGCCCGTGGTGGCCACGGCCTGGTTCTTGCTGTTGGTGGTCCTGTACATGATGCGCGTGGTGGACGCATTGGGCTTGATGAGCTTGACGGGGTCCAGGTAGAACGTGGACGGCTCCGAACGCACCACGCCCCCGTTGGCGGCAGGCAGCTGCGCCGGGGTGCTGTAGAAGTCCGTGTCCGTGGAGCTGCGGAGCTTCTTCAGCGCATCCTCGCGAGCAAGATCATCGCGGGTCAGCCCCTGCTCCTGGAGCTTCTGGTCCTGCTCGCTGCGCGGCAGCTCGGAGAAACCGCCATCCGGTGCGGAGCCTGCTGCGCTCTGCGCATTCGCGGGCTGCAGTCCAGCAAGCAGCAGCCCAACGCCCAGGGCGAGGGCACCCGCAGAACGCCGCAAGGACGATGGCCGTGTGGTCGAGGCAGCCATGAGCATGCGAACCTTTCATCATGTGATTCACCTCACATGACCCTACGGTAACTTCTGCCTCCTGGCTATGGTCGGCCGGCCTTTTTCACGCTCCCGCGCCCTTCGTGACGTCGGACGAGGGCGCAGGACGCTGCTCGAACACGTGGCGGCGGATCCATGCATGCATGGTCACGGCGGCGGCCGCTCCGGCGTTGATGGAGCGGGTGGAGCCGAACTGCTCGATGGCCAGCACCGCGTCCGCCTCCGCGACGAGCTCCTCGGAGACCCCCGGGCCCTCCTGACCGAACACCAGGACGCAGCGTTCGGGCAGCTCGAACGTCTCGAGCAGCTGGGAACCGGGGACGTTGTCGATCGCGAGCACCGCGAGTCCCTCGCCGCGTGCCCAGGCCGTGAACTCCGCGACACTCGCGTGGTGGCGCACGTGCTGGTAGCGGTCCGTGACCATGGCTCCGCGGCGGTTCCAGCGGCGTCGCCCGATGATGTGCACCTCACGAGCCAGGAACGCGTTGGCGGTGCGCACCACGGAGCCGATGTTGAAGTCGTGCTCCCAGTTCTCCACCGCCACGTGGAAGGCGTGGCGCCTGGAGTCCAGGTCCGCGATGATCGCGTCCATGCGCCAGTAGCGGTACTGGTCCGCAACGTTGCGGCGGTCGCCCTCGCGCAGCAGCTCGGGGTCCCAGCGCTCGCCGGCGGGCCACTCGCCCTGCCAGGGGCCCACGCCGACGACGCGGGGCGCAGCGTCGTCGTCCTGCCGAGACCCGGACGCGTCCGGCTCAGTCAAGCCCGAGCTCGTCCTTGGAGTAGGCGTACAGGCACGGGACGCCCGCGGTCTCCTCGATGCGCTCCTTGGCGCCGGTGCGGCGGTCTACGATCACGGCAACGGCCACGACGTTCGCGCCCGCCTTCTGCAGCGCCTCCACGGCGGTCAGGGCGGAACCGCCGGTGGTGGAGGTGTCCTCCACGACCACCACGTCCCGACCCACCACGCTGGGGCCCTCCACCTGACGCCCCATGCCGTAGGACTTCTGAGCCTTGCGCACCACAAAGGTGTCGACGGCGCGGCCCTGGTCCCCGGCCGTGCGCATGATCGCGTTGCCCACCGGGTCCGCGCCCATGGTGAGCCCACCGGCGGCGTCGAACGCGATCCCGGCCTCGTCCAGCAGACCGAGCATGACCTGACCCACGTACCGGGAGGCCTCGTGGTGCAGGGTCACGCGGCGCAGGTCCACGTAGTAGTCCGCTTCGATGCCGCTGGCCAGCGTGACCTTGCCCCGCACCACGGCGAGGTCCTTGATCAGTTCGCGCAGGCGCTCACGGGCGGTGGCCAGGTCCACGGGAGAGAAGTCGGTGCTCATACGGGCAGTTTACGTGTCGGGGCTAACCCCTCAGCCCAGCCTGCCGCCGGATTCTCGCAGGTAGCACGCCGCGCACAGGGACTCGTAGGTGACGGCCACGCCGTCGATGGCCACCTGGTCCCCCTCGAACACGAAGCCGTCGCCCACCTTCCGCGTGTTGAACAGGGCTTTGCGTCCGCAGCGGCAGATGGTCTTGAGTTCCTCCAAGGTGTGGGCGAGCTCCATGAGCCGCTCGGAGCCGGGGAAGGAACGGGTACGGAAGTCGGTGCGGATGCCGTAGGCCATCACGGGCACGTCCAGCAGCACGGCGATCCGTAGCAGGTCGTCCACCTGCCCGGTCTCCAGGAACTGCGCCTCGTCCACCAGCAGGCACGCCACGGGCTGGGCGTCCACGTGCTCGAGCAGGGCCTCCGGGTCATCGCCGGTGGAGTGGCGCTTGAACAGGCCCATGGCGCTCTCGCCGGGCTGGATCAGGAAGTCCACCGTGCGGCTGACACCCAGCCGGGAGAGGATCTGGTCCTCGCCCTTGGTGTCCACGTGGGGTTTGGCGAGCAGCACGCGCTGTCCGCGCTCCTCGTAGTTGTAGGCGGCCTGGAGCAGCGCCGTGGATTTCCCGGAGTTCATCGCGCCGTAGCGGAAGTAGAGCTTGGCCACGGTCGGTCAGTCTATCGCCGCCCGCAGCCACGCCTTCGACGGGCGTGGCCAGCGCTGCACGCGGCCATCCTCGGAGGTGGCCTCGACCGCGTACTCGATCTCGCCCGAGGCCGGGCCTGCGGCAGGTGGGCCGTGTACTCGCCGTTCAGTGCGGTCTCCCGCATGGGCGTGCGGGAGCTTCTCGAACGGCAGCCCCAGCGCCCGGCTGAGCGCGGGCTGGGCACGCTGGTCCACGGGCTCGGACTCGAGCGCGGCGAGGGGCTCGCGGCCCGCAGTCTCCAGGGGCGCTCCCGGCTCGTGGGCAGTGAACGGCGTGGCGTAAACGTACCGCGGGCCCACGCACCACAGCTGACCATGCTCGTCCATCACGGGGTGCGGGCCCCAGTCGCGCACCCACACGGCGTCGTCGCCCTGCGGCGCATGGACGAACGTGACCCGGTCCGGGGAGACGCCCTGGGACGCGAACCACGCGGCGGCGTCGGTCTCCGAGGCGGCGTCCGTGACGAGGACCCACAGGTGTGCGTCCAGCGCGAGGTCCCGCAACAGGGCACCCGGCAACGCCGCGGGCCAGGTGACGAAGGCCCCGAGCGCGGGCTCCCACTCGGCGACAAGTCGTTTCTTCCCAGGGTCCACCATTCCACGCCCAGGGGGTGCTGCGGCTCACCCTGCGGAGCGGGTCAGGCCGCGCACCCCTGGTCCCTGGCCTCAGCGCTCCTGCACGCGCCCGGTAGAGGCACGACGACGCCGCCCCACGGCCATAGGCCATAGGCCATAGGTCATAGGCCATAGGTCATAGGCCATAGGACCAGGAAGACGGCCACACCGCGCGAGTTGGCCCAGGCCACCCACGTGAGGCCGCCGTAGGCGCCGTGCAGCGCGGCGACGACGATCGTCTCGACCACCATGACCCCCGGCGGGGCGAGACGGCCTGCATCAGGTAGCCGCGGTCCGTGATCTCCTCGGTGGAGGACTGGACGCCATGGCGCACGTGCTGCGGCGGGGGTTGAGGGTGGCCGCCGGCACCCAGGGGCCGGTCCGGAATGACAGACCTTGCTGCGGCATGGAATAAGGTCCCCGCCCGGGGCTGTTGAGACAGACATGACCACAATGAAGGCGCAGACATATCAGCAGTACGGCGACACCTCCGTACTGGAGCTCACCGACCAGCCCATGCCCAAGGTGGGCCCCGGTGAGGTCCTGGTGAAGGTGAAGGCCGCGGGCATCAACCCGGTGGACTGGAAGGTCATGTCCGGCGGGCTGGATCCCATGATGACCGTCCAGTTCCCGGCGACCCCCGGCTGGGACGTCGCGGGCGTCGTCGTGGGCAAGGGCTTCGACACCCCCAGCGTCTCCGAGGGCGATGAGGTGATCGCCTACGCCCGCAAGGACTGGATCCACGGCGGCACGTTTGCCCAGTACGTCTCCGTCCCCGTGCGCGCACTCGCCCCCAAGCCGAAGAGTCTTTCCTGGGAACAGGCCGGAGGGCTGCCGCTCGCGGGACTCACCGCGTACCAGGTGCTCACCCGACTGGGTCTTGCGGAGGGCAAGACCGTGCTGATCCACGCAGCCTCCGGTGGTGTGGGGAGCATGGGCGTGCAGATCGCCAAGGCGTTCGGCGCGCGGGTGATCGGCACCGCATCGACCAAGAACCACGACTACGTGCGTGAGCTCGGCGCGGAGCCCGTGGAGTACGGGGACGGTCTCGTGGAGCGCGTCAAGGAGCTTGCCCCGAACGGTGTGGACATCGTCGTGGACTTCGTGGGCGGCGTGGTGGAGGACTCCGTCGCCGTGCTCGCGGACGGCGGCCAGCACGCCTCCATCGCGGACCCCGAGGTGGAGGAGCACGGCGGGAGCTACATGTGGGTCTCTCCGGACGCAGAGCAGCTCACCGAGCTCGCTCGCCTGGCCGACGACGGCAAGCTCACCGTCCGCGTGGACCGCACCTTCCCGCTCGCGCAGCTGCCGGACGCATTCACCGCCAGCCAGGAGGGCCACGCCGTGGGCAAGATCGTGCTCACGGTCGACTGATCCGCGGAACGCCCCGGGGGCGTCTCGACCTCAGCGGGGCGACTCCCGGGGGGCTTTCGCGCAGGCCTGGGCCACGGAGCTCTGACCACATCACGACGATGCCTCGTCACGGGTGGACCGTGACGAGGCATCGTCATGTGCGGGGCCGTGCGGTGTCGTCGCCCGTGGCTGCGTGGCCGGGACGGGACAGGCGCGCGGCAGCGAGGATCAACGCGGCGCCATGCGCAGGGCGCCGTCCATGCGGATGGTCTCCCCGTTGAGGTAGTCGTGCTCCACGATCATCCCCGCGAGCTGGGCGTACTCGTCCGGGCGGGCCAGGCGGTGCGGGAAGGGGACGGACTCCGCCAGGGCGCTGCGGAAATCCTCGCTCACCCGACCGAGCATGGGGGTGTCCACGATCCCGGGGGCGATCGTCATCACGCGCACCCCGCGGGAGGAGAGGTCACGCGCCGCGGCGATCGTCATCGAATGCACACCACCCTTGGACGCGGCGTACGCGGCCTGGCCGATCTGTCCCTCGAAGGCAGCCACGGAGGCGGTGTTGATGATGACGCCGCGTTGACCGGCCTCGTCCACGGGCTCCTGCGCGGTCATGACCTCCGCGGCGAGCGCGAGGACCGTGAACGTGCCCACCAGGTTGATCCGCACCACGCGCTCGAACAACGCGAGGTCGTGTACGCCGTTCTTGCCCACCACGCGCGCGGAGGTCCCGATGCCCGCGCAATTGACCACGGTGCGCAACGGCGCCACGTCCGCGGCGGTGGCCACGGCGGCCCGCACCTGCTCCTCGTCGGTGACGTCCGCGGACACGTATTGCACGCCGTCGACCGGCGCGGCGGCGTGCACGACCTGCGGCAGATCCAGGCCGATCACGCGCGCCCCACGCGCCACGAGTTCCGCGGCCGTGGCCGCCCCCAACCCGGAGGCCGCACCCGTGACGACCGCCGTCGAGTCCCTGATGTCCATGTCCGCTCCGTTCCCCGCCTCGTGGGCGGTCCAGCACGCTGTTGATGACGCCGTTCGTCGCTTTCTCCGCCCGATCGTACGGCTCCGGTGCGCGCAGGTCGACGGGACCCATGAGCCGGCAGGCCCCGGTCAGCGCGCGACCAGCGACGACGCCCCGGTGCGGTGCAGTAAATTTGAGGAACCAGCCACCCCCGGTTCGAGGCGCGAGCACCACCGGCGCGCCGGGCCGGGGATCCGCACACGTCGCAGCAAGGATCCCATGAGCGAGACCACCGCCTCAGAACACTCCGTCACGCAGCGGTTCCGCGCCGCACGGGACCAGCTGCTGCGCCTACGCACCGACCTGGACGCCGCACACCGCGAGTTCGAGTGGCCCCGGTTCGAGTATTTCAACTTCGCCCTGGACTGGTTCGACGTCCTGGGCAGCGGCGAGGAAGCGGACCGCGAGGCCCTCGCGATCGTGGAGGAGGACGACACCGAGACCCGCCGCACGTACGCGCAGCTGTCCCGGCGCTCGTCGCAGTTGGCCAGATGGTTGCGCTCGCGGGGCGTGCGCCGCGGTGACCGGGTCATCCTCATGCTCGGCAACCAGGTGGAGTTGTGGGAAACCATGCTTGCGTGCACCAAACTGGGCGCACCCATGATCCCCACGACCGTGATGCTCGGGCCCGCCGATCTGCAGGACCGCGTGGAGCGCGGCCGGGCGGCCTGGGTGGTCACGTCCCACACGAACGCCCTGAAGTTCGAGGAGGTCCCCGGGGACTTCACGATCATCGAGGTTCCCGATCAGCCCGATCACCGTCCCCGTTCCGCACCGTCGGTCTTCGCGTCCTCCGCTGGGCACGACGACGCCGCGCCGTCGCCCGCTGCTGCCGGCGACGACGCTGCGGGAGCGCCAGAAGCCGGGACTGCGGCGTCGTCGGGCGAGGGTGAAGAACCGAGCCCGCGGAAGATCGGGGAGCACCCCGTGATCGACTACCGGGACTCCTTCGCGGGTCCCGAGGAGTTCGAGGTGACCGAGCCCTCGCCCGCGGATGACCCGCTGCTGTTGTACTTCACCTCCGGGACCACGTCCCTGCCGAAACTCGTGGAGCACACCAACGTCACGTACCCCGTGGGGCATTTGTCCACGATGTACTGGATCGGGCTGGAACCCGGGGACGTGCACCTGAACGTGGCGTCGCCGGGGTGGGGCAAGCACGCGTGGTCCAACTTCTACGCACCGTTCATCGCGGGTGCCACCGTGTTCCTCTACAACTACTCGCGCTTCGACGCCGTGGCACTCATGGACCAGATGGACCGCGAGGGCGTGACGTCCTTCTGCGCACCGCCCACCGTGTGGCGCATGCTCATCCAGTCGGACCTGACCGATCTGAAGAACCCGCCGCGCAAGACGGTGTCCGCGGGTGAACCACTGAATCCGGAGATCATCGCGCGGGTCAAGGCCGCGTGGGGCACCGAGATCCGTGACGGGTACGGTCAGACCGAGTCCTCACTGCAGATCGCCAACACCCCCGGGATGCCAGTGAAACCCGGGGCCATGGGCCGTGCGCTACCCGGGTACGAGACCGTGCTGATCGACACCACGACCGGTGAGGTGAGCGAGACCGAGGGCGAACTGTGCTTGCGTCTGGACCCGCGTCCCGTGAGCCTGACACCCGGCTACCACGGAGACGCCGCGAAGACCGATGAGGCGTTCCGGGGCGGCGTCTACCACACCGGGGACGTGGTCTCGCGGGACGAGAACGGGGTCTTCACCTACGTGGGCCGCGCGGACGACGTCTTCAAAGCCTCCGACTACCGGCTCTCTCCCTTCGAGCTGGAATCCGTGGTGATCGAGCACCCCGCGGTCGTGGAAGTGGCAGTGGTGCCTTCGCCGGATCCCATCCGCCTGGCCGTTCCCAAGGCGTACGTGGTGCTCGCCGCGGGTCACGAGCCCACCGCCGAGACCGCGGAGAGCATCCTGCATCACTGCCGCGTGAACCTCGCGCCGTACAAGCGAATCCGGCGCCTCGAGTTCTTCGACCTTCCCAAGACCATCTCCGGCAAGATCCGCCGGGTGGAACTGCGCACCCGGGAAGCCCATCTGCACCCGGGCGGCCCGGAGGGCGGGACCACCGGGGAGCACACCGAGTTCTCGGACTCTGACTTCCCCTCGCTGCGCGGGAAGTAGGGGTCCGGGCAGTTCACCTCGCGCGGCACCCGACAGACCGCGCGGCAGGATGGCGCCGCAGCGGCGTCGTCGTCCTTACGTGGCGATCCGCCCCATCGCAGCGAACGCCACCATCCCGGACACGTGCAGGGTATCTTCGTCCAGCACACCGCAGGAATAGGCGTTGTTGTCCGCGACGTGGGCGGGCAGTGCGGCGGGCACGATTCCCTGACCACGGGTCACGGGAACTCCTGGAGGTGACGACTGTTGATCCACCAGCCAGCCTTCCAAAACGCTGTGACGGGTGCAACAGAGGGGCCCAGTGCGTCACTCCCACGTCACGGCGTGATGTCGGGGTCGCGCGTTCCCGGGCCTGCGCTCCGAAGCTCCGGCGCGGACGTAAGCTTGCCGGGCGTCGTCGTTCCCGGATGACGGCGCTCTGGAACCTCCTTGCTGCGAAAGGCCCGCCGTGAGCATCACCGTCACTCCCGTGGAGACCACCGACCGCTCACGCGCCCGCGTCCTGGGGTGGGTGGGACTGGGCATCACCCTGGCGATCCTCGTGGGCGGGCTGTTGTGGGCCAAGTGGCTCCCCTACGAGGCCAAGACCCAGACGCTCGCCGAAACCGGGGTGTGGAACGGGGCGGCGATCTTCGGCTCCGCGGGTGAACCGGGGTCCGCGCCGTCGTTGCGGGGTGCGATCGACTTCACCGTGGTCTACCTGAAGGCCGTATGGAAGGCCGCTCTCGTTGCCCTGCTCGTGGCCGCGGCCCTCGAATCCCTGGTCCCCCGACGCTGGTTGCTGCGGGTGCTCAGCCGCAAGACCTCGTGGGGTCAGGGGATCTCCGGGGCGCTGCTGGCACTGCCCAGCATGATGTGCACGTGCTGCACCGCGCCGGTGGCCATCGGACTGCGCCGCAGCGGTGCGCCCGCGGGGGCCACCATGGCGTACTGGCTCGCAAACCCCTTGCTCAACCCGGCCGTGCTGGTGTTCCTGGCGCTGACCATGTCCTGGCCCTTCGTGACCACGCGCGTGGCCGTGGGCATCCTGGTGGTGTTGATCGCCGCAGTGCTCGTGAGCCGCACGTTCTCGACCGTCACGGTGCAGACCCCCGAGGCCCTCCCCGCCGATCCGCAGCACTGGGGTGAGCTGGTCACCCGGTTCGGGCGAGCACTGGGCCGGTACCTGGTGGTGATCGTCCCGGAGTACGTGATCCTGGTGCTGCTGGTGGGGTTGTTCGCCGGATGGCTCTCGGACTTCACGGGTCTCGCGGACCACGCCGGGCTCTTCTCGCTGCTCATCGTGGGCCTGATCGGGGCGGCCCTGGTGATCCCCACCGGCGGCGAGATCCCGGTGATCATGGGGCTCACCGCGGCGGGCGCAAGCTACGGGGTGGCCGGGGTCCTGCTCATCACCCTGCCGGCCCTGAGCATCCCCTCGATCATCATGGTCGCCCGACATTTCGGGACCAAACAGACGCTGCTGGTCACCGGGTGGGTCGTGATCGGCGGGTTGGTGGCCGCAGCGCTACTCACCGCGCTGGTCTGAGCCGGCGGGGCAGGGCCGGTTGGTCCGGGCAACAAACCAGATACTCGAGTCGCCCGCATAGCGGTCGACGCCCCGGCCGCCCGTACATGGGCCGACGGCACGATGACCCCTGGCGCGGCGACGGCACCGGGCCGCGCGGCGTCGTCGTCAACCGGCGATCAGTGCGTAGATCCCGCCCAGGACGACGATCCCGAAACCGAAGCCCGCGAACAACTGGGCCCACGTATGGGCGCGCAGGACGCGGCGGCTCACGCACACCGCCACCGCGACGGGCAGGAACAGCAGACCCCACGGCCCCACCGCGACGGGCAGGATCACCGCAGTGCCGCCCATCATCATCCCGTGCACTGAGATCTTCCAGAACGGGCTCACGAGCGCGACCACCGCGCTCGCCGCGAGCGTGGCCATGAGCAGTCCGGTGATCTCCACGGGTCCGTGGAACGCGAGGTTGACCGCTAGGAACACGGCCACCAGCGCGAAGGTCCCCAGCATCACGGGTCGGCGGTGCTCCTTGACGCTCACGTGGTGGTCGGTGAGCACACCCCTACGCGCCAGCACCGTGACCGTGGCGAGTGAGACCCCGCAGACCGCCAGCGCCGCCATCACGCCCCACAGCAGTGCCCCGAGGCTCCTGTGCACGGTCCACGGCAGGACCACCAGCAGCGCGGCCAGCACGAGCGGCGCCTGGAAGACCTCGCTGAGGACAAGGGCCCACACGGGCCCTCGTTCAGCCGGGGCAGGATCCGGGCGCGGCGGCGTTGTCCCCTCGTAGTTGGTCACGTGTGGCGGTCAGAAGTCGAGCGTCTCGTAGGTCTTGTGCGCACGCTCCGCCAGGGCGGGGATCGCCTGGCGTGTTCCCCACTGGTCGAAGTGCTCGGAGCTCACATGGGCCGTGAACGCATCCTCGTCCGTGTACACCTCGAAGATGCGGAACACGGCAGGCTCCTCCGGGCTCTGGTACGCCTGGTAGTAGAGGTTCCCGGGCTCCTGGCGAGCGGCCGGGGAGAGGTGGGAGAGCGCGTCACGCACGGTGTCCTCCTCTCCGGGCTTCGCAGTCCAGGTGGCGCTGCAGACGAAGGCCATGGGTTGTCCTCTCTCGATGTTGACGCCGGACGGTCACCGGCCCGACTCATGCTACCGACCCGAGCTGGCGCGGTTCAGCGGGGAGGCATGCGCTGCCGTGCACCGTGGCCCGGCAAGATGTCCCCACCACGCGCTGCCCGTCCACCCGAGAGCACCGGCCATGGCAGAACCACCCGTCGTTCGCATGTTCAACGAGTACACCTTCAGCTGGCCGTTCTGGGGAGAGAACGGTCTCCCGGACCAGGAGGACTTCCCCATCCCGCTGAAACTCACCAGGGACGTCCTGGTCTGGACTCGGAACTTCGACCACGAGAGGGGCTGGCCAACGGCAGAGCAGCGGGAGGCCAGCCGCCGTGAGGGCGAACGACTCACAGGGAGGGTGCAGGATTCGGTGGGCCCAGGGGTCACCATCGACCTGGACATGTGGGAGGCACATGTCCACAAACCACGCCTGCCTCGGTGGCTGCGGATGCTCACCGGTCTCACGCCGGCGAGCTCGTGTGAGGCGCTCGTGCTGGGCCGCCGCTACGCGGAGCTGCCGAACCCCAGCCGACACGTGGGCGTGATGCTCGACGCCGCTGCGCAGCACCCCGGACGCACCGGCCGCGAGGTGCTGCAGCTCTCCGCCACCATCACGGATGCGGGCAGGGCGCGGGTGGACGAGATGCTGGAGCTCGACGCCGTGTGCCCCTGACCCTGCCGCGCGTCGAGCTGCGCAAGCGGGGGGCACCCGCGCCGGGCGCGGTCTGCTGATCGCCATCGGCGTGCTGACCGCTCTGGCCCTGGGCTTGCTCATGTGGGTCGCACGCAACGACGGCGCACCCTTGTCGGCGGCCCTGGCCGTGACCACGACCCCCCAGGGTCTGCTGCTGCCCGTGCTCGGGATCATCACGGCATGCAATGAGTGGAGCCAGCGCACCGCGCTCATCCCCTTCACGCAGGAACCCCGCAGGCTGCGCGTGGTCCTCGCCAAACTGCTCTCGGCGGCGGCGCTGGGCACCATCGCGGCGGCTCTCGCCTGGGTCCTGGCCCTCGGGGCCTTCCTGATCCTCGGCGCGTGGGTGGACGTGAACGCGGCACTCACCCCGTTCGCAGAAGGGCTGGATCTCACCGGCACGCCATGGGCGCAGGTGGACACCTCCGGGTTGTTGTGGATCGGGATCCCGTTGGTGATCGGGATCTGGCGTGTGCTCACGCGCGAGGTGAAGTAGGCGCGCCGCGCTCAGTCGGCGGTCGTGCGCGGTGCCGGATCCCGGTTGCCGGCCCGCTCCAGCCGCACCACATGGTCCGCGAGCTCGGCCACGTCCTGCGGGTCGTGCGTCACGATCATGGCGGTGCGCCCGGCGAGCACCCGCTGGAGCACCTTCCTCATCCGAGGCCGCGCGGTTACGTCCAGGGCGCTCAGGGGCTCGTCCAGCAGGATCACGCGCGGCTCTGCGGCCAGCACCCGCGCGATCGCCACGCGCTGGGCCTGCCCGCCGGACAGCTCGTCCGGCATGCGCTGGGCGAACGCCCGCGCGTCCACCTCGCGCAGCCACGCCAGGGCACGACGCCGCGCCATCGCCTTCCCCGCGCCACTCGCCCGGGGGCCGAAGGCCACGTTGTCAAGCACGTTGAGATGGGGGAACAGCAACGGTTCCTGGGCCATCAGGGCCACACCCCTGCGATGCGCCGGGACCCACATGTCCTGGGCCGTCCCACCGGCGCGCAGCACGGATTCGTCCCCCACCCGGATCTCACCGCGGTCGGGGGCCAGCAGGCCCGCGATCACGTCGAACACGGTGGACTTCCCCGCGCCATTGGGCCCGATCAGGGCCGCGGTGGTTCCCGGCTCCACCGTGAACTCGGCGGCCACACGGCGGCGGTCGTGTTCAACACGGACCATCAGTCCGGGCGCCTCCCCCGCTACGCGGGGCGTGCTCACCCCTAGGCCCGACGCGCCCCCGGGTGCAACCGCGGATGCGGCTGCGGTCCTGACCACGGCGCCATTCCGCCCGGCCCCGGCGTCCGCCGCCCCAGACCCGGCCGCGGGTCGGTCATCGACCGCATGGGCAGCGCGGCTGTCCTTCGAGGACTGCGTCGAGCCGCCGGACCGGGGCCGTGATCCCTCCGGATGGGGACCCCACTGCGGACCCGGCGCGAACCACCGGGTGAGATTGGCGCGGAAGCCGGCGCCGCGGCGTCGTCGGGAGGGAGCACTGACCCCCACGACGAGCAGAGCAACGAGCACGAGCAGCAGGGAGAGGGCCACGGCGGCGTCGGGATCGGTCTCGCGCTGCAGGTAGATCTCGAGCGGGAGCGTGCGGGTCACGCCCTGCAGGCTGCCCGCGAACGTGAGGGTGGCGCCGAACTCGCCGAGGCAGCGCGCGAAGGACAGCGCGGCCCCGGAGAGCACCGCGGGCAGCACCAGGGGCAGCGTGACCCGGAACAGGGTGCGCGTGGGGGATGCACCAAGGCCCGCCGCGACCCGTTCGTAGCGAACGCCCGCGGTGCGCAGCGTGCCCTCCAGGGAGACCACCAGGAACGGCAGGGCCACGAACGTCTGGGCGAGCACGACGGCCGCGGTGGTGAACGCGATGTCCACGCCCGCCGAGGACAGGGTGCCGCCCAGGAAACCCATGCGTCCGAAGGTGTACAGCAGCGCGATACCGCCCACCACGGGTGGCAGCACGAGCGGCAGCAGCACCAGCGAGCGCAGGAGCGTGAGGCCGCGCACGGTGGAACGGGCCAGGACCAGGGCGAGCGGGCACCCCAGCACCAGGCACAGCGCCGTGGACGCGACCGCGGTGCGAAGGCTCAACCACAGCGCGGCGAGCGAGGACTCGCTCGTGAGCAACTCCCCCAGGTGCGCCCAATCGATGCGCAGCACCATGCCGAGCAAGGGCAACAGGATGACCAACGCCCCCGCCACCGCCGGGACCAGAACCCACCGGGGGGTCGTGACGAACCCGCGCGTCACGGTGCGCCGAAGCCCGCGTCCTCCAGGACCTTCCGGCCCTCGTCACCCTGGACGAGGTCCACGAACTGCCGGGCGAGCTCCGGCTCCGCGGAATCCTTGAGGGCGACCACGGGGTAGTTGTTGACCGCCTGATCCGTGCGCGGGATCTCGACGGTCGTGACCCTGTCCTGCGCGGACTTGGCATCCGTGACGTACACGATCCCCGCGTCCGCCTGCCCGGAGGTCACCTTGCCGAGCACGTCCGTGACCGCGTTTTCCTGGCTCACGGGGTGGAGCGCGACACCGTTGGCCTTCTCGATCTCCTGCGTGGCCGCACCGCACGGTACCTCCGGGGCGCACGTGACCAGCTTGACGTCCCGGTCCACCACGTCCCGGAAGGAGGTGATGTCCGCGGGGTTGTCCTTGGGTACCGCGAGGGTGAGCACATTGGTCGCGAACACGCTCGGCTCCCCCGCGGCCAGGCCCGCGTCCGTGAGCTTCTTCATGTTCTTCTGGTCAGCGGAGGCGAATACGTCCGCGGGGGCGCCCTCGGTCAGCTGTTGCACGAGCCCGGACGAGCCTCCGTAGTTCATGCTGACCTTCACCCCCGGGTGCGCCGCCTCGAACGTGCGCGCGAGCTCGTCGAAGGAATGGGTCAGCGAGGCCGCCGCGGACACCCGCAGGGTCGTCTCCTCATCGGACGACGACGCCGCGTCCCCTCCCCCGTCCGACGCTCCCGCGCACCCGGCCAGCGCCACCGCCACCGCGCTCACCGCGCAAGCCAGGGCGCGCATGCGTGTCGCCGCGCGCCCCATCACTTGCGCCCCCCGGTCTCGACGATGACCGCGGTGGACTTCACCACGGCCGTGGCCACGGCCCCCGGTTCCAGCCCCAGGTCACGCACCGCTTCCGTGCTCATGAGCGAGACGATCCGGTGCGGGCCGCACTGCAGCTCCACCTGGGACATCACGGGATCGGAGGTCACGGCGGTCACGAGTCCCACGAGGCGGTTGCGCGCCGAACTGTTCACCCCGGCGGGATCCTGAGGGCTCACGGCGTTGTCGCGCGCGTATGCCGCGAGTTCGGCGCCGTCCACCACGGCGTACCCCGCGGAATCCTTGTGCCCGGTGAGCGTGCCCTGCTCGATCCACCGCCGGACGGTGTCGTCGCTGACGCCCACGAAGGTCGCGGCCTGGGAGATACGGAGGTGTGTCATGGGAGCAGCTTATCCGCATCTGCGTAACCACAGCCCTGTTTGAACCGCACTTGCGTGGTGTTGACCTGAAAAGCGACGACGCCGCGCGGACCGGGCCGCGCGGCGTCGTCGTCCCCTACAGGGCTCATTCGTGGGAGAACCTCGCCTTACGCTTCTCCGCGAACGCGGACATGCCCTCTTTCTGGTCCGCGGTGGAGAACAGCCCGTGGAAGACCCGCCGCTCGTGCTGGACGCCGGCCCACAACCCGGACTCGTACGCAGCATTGACGGTTTCGACCGCGTGCTGGGCCGCGGGCTTGGACATCTCCGCGATCTTTCCGGCGACCTCCAGGGCGGTGTCCATGAGCTCGTCCGCTGCGACCACGCGGGAGACCAGACCGGAACGCTCGGCTTCCTCGGCGCGCATCTGCCGTCCGGTGAGGATCATGTCCATGGCCTTGGCCTTGCCCACGGCGCGGGTGAGGCGCTGGGTGCCACCCATCCCGGGGATCACACCCAGGGCGATCTCGGGCTGACCGAACACTGCAGTGTCCGCGGCGAGGATCAGATCGCACATCATCGCGAGCTCGCACCCACCGCCGAGCGCGTAACCGGCCACCGCGGCGATCTTGGGGATGCGCAGCCGGGCGAAAGCGTCCCACCCCGCGAAGAAGTCCTCGTGGTACATATCGGACGCGGACTTGCCGGACATCTCCTTGATGTCAGCACCGGCCGCGAAGGCCTTCTCCGAACCTGCGAGGATCAGCGCGCCGATCCCCGAGTCACGGTCCAGCTCGGTCGCGGCGGCCACCACGTCCCGCATGGTCTGTTCGTTCAGCGCGTTCAGTGCCTTGGGACGGTTCAGGGTGATGACACCCACGCGTCCCTCGCGGCGGACTTCAATGGTCTCGTAGGAGTTCTCGTTCATGTGATCAGCATCTCATAGGTCCCCCGGGGGGCGGGTCCGAGCGTGGGGGTCCAGCACCGGGGCCCAGCGCCGGCCTCCGTCCTCCGGGCCACGGGACGGGCCGGCGGTAGGCCCCTGTCCCCGCGGGAACCGGCCACTAGCATGAACGCATGCGTGAATTGCAAGCACAGATCATTGCCGAGCTCGGCGTCTCTCCGCAGATCGATCCGGAGCGGGAGGCCCAACGCCGCGTCGACTTCCTGAGCGACTACCTCAAGGCCACGCACACCGCGGGGTTCGTCCTGGGGATCAGCGGCGGCGTGGACTCCACCCTGGCCGGGCGCCTGGCCCAGCTCGCGGTCGAGAAACTGCGCGAGGACGAGATCAAGGCCGAGTTCGTGGCCATGCGACTGCCTCACGGGATCCAGCACGACGAGGCCGACGCCCAGGCGGCGCTCGAATTCATTCAACCGGACCGGGTCATCACGTACGACGTCGCGCCGGCCGTCCGCGGTTTCGAGTCCGCCTACGCCGCCGCCACCGGTGAGCAGCTCAGCGACTTCACACGCGGCAACACCAAGGCCCGCGTGCGCATGACCGCGCAGTACGCGGTGGGCGGGGACCACAACCTGCTGGTGATCGGCACGGACCACGCTGCGGAGTCCATCACCGGGTTCTTCACCAAGTTCGGGGACGGCGGGGCGGACCTCCTGCCCCTGGCCGGGCTGGACAAGCGGCAGAACCGTCAGCTGCTGGAGTACCTGGGGGCGCCGGAGCAGCTGGTCGGCAAGGTCCCCACCGCGGACCTGCTCAACGACAACCCCGGCCGCACCGACGAGGACGAGCTGGGCCTGCGCTACGACGACATCGACGACTTCCTCGAGGGCAAGGACGTCCCCGAGGAGGTCGCGGAGAAGCTGGAGCAGACCTTCCTGCGCTCCCGCCACAAGCGCACCGTGCCAGTGACCCCGGCGGATGCGTGGTGGCGGGAGGGTTGAACCCGCTCCCGTTCAGCGCCGACGCCGCCGAGCGGGTTGTGCCCGGCGGCGTCACTCACTGGGGCCCCGGTGATGCGGGCCCTCAGCGCGTCGTGGAGTGCCATGGCACGGCCCCGTTCCACGCGACCCGACCTCGCGACTGACACAGTTTCGGCCCCGGGAAGCGCCCGGCACATGCCCTCCGCAACGACCACCGCAGGGGACGGAAGCCCCCGGTCCCTACGCCTCTGCGGCGTCGTTCCCGAACACCCGGGGTGACGCGCTGCGGTAGCGGCGGTTGCGGACCGCCAGCACACCGCCGGCCAGCACGGCCGCCAGGACCGAGGCGGTCAGCACGGCCACTTTGGCCTGGTCCCCTGCGGCTGCGGACGGGTCGAAGCTGAGCTCCGAGATCAGCAGAGACACCGTGAACCCGATCCCGGCCAGCAGCGCGATCCCCACCAGGTCGATCCACCGGTAGGACGGGTCCAGCTTGCGTCCGGTGAGCACGGTGGTGAGCCACGTTGCCGAGATGATGCCCAGGGGCTTGCCCAGCACGAGTCCCGCGATGATGCCGAGCGTGACGGGGGCGGCGAGCGCCGTCGTCAATCC
Organism: Kocuria sp. PD6; assembly: GCF_031844145.1. Classification (NCBI taxonomy): domain Bacteria; kingdom Bacillati; phylum Actinomycetota; class Actinomycetes; order Micrococcales; family Micrococcaceae; genus Kocuria; species Kocuria sp. PD6. Next base: position 55,333 of record NZ_JAUZUS010000002.1, read on the forward strand.
GTCCCAGCCGCCCACCGTGACGCCCGCGGAGAAGAACGCGAAGACCGGCACCGCGAACCCGGCGGACAGGGGCCGGACGCGGTGCTCCAGGTGCTCGGCGAGCTCCACGGGCTCCCCGGAGGCCTTCCCCGCGAGAACAGGGACGGCGAAACCGAGCAGCACGCCGGCAACCGTGGCGTGGATCCCGGCCTCGTGGACCAGGGCCCACGTGATCACGGCCAGCGGCACCAAGATCACCCACGCGGCCCACGTGCGGTGCGCGAAGAAGCGGGGGAAGCGGTGTGCGAGCAGCCCGAACACGGCCAGCGGGACGAGCGCGAGCAGCAGCGGGAGCACGTGCACCTCATCCGTATAGAAGATCGCGATGATGGTGATGGCCAGCAGGTCGTCCACCACCGCGAGCGTCAGCAGAAACAGGCGGAGCGCGCTGGGCAGGTGCGAGCCCACGATCGCGAGGACGGCCACCGCGAATGCGATGTCCGTGGCGGTGGGGATCGCCCAGCCGCCCAGGGTCTCGGGGCTGCCGAGGTTAACGCCCGCGTAGATCAGAGCCGGGAGGACGACGCCGCCCACCGCCGCCGCAATCGGCACCGCTGCCTTGCCGAGGTCCCGCAGATCACCCGCGACGAACTCGCGCTTGAGCTCCAGGCCCACGAGGAAGAAGAAGATCGCGAGCAGTCCGTCCGCGGCCCAGGCGCCGAGGCTGAGGTTCAAGTGCCACGGCTCGTAACCGACCTCGAGGTCCCGCAGCGCGAAGTAGCTCTCCGCGAAGGGCGAGTTTGCCCAGACGATGGCGATGACGGCGGCGACCACCAGGAGGATGCCGGCCACGGTCTCGCGGCGCAGGACGTCCTGGAGGCGGGAGAGGACACCGCCCGAGGGGTGGTCGGGCTCGCACGGGAGCTCAGGATGGTTGAAGAAACCGGGCTCCGAGACGAAGCCGGAGGACTCTTCCCGCTCCACGGGCTCCGGCGATCCGGGCTCACGGTGGGCAGGGGTGGTCGTGTGGTGCAGGGGCATGGACTTCTCCAATGTCGACGGGCATCACGCTCATTACCGCCGACCAGACTTCCCGGCACACCAGCCAGCAAGGGTAGCAGGGCGCTTTTGCGCGGCGCACGCGGGGCGGCTTTCAAGAAGGTGGTCCCGCAGCAACCCACTCGGCTTCTCTGTCGCTGCGACCCGGGACACGAGACGATCTGGCAGTGACCTGCCTACGGTGGGGGCATGCTGAAACGGAATTCGGTGGGCTTGCTGATCCTGGGGTCCGCGATGGTGGCCCTCTTCGTGATCACCTTCATTGGAGCGCGGGAATCATGGCTGCTCATGACCCTGGAACTGCTTTTCGCCGTCATCTTTCTCACCAAGGCGGTGCAAGAACGGCGTGCAGAAGTCGCGGCACAGCGCCGTCGAGCGGCGCGCCGCCCCGCGAGCAACGGCCTGTCTTGACCGAGCTGCCACCGGCGGGACCGGTTATCCCGGACTGCGGTGCGGCTGTGGCTTGGAAACACGAGTCAACATCAGGCTGATTCCCCACAGGAACAGGACCAGCAGCGGTACGAGAATCATCATGGACGGCTCGTCCACGACTGTCACGCCGCCCACGTTCTCCCAGGTGCATGTGTGGCCCAGTGGCACCCAGCTCCACCCCGGCTCACCGTAGATCGAGCTTCCGTCGCCCAGTTCGCAGGACAGGGATCCGGAGTACACGAGTCGCTCCGCCACAAGCCCTCCGATCCAGGCGAGTACCGCTGCGAGCCACAGCACCCATCCGACGTTCCTTGCCCGCGAAGCGGCTGTTGGGTGTGACATTCACCCGTCTCCGTTCTGGCTGCCGTGCCCCTCCGCCGAGCGCGCTGCCGGTTATTTGGTCTCGCCACTTTCCTATCAGGGTTCCCTGCGACCCCATCCTTCTCGGTCAATCCGCTCACTTGATCCTCGCCAAACCTCCTTGACTACACTGACCACCAGTGACACGGGGTGCCGCCACCCTCCCCCTTCTCGCCCACCTGGCACGGAGTGGGGGACCGCAGCGGCTGAGATGACACCCGTTGAACCTGTCCAGTTAGTACTGGCGAAGGGATGTCACGGTCGCACCGCGCAGGTGGCGCACCGCTTTCTTCGCCGTGAGCCACAGGAGTGAGCATGCGGATCGAGAACACCATCGTCCTGGTCACCGGCGGAGCCCGCGGGCTCGGGGAGCACCTCAGCCGGGCGTTCGCGCGGGAGGGCGCGCGCGTCGTCGTGAACTACCACTCCAGCGAGGAGCGGGCCCGCGCGCTGGTCAGCGAACTCGGGGAGGACAGGGCACTCGCGGTCCAGGCGGATGTGACCGACGCCCACCAGGTTCGGGACATGGTCGCCCGGGCCCGGGAGCACTTCGGCGCGCCCATCACCGTGGCCGTGAACAACGCCCTGGTGGACTTCAGCTTCAACGGGGACGCCCGACCCACCCTCGAGGACCTGACCGCCGAGAACCTTACGCAGCAGTTCCAGGGCGCCGTGGTGGGCGCTCTCAACGTGATGCAGGCGGTCACCCCGGGTATGATGGAGGCCGGTGAGGGGCGCATCATCAACATCGGCACCAACCTCTTCCAGAACCCCGTGGTCCCCTACCACGACTACACCGCCGCGAAGGCCGCCCTGCTCGCCCTCACCCGCACCGCCGCCAAAGATCTCGGCCCGCAGGGCATCACCGTCAACATGATCTCCGGCGGCCTGCTGCGAACCACGGACGCGAGCGCCGCCACCCCGGACGAGGTCTTCGACTTCATTGCCGCCGGCACTCCCCTGGGCCGCGTGACCACCCCCGAGGAGTTCGCGGACACCGCCCTGTTCTTCGCCTCGGACTGGTCCCGCGGGGTCACCGGCCAGAACCTCGTGGTCGACGGTGGACTGGTGATGGACTGACATGGCCGCCCCGCACGACACCGCGCGGACCCCGTCCGCCGCCCCTGCGGCGTCCACCCGTCCCACCCAGGTGAACCAGCCGCCCGGGACACCCGCCCGGACGCTGCACCTCAACGCCTTCCTCTACGGGGCCGGCCACCACCAGGCCGCGTGGCGCGCGCCGGGCTCCCCGGTGCACCGCCTCACGGACATCGCCTACTACGAGGAGCTCGCGCGGACTGCCGAACGCGGTCTGTTCGACGCGGTGTTCTTCGCGGACGGGCACAGCGTGGGTGACGTCTCCGGCGGGCCCCGCTGGAGCCTGGAACCCCTGACAGCGCTGTCCGCGATGGCGCGGGCCACCGAGCGCGTCGGCCTGGTGTGCACGGTGTCCACCACGTTCTTCACCCCGTTCCACGCGGCCAGGATGCTCGCGTCCTTGGATCACATCTCGGGCGGGCGAGCGGGGTGGAACGTGGTGACCTCCATGTGGGACTCCGAGGCCCGCAACCACGGCTACCGGGCCATGCCGACCAAGGATGAGCGCTACGAGCGCGCCCGCGAGTTCGTGGAGGTGGCCCGCGCCCTGTGGGCCAGCTGGGACGAGGACGCCGTCACCGCAGACCCGGAGGGCCGGTGGGCTGAGCCCTCCAAGCTGCACCGCCTGCACCACGAGAGCCGCCACTTCCTGGTGGATGGACCCCTCACGGTTCCGCCCTCCCCCCAGGGGGAACCGGTCCTCTTCCAAGCGGGTGCCTCCGGGCCCGGCAAGGCACTCGCGGCCGACTTTGCAGAGGGGATCTACGCCGTGGCCTACGACCTGCCCGCCGCGCAGGAGTACTACGCGGCGGTGAAGGCCGAAGTGGCCCGCGCCGGGCGTGATCCCGGTTCCGTGATCGTGATGCCCGGTCTGGTCACGTACGTGGGCCGCACGCACGAAGAGGCCCTCGAGAAGCAGGCCCGCGTGGACCGTTTGCTCCCTGTGGAGCAGTCGCTCGCACAGCTCTCCACGTTCGTGGAGCAGGACTGCGCGCAGTGGGACCTAGATGCGCCCGTGCCCACGCTGCCGCCCCTGGAGGAGTTCACCGGTCCGCAGGGCCGCTACGGCACCATCCTGCGGATCATCGAGGCCGAGCGCCCCACGGTCCGCCAGTTGCTCGGCCGCCTCGCCGCCGGCGGGGGTCACTGCACGATGGTGGGCACCCCGGAGTCCATCGCGGATCGCATGCAGGAATGGTTCGACAACGCCGGCGCGGACGGCTTCAACCTCATGCCGCCCGTCCAGCCGGACTCCCTGGACGACTTCGTGGACCTCGTGGTCCCCGAACTCCAGCGCCGCGGCCTGTTCCGCACCACGTACACCGCCACCACGCTGAGGGGTCACCTCACGCGGGGTTGAGGCCCCGCTGCGCAACCCCGCCACAGGACGACGACGCCGCCCCGCACGGCGGGCGGGGCGGCGTCGGCGGCGGCGCCAGCGGTGTCGTCGTCGATCGGGAGGGTCCGGTCAGAGGAACGGGCGCAGCGGTACCAGGATCGTCTCGGCGACCCGGGCCATGGGGTGGCGATCGCGCCATTGGGGCGAGGACAGCTCCTCACAGTGCTCGCTGTCAGCGAGGAAGACCTTCTCCATCTCGGCCGCGAAATCCGGGTCCACGATCTCCACATTGGTCTCGTAGTTGAACGAGAGGGAGAGCCGGTCGATGTTGGCGGTGCCCACGGTGGACCACTCGCCGTCGATCGTGGCGGTCTTGGCGTGGATCATGCAGGCGGCATACAGCAAGATGGTGACCCCACCCTCCAACAACTGGCCGTAGAACCCGCGGGACACCCAGTCCGCCAGGATGTGGTTCGAGTCCTTGGGGACCATGATCCGCACATCCACCCCGCGAGCGGCCGCGTCCAGGAGGCAGTCCAGGATCTGCTGGTCGGGGATGAAGTAGGGCGTGTTCACCCAAATGTGGTGCTGCGCCCTGTTGATCGCGTTCATGTACATCTCGCGGATGGGGTACACGAGCTGGATGGGCAGGTTCGCGGAGACCCGCACCTCCAGGTCCCAATTCTTGGGCGCCACCCAGTCGATGGCGTGTTCCGGGTCCCGGTCCTCGTTCCACACGCTCGCGATGGAGCTGCGTAACCCCCATACCGCAGGCCCGATCTCCCGGATATGCGTGTCCCGCCACTGCCGGGAATAGAGAGAACCGAAGTTGTAGCCCCCCACGAAACCGATGTTGTCGTCCACCACCAGGATCTTGGAATGGTTGAAGCCCGAGAACCGCAGGGGCCCCTTCCAGAACGGGCGGCGCACCACCGGCATCCGGTACACGTGGACCCGGTCCGAGAAGTCGTAGAAGGAGGACGGGATCACGAGGTTCGCGAACCCGTCGTAGATGATGAACACCTCCACGCCCCGATCCGCGGCCCGGTTGAACGCGTCCAGGAAGCGCTGACCCGTCTCGTCGTTCTTCCAGATGAACGTCTCCATGTGGATGGAGTGCTGGGCGTTGTCGATGGCATCGAGCATGTCCTCGTACACCGACTCACCCGACGTGTAGATGGTGATGTCAGAGTCCTGCACGTGCGCGTTGAACGTCCCGGGGTGCGGGGCGTCACGCTGCTGACGCCCGTGATGCTTCCACCAGTCGAGCCCGGCGAGCGAGGCGATCACCACGGCCTGCGCCCCCAGCAGGGCACCAGCACCCGCACCGGCCGCTTTCAGGAGGATACGGCGTTCTCTGATCTCGGCTAGCGCCCGCCTTGCGTCCATGACCTCACACTACTGCGGCGTCACATGGCGCGTCCCGGATCATGACCGGACCGGCCCTGGGAATTCACACCGCCCGTCCCGCGACCAGGGGCACTGAGGTGTTACGCGGCGGGAATCCGCCGAATGGCAATCCGCCCCGTCCCATAAGCCCTCGTGGAAGGACGACCTCGTGGGCGACGCCGCCACACAGAACCCGGGCGCCGCCGCGTCCGTGGCCCCGGACGTCACCGCGAGCGAGGCCAGCCAGGACGCGAACGAGGCGCAGGACCAGGCTGGCGAAGCCATGGAGTCCGCTGCCCCGCAGGCCTGCGACAACACCGTCGGAACCGATCCGCTCGGTCCCTCGTACGAGAACCCGGGCCGTCGTCCGCCCGCGGTTTCCCAGCGTGGGCCGCGGCTCGCTACGGTGGACCCCATGAGAATCGCCACGTGGAACGTGAACTCCATCCGCGCCCGCGCCGACCGCATCGAGGCGTGGCTCGACCGCTCGGACGTGGATGTCCTGGCCATCCAGGAGACCAAGGCCAAGGACGAGAACTTCCCATGGGAGCTGTTCGAGTTCGCGGGCTACGAAGTGGCGCATTTCGGCGTGAATCAGTGGAACGGCGTCGCCATCGCGTCCCGCGTGGGGCTCAAGGACGTGGAGCGCACGTTCCCCGGTCAGCCCACGTTCGGCAAACCCGGCCAGGAACCCGCCCAGGAGGCGCGCGCGATCGCCGCCACGTGCGACGGCGTGCAGATCTGGTCCCTCTACGTGCCCAACGGTCGCGGCCTGGAGGACCCCCACATGCCGTACAAGCTCGAGTGGCTGCGTGTCCTGGAGGGCCACGCCGAACAGTGGCTGCAGGAGGACCCGCAGGCCCAGATCGCACTTGTGGGTGACTGGAACGTGGCCCCGCGTGACGAGGACGTGTGGGACATCCAGCTCTTCCGCGACGGCGGGTACACCCATGTGAGCGAACCCGAGCGCGCAGCCTTCAACGCGTTCATCGAGGACGCCGGGTTCCAGGACGTGGTCCGCGAGCGCCACCCCGGACCGGGCGTGTACACGTACTGGGACTACACGCAGCTGCGCTTCCCCAAGAAGGAAGGCATGCGCATCGACTTCCAGCTGTGCTCCCCCGCGCTCGCGGCCCGTGTGCAGGACGCGTGGATCGATCGCGAGGAGCGCAAGGGCAAGGGCGCGTCCGACCACGCCCCGGTCGTCATCGAGATCGACTGAGCCATGCCCCTGATCAACGTGGGCAGCGCCTACCGCAGCATCACGGGCCCGCCCATGCGCTTCGCGCTGCGGATCTACGTGCCCCAGCAGGATCTCGACGCCGCCTACGCACCCGGCATCCCCCGCGCCCTGGACCCCTTTACCGCGGGCGTGCACGAACTTTCGGAGCAACTGGCCCGACTGTCCGACACCTCCCAGCCGTTGCTCCCGCCCGCACGCGAGCCGCTGTGGACCATGCCGTTCTCCACCGCACCCGCCGGTTCGCGACGCCTGCCCGGACCCACCGGCGACTTCCCGGTCTTCCACCCCACGCAACGGCTGCGTCGATCCCTTCGCCTGTTCACGGCCGCGGAGAACGACGACAGCGCCCAGTTGCTGCCGCTACTCGTTCCGGAGAAGCAGGTCAGCGACGCTGCGAAGGCCACGTCCCGCGAGACGTTCGACCCCGTGTACACCCGTGAGTCCGCGTACGTGGTCCCGCTCGCGTGGTTCGCGGCCTTCGCCCCAGAGGACCACGTGACCTCCTACCACTCCGGGCACGAGGTGCACCGACTCATCGCCCCCGCGGACGCCGCCGCGCGCCGGGTGATCCAGGCCGCCCAGACCGTGGAGGACGCCGCTCAGCAAGCCTCGGGGGGCGCTGACGAGCACGACCTCCCGGACGAGGCGCGCCAGGCTGCGGCGTTCGCGCAGGACCTCACCCGCCTGGGGCGGTGGCTGGGCGCGTTCAGCGCTGCCTCCGTGGTGAGCCTGGACTACGGGTCCATCGCGGATCGGCTCCAGCCGGACGAGAGCCCCCGGGACATGGCGGACGCCGTGGAACTGCTGCGCGAAGGGGATCTGGCGGCGGCCACCGCGGCGCTGCGCCGGATCTTCATGCGCTGGGCACCGCTGGCCCACTTGCAGCAGGCGAACTGAGGCGGGGAGGGGCGGGGGGCCGTCGTCCGACGCATCTGCGCCAACCCATCCCTGCGCTTTTACTCAGCTAAAGCAGCTCAGCGTCCGAAAATCTGCTTTAGCTAAGTAAAAGCGGGGGGGGGGACGCTCGACGATGGGGGCGCGGTGGCTGCGAGGCCCCCGTGGGAGATGGGTAGCCTGGATCCCGTGACTTCCGACCCCTCAACGCACTCCGACCACCGCACCACGGCTCCCTCCGCCCGGTCCGACCAGACCGCCTCGGTCTCCACTGCCAGCGCCAGCGACACCAGTGCCCGTACCGCGACAGGCACCGAATGGTGGCGCGACGCCGTCATCTACCAGGTGTATCCCCGCTCCTTCAAGGACTCCAACGGGGACGGCATGGGGGACCTGGGCGGGGTCACCCAGAAGCTGCCATACCTCAAGCACCTGGGCGTGGACGCGGTGTGGCTCTCCCCGTTCTACCTCTCCCCGCAGCACGACGCCGGGTACGACGTCGCGGACTACCGCACCGTGGATCCGCGCTTCGGTTCACTCGAGGACTTCGACCGGCTGCGGGAGGAAGCGCACCGGTTGGGCCTGAAGATCATCGTGGACCTGGTACCCAATCACACGTCCGAGGACCACGAGTGGTTCCGGGCCGCCCTGGCCTCCGAGCCGGGCTCCCCGGAGCGGGACCGCTACATGTTCCGCGAGGGCAGGGGCGAGAACGGCGAGGAGCCGCCCAACAATTGGAAGTCCTTGTTCGGGGGGCGGGCGTGGACCCGGGTGCCGGACGGGCAGTGGTATCTGCACCTGTTCGATTCTTCCCAACCAGACCTCAACTGGGAGAACCCGGAGGTGTGGGAGAAGTTCCGGGCGATCCTGCGGTTCTGGCTGGACCGCGGGGCGGACGGTTTCCGGGTGGACGTGGCCCACGGCATGATCAAGGCCCCGGGCCTGCCGGACTGGGACGAGCAGGTCCACATGGTCGAGGGCACGGATGCCCAGGGCGCCCAGGACGAGCCCGACGGCCCCAGCAAGACCATGGACACCGGCCCCTACTTCGACCAGGACGGGGTGCACGAGATCTACCGGGACTGGCACACGGTGCTTCAGGAGTACCCCGGTGATCGCATGCTCGTGGTGGAGGCATGGGTGGGTCCCGCCGAGCGCCTGGCTCGCTATGTGCGCCCGGACGAGGCGCAGCAGGCCTTCAACTTCGACTTCCTGGTGGCCGGGTGGCATCGCGACCGCATGCGGGACACCATCGAGATCTCCCTGCGCGCCAATGCGGCCGTGGGCGCGCCGTCCACGTGGGTGCTCTCCAATCACGACACGGTCCGCCACGCCTCGCGCTACGGGTTGAGCTCCCGCACGGCCTACCCCAACGGGATCGGCGCGCAGGACGAGCAACCGCACGCCGGTCAGGGGCTGCGCCGGGCGCGCGCCGCCACCCTCGTGGAGCTCTCCCTCCCGGGTTCCGCGTACATCTACCAAGGCGACGAGCTCGGTCTGCCGGAGCACACCGAGTTGCCGGATGCCGCGCGGCAGGACCCCACCTTCCATCGCACCGCGGGTTCGGAGCTGGGGCGCGACGGCGCTCGCGTCCCCCTGCCGTGGGCTCCCGTGGGTGACGGGCTGGGTTTCGGTCCGGATCCGTGGTTGCCGCAGCCCGAATCCTTCGCTGGGATCACGGTGGACCACCAACTGGGTGACCCGCAGTCCACGCTCAACCTGTACCGCCGGGCTCTGGAACTCCGGCACGACCTGGAACTGGGCACGGCCGAGTTCGCGTGGCATCCTCTGAGCGAGGGTGACCAGGACGTCCTCGCCTACACCATGTCGTGCGGGACCGGCGAGACCGTGCTGGTGGCCGCGAACCTCGGGGAGAGCGAGATCGGTTTCGACGAGCTCTCTCGCGGTGAGCTGCTTCTGGCAAGTGGCCAGAACGCCGTGGTCAACGACCGGTTGAGCGTGGACAGCGCGGTCTGGCTGCGCCTGACGTGATCCCCGCGCCGAGGCTGACCCCCGTCTAAAGGGCGAAGCCCGGGGCGAATGGCAAAACGGATCTCGGAACGGACCTCGGGATCAGTGGCGCGGTGTGCTCGCGCAATTAGCCCGCAACCACGACTCGGCCGGCTCCAACGCCCGGTGGATCCGCACGGCCTCCGAGGGCTGGAGGGTGGCGCCGGCGTCGTCGAGGATGTCCCGGACGTCGTCGAACGCCGGACGAACCTCGGCGGGGAGCTTCCCACGGAGTCGGCTGACGGACTCAAGGGCCTGTTCCAGGGTGTCCTCGTTCGCGTCCTCGTCCTCGCTGCGATCGGTGAGGGGCAGCAGCTCCAGCCCGCTGTAGACCTCGGCCACGTCGAAGCACGTCTGGGTGTCCGCGGGGCTCGCGGACGGCGCGCGGGGCGCGGCGCTCGCGGACGGCGTGATGGGTGAGAGTTCGATCATGGTGGTCTGGCCCTGCCGCGCGCCACACGCCGTGAGGAGCACGATGAGACCGGCCCCCGCCAGCAGTGCGCGCACTTGGTGATTCACAGCTGATCCTTCCGATCCGGCCACCCGGGTCCGTCCGATCCGGCGTCGGGTCCCGCTGCGCTCGCTGACCCAGGGCTGCTGGACCGACGCAGCGGAACCGCGCAGTCCTTCCGCAGCGTCCGCGAACGGCCCACTCCACGCTAGGGTCCCAACCTCGGCGCACCCTGGAGGTCGGGTGCACGCCACCACCACGCCACCAACCCGCAGCAGTGCTGGTCGAAGATACCGCCCGGCCCATGCCGAGCTACTTCGAGGGACCCGCCCGGCGAACGTCGGGCCGCTCCGAGAAGCGGGAGGACATGAAGAAACCCCCGCGTGTAGAAGCCACGCGGGGGTTCAGTGGCTCCGACCGGCGTCGATCCGGTGACCTTACGATTTTCAGTCGTACGCTCTACCAACTGAGCTACAGAGCCAGGCACGTTCCCGGAGGCAACCTCCGGTGATATGCCGCGACGGCGCGAAAAGTTTCCTTTTCATCGCCGCCTAAGCGACCCTGACGGGACTTGAACCCGCGACCTCCGCCGTGACAGGGCGGCGCGCTAACCAACTGCGCTACAGGGCCTTGATTGTTTCCAACGAGTGAACATCCTACCAGGACGAACGACTCACTGTGCAAATCGCTCACCCCGCGGTACCTCGCACGGGAAAACGTACCCCCAACGGGATTCGAACCCGTGCCGCCGCCGTGAAAGGGCGGTGTCCTAGGCCGCTAGACGATGGGGGCCAGAACGCCGTCCGAGCATCACCAGCGGCAATATCGGACGATGGACCGTGAGTAGCTTAGAGGCAAACGGCTCGGTTGCACAAACCCGCGCGGTGTCCCGCCAGGCCCGCGCACGCCGCGGAACGGCGGGGATGGCACCCCGGGGGGCGGCACCCCGATGGGGCACATCGCGTTCGACACCAGGCGTCGGCACCGAGCAGCGGCGCCGCCTCGATTCAGATCGCGACGTCCGGTCTGTCCGAGAGTCGCGGGTCCCGGATGCACGGCACAATCATGGCCGGCCCGGCACTGTTGTGCAGCACCCCTTGGGACGTGGAGCCCAACAGCATGCCCGCGAATCCGCCGCGACCGCGGGTCCCCGTGACCACCAGTTGGTTCTGGGCCGAACGTTCCACGAGGACGTGGATGGGGGATCCGTCCACGAGCTCGCCGGTGATGTCCAGGTTCGGGAAGTGCCCGCGCAGCCACCGCACGCCGGCGTCGATCGCGGCCTGGATCTCCCCGCGCAGGTTGTCGAAGTCCACGGGCGAGGGCAGCCACGCGGAGGATCCGGAGTCCGACGGCGCGGCGCACACCACGGTCAGCGGCACCCCGAGCTGTTCGGCCTCCTCCGCGGCCCACAGCATCGCGGAACTCGCCTGTTGGGAACCATCCGAGCCCACGGTCACACCGTCCACGAACGCCTGACGGCGGCTCACGTTCTCGTGCAGTTGGTACTCCCTGCCCCACTGAAGGGGGATGATCCCCACGGGGCAGTGCGCGTGGGCGGGCACCGCGGTGGACACCGAACCCAGCAGGCGGCCGATCAACCCGCCCCGACCGCGGGAGCCCAGGACCAGCAACTGGGCGTCCTCGCTCAGTTCGAGCAACACACTGGAGGGGTCCCCGGCCTGGACGGTGGACCGGACGTCCACGTCCAACTCGGCCACGTGGCGTCGTGCCTCGCCCACGAGGTCCTCCACGGCCCGGTTCATGGCGGCGTCGTCGAACGCGGCGTAGCCGACGTCGAAAGTGGAGCCCCCGATCATCGGCACCGAGTAGGCGGTCACCACGTGCAGCGGCGCCCCGCGGCGGTGGGCCTCCCGGGCGGCCCAGTGCAGGGCGGCCATGCTCTGCTCGGAACCGTCCACACCCACGACGATCTCGGCCTCACGTGCGTTCATGGTGCTCCCTCCCTGGGCAGGATGTCCTGGTGCCAGCCTAGTCGTGTGCTCCCCCACACCGCGGAGGCGGTGAGATGATGGACGAGCCCCGGGGCGTGCTCCACGCAGCGCGTCCCGGAGGACGACATCGAGGGGCCGAGCCCCCGGAACGGAGGCGAGCCATGAGCGCAAGAGCCGAGCACCCCACCATGGCGGCGCAGGTCAGGGGCGGCACGTGGCGGTCGTGGGGCGGCAACCTTACCTTCAAGCCGGCCGTGACCGTGCGCCCCACGGACTCAGACCAGGTGCTGCAGGTTCTCCAGGAGGCCGCCTCGCAGGGCGTGGCGGTGCGCCCGGCCGGGTCCGGGCGCAGCTGCTCCCCTCTGGTCCCCACCGAGGGCGTGCTGCTGGACACCTCGGCGCTTAAGGGTCTGGTGTCCGTGGACGAGGACCACCAGCGGGTCACGGTGTTTGCCGGGACCACGCTGCAGGAGCTGAACCTGGCCCTGGAGCAGCACGGGCTGGCGCTGGCCAACCTGCCCGACTCCTCGCACATGAGCGTGGGCGGAGCACTGGCCACGGGCACCCACGGCACGGGGCTGGGCCAGCCATCGCTGGGCGGGCAGGTGGTCGGGCTGAGCCTCGCAACCCCGGGGGGCGAGCTGATCTCCTGCTCCGATACCCACCGTCCCGAGCTGCTCGACGCCGCCCGGGTGAACCTGGGCGTGCTGGGCGTGGTGGTCTCCGTGACGTTCCAATGCGTCAACGCGTTCCGGCTGCACTGCGCCGAGTTCCGCGAGCCGATCGGATCCCTGCTGGACACCATGCAGGAGCGGATGTCCGCCGCGGACCACTTCGAGTTCTCGTGGATGCCGGGCACCACCGTGGCCCACACCCGCATCCTGAGCCGGTTGCACCGCCTCCCGGAGACCTACACGCGCCCCGCCTCGCTCATCTCCCGGGCGCTGCGACGCACGGACGACGCCGTCCTGCGCACCTCCCTGACCGCCGGGCTGGGCCGCGTGGGGAACCTGATCCCGCGTGCGGTGAGCCGGCTCAACCGGATCGAGTCCCTCGCGGAGAGCTCCCGGCGCTACACGGACGTGTCCTACCGCGTGTTCACGGTGGCCCGCCCGGTGCGCTACGTGGCCGCCGAGTACGCCCTACCGCTGGAGGCCACCGCCTCCGCGGTGCGCGAACTGCGCACCCTGGTGGACGCTCACGTGTACGACCTCGCGTTCCCCATGACCGTGCGCTGCTCCCCGCCGGACCAGGGGCACCTCTCCCCCGCGGGAGGCCGGTACACGGGGTGGATCAACCTGCGCCAGTACGGCCGGCGACCCAGCCAGACCTTCCTCACCGCCGCCGAGCAGATCCTTGTGGACCACGGCGGCCGCCCCCACTGGGGCACACTGCACACCCGGACCGCCGAGGAACTCGCGCCCCTCTACACACAGTGGGACGAGTTTCTCACTCTGCGCGCCGCCATGGACCCCCAGGGCACCCTGCTCAACCCCCACCTCCGGAGGCTGCTGGGACTCTAATGCCCGCTCGTTCCGCCCCTGCGCGGAGCCTGCACTGCTTAGAGCAGACCGTCGGCTTCGAGGAGCGGACGGACGCCCTCGCCGAACCAGTAGGCCTCCTCGAGGCACGGGTATCCGGAGAGCACGAACTCGTCGATGCCCGCGGCAACATACTCCGCCATGAGGTCGGCCACCTCCCGGTGGGACCCCACCATGGCCGTCCCCGCTCCACCACGCAGTAGGCCCACTCCTGCCCACAGGCCGGGGTGGACCTGCAACTTGGTCGCGGAACCACCGTGCAGATCCAGCATCCGGCGCTGCCCCTCGGACTCGGAACGGCGCAGCGCTTCCTGCTGCTCCTGGATCATCCGTTCGTCCACGCCCGCGAGCATGCCCTCGGCCACCGCCCATGCCTGAGCCGACGTCTCCCGCGAAATGGTGTGCAGACGGATGCCAAAGCGCACGCCGCGTCCGCGTGCCCTGGCGAGTTCACGGATCCGGTCGATCTTCTCCTTTGCCTGTTGCGGTGGTTCGCCCCATGTGAGGAAGACATCCGCGTGTTCCGCAGCCACGGTGGCCGCAGCTGCGGAGGAACCCCCGAAGTACACCTGCGGACGGGGCGCAGGCGGGAAGTCCAGCCTGGCCTGCTCCACGGCGAGGTGCTCACCTCGGTAGTCGAAGGGTGGCTCGTGATCCCACAGACGGGACACGATGTCCAGGAACTCTCCGGTCCGAGCGTAGCGACCGTCTTTGTCCAAGAAGTCCCCGAAGGCGCGCTGCTCGGTGGACTCCCCGCCGGCAACCACGTTGACGTTGAGCCGGCCCCCCGTGAGGTCCTGGTACGTGGCCGCCATCTGGGCCGCCAGGGTGGGGGACATGGCTCCGGGACGCAACGCCACGAGGAACTTGAGTTTTTCCGTGTGCTGGGAGATGGCGGCCGTGGTCAACCAGGCGTCCTGGCACCACAGGCCCGTGGGCGAGAGCACGGATTCGAAACCGTTGTATTCCGCCGCCTGCGCCACCTGCACCAGATAGGGCAGACGCGGCCCACGCAGGGTCTCCGTGGCCTGAATCCTCGCCCCGTGGCCTCCGCCCACGATGCCGCGGGAATCCGACGCGGTGGGGAGGAACCAATGGAGGGACATCGGGGCCATGGGAAACACTCCTGTCGTAACTGTTCGGTCCAGGCCACGCTACGACTGACGGAGCTGAGGCTCACGCGTCACGTCACTCAAGGACACACAACCGATCCCACCCAGCGCCTGGGCAGGCGTCGACCCAAGGGCGTGCAGGGGAGGGGAGGACGACCCGATGGGCGCTACTGCTGGACAGCTCCGCGGGAGACCGCCACCATCTCGTCCCGCTCCACGACCTTGACGCGCTCGCGGGGGTTGCCCTCGGCGTCGTGGGAGGACTGGCCCAAGCTCTGTTCGTACTCGTCCAGCACGAGCCAGCCGTCCCACGTGGTGTACTGAACGCCCTTGTCCTCGAGCAGTTCCACCACGGCCTCGGGCTGCGGGTGATCCGGATCCGCGAGGGACGCGCGGTCCTCCATGATGTGGTTCACGGTCTCGAGGGCGTCGGACTTGGTGGCCCCGATCAGGCCCACGGGGCCGCGCTTGATCCAGCCCGTGGCGTACACGCCGGGAACCGGGGAACCGTCTGCCTCGATCACGCGGCCCTCCTCGTTGAGGATCACACCGCGTTCGGGATCGAACGGCAGCTCGGGCAGGGGCGAGCCCAGGTACCCGATCGCGTGGTAGACGGCCTGCACGGGGAACTCGGTGTACTCGCCCGTGCCGGTCACGGAGGCGTCCCCGTTGAGCCGGGTACGTTCCATGCGGATGGCGCGGACCTTGCCGTTCTCGTCCCCGAGGATCTCGTCCGGGGTCTGCAGGAAGTGCAGGTGCAGGCGGCGGGACGCCGTCTTGGGGGAATCGTCCTCGCGCCACTTCTGCAGCGTCTTCATCATGACCTTGATCTGGTTGTTCTCGGCCATGGCCTTCTCGGAGGCCTCGTCGAACTGGAAGTCGTCGTCGTAGACCACGATGTCCACGTCACGGGACTTAGCGAGCTCACGCAGTTCGAGCGGCGTGAACTTGATCTGGGCCGGACCGCGGCGGCCGAAGATGTGCACGTCCGTGACCGGGGACTTGCGCAGCCCCTGGTACACGTTGCCCGGGATCTCGGTCACGAGCATGTCCTCGGCGTGCTTGGACAGCACGCGAGCCACGTCCAGGGCCACGTTGCCGTTGCCGATCACCGCGATCTCCTTGGCCTCGAGCGGCCACGTGCGCGGGTAGTCGGGGTGGCCGTCGTACCACGCCACGAAACGGGCGGCGCCGTAGGAGCCGTCCAGGTCCGCGCCGGGGATCTGCAGCGGCGCGTCGTTGACCGCACCCGTAGCGAAGATCACGGCGTCGTAGTGGGTCAGGAACTCCCCGAGGGTGATGTCCTTGCCGTACTCCACGTTGCCGAAGAACCGGATGTCACCGCGGTCCAGGATGGAACGCAGCGCCGTGATGATGCCCTTGATCCGGGGGTGGTCCGGGGCCACGCCGTAGCGGATGAGCCCGAACGGGGTGGGGTAACGGTCGAACAGATCCACGCTGACCTCGAGCTCACCCTCACGGACCGCCTCGGTCTTGGTGAGCATGTCCGCGGCGTAGATGCCGGCCGGGCCTGCGCCGATCACGGCCACGCGCAGCGGACGTTGGGTGTTGGAAGTTGTCACGGAATTCCTTTCGACGCGCACGCGTGTCTCACGTGCTTGCAGGGACTTGGATCAACGGTAGTGAACGCGGGTCAGTCTTGCCTAACCACGCGGAGGAGCTCGCGTGGCCGCCCGCACCACATGCGCGCCCCGCCCTGCGGAACCGGCGGGGCAGCACGGTACGCGGGCGGCGGCGTCGTAGTATTTCTACACAAACATCCCCCACCCGTCCCGTTCGGCGCCCGAACGCGCCCACCCGTGAGGATCCCTATGTCGTCATCCACCCCGCCCGCTCAGCGCAGCGAGCCCCGAGGCGGGCTGGACCGCTTCTTCTCCATCACCCGGCGCGGTTCCACTGTGGGCCGGGAGGTCCGCGGTGGCGTGGCCACGTTCATCGCCATGAGCTACATCGTGGTGCTCAACCCGCTGGTACTCGGCTACGGCCAGGACGCGGCGGGCAACACCCTGGGTGGCGCGCGGGTGGCCGCCGTGACGGCCCTGGTGGCCGGCGTGATGACCATCGTCATGGGCGTGTGGGCCCGGTCCCCGTTCGGCATGGCCGCGGGGCTGGGCGTCAACGCGTTCCTCGCCGTCACCATCGCCACCAACCCAGGGCTCACGTGGCCCGAGGTGATGGGCCTGGTGATCTGGGCCGGCGTGATCATGGTGGTGCTGGTGCTCACCGGCTTCCGCACCGCCGTGTTCAACGCGGTGCCGGCGTCGCTGAAGACGGCCATCGTGGTGGGCATCGGACTGTTCATCGCCCTGATCGGCTTCGTCAACGCCGGGTTCGTGCGCCGCATGCCGGACGCCGCCGGGACCACCGTGCCCGTGCAGCTGGGCAGCGGGGGCCAGCTCTTCGGGTGGCCCACTCTGACCTTCGTGGTGGGGCTGCTGCTGACCGTGGCGCTGATGGTGCGCAATGTGAAGGGCGGAATCCTGATCTCGGTGGTGCTCACCACCGTCCTGGCGCACGTGCTGGAGGCGGTGGCACCCTCGGGATCCTCCACCGAGAACGCGTACGGCTGGTCGCTCGTGGTGCCCGCCACTCCGGACGGGTTCTTCGGCCTCCCGGACCTCTCCCTGATCGGCTCGGCGGCGCCCCTGGAGGCGTTCCAGCAGCTCGGGGCGATCTCCTGCCTGCTGCTGATCTTCACCATCCTGCTGTCCGTGTTCTTCGACGCGATGGGCACGATGGTCGGGCTCTCCCAGCAGGCCGGTCTTGTGGCCGAGGACGGCCAGATCGAGCACGTGGACCGTGTGCTGCTCGTGGACGCGCTGGGTGCCGTTGCCGGTGGCGCCGGGTCCGCGTCCTCCAACCAGATCTTCGTGGAGTCCTCCACGGGGATCGCCGACGGCGCCCGCACGGGTCTCGCGAACGTCGTCACGGGCGCACTGTTCCTGGCTGCGATGTTCCTGACGCCGCTGGTCAGCCTGGCCCCGTTCGAGGCGGTGGCGCCCGCCATGGTCGTCGTGGGCTTCCTGATGGCCCGCAACGTCGTCGACATCGACTGGCAGGACTGGGGCGTGGCCGTGCCCTCTTTCCTCACCTTCGCCGTCATGCCGTTCACCTACTCCATCGCGGACGGCATCGGTGCGGGCTTCGTCTCCTACGTCTTCATCCGTCTCGTCCAGGGCCGCGCAAAGGACATCCACCCGCTGATGTATGTGGTGGCGCTGGCCTTCGTGATGTTCTTCGGCGTGGGCGTCATTGAGGGCTGGGCGGCCTGACGCCCGTTCCCTGACGACGACGGCGCTACGCGGCGTCGTCTCCGCCCGTCACCGGCCCCTCCGGGATCGGGTCCGCCGGCTTGTCGTGCCACGGCTGGGTGCCGGCGGCCAGTTCGCGGCACCACGCGGTGTCCTTGTACTGGGCCGGCAGGGAACCGCCGAGCAGCTCGCGGGCCAGCGCGGCGGCGTCGGCGGAACCGGCCTGCGGCAGCGGTGCGTGGGAAGCGGCGAGCACCACGTTGCCGTAGCGGCGGCCCTTGAGCATCGCGGCGTCCGCCACGGCGGCCACGTGCTCGAAGACCTCGAGCAGCGCCGCGATCTCCGCGCGCGTCCCCTTGAGGTTGCGGGTGTCCCCCACGTTGAGCAGGTAGAGACCGGCCGGGGCCATCACCCGGTCCACGTGGTGCGCGAACTCCAGTGTGCGCAGGTGCCCAGGCGTCTGCTCACCGGCGAAGACGTCGCGGATCACCAGGTCCCGTGACCCCTCAGTGAGGGACTCGGTCACCGCGCGGGCCTCCCCCGCCCGGATCCGCAGCAGGGGCGCGCGGGGCAGCTCCAGCCACTCGCGCACCAGGCGGGCGAGGGCGGCGTCGAGTTCCACGACCACCTGCCGCGCCTGCGGGTAGCGCCACGCGAGGTAGCGGGCCATCGAGCACGCGCCGCCGCCCAGGTGCAGCACGCGTAGCGCGGTGGGATCCAGGCGGGAAGAGACGTGCTCCTCGGCCACCGTGGAGAACCAGCGCATGTACTCGAACTCCAGCTGCTCCGGGTGGTCCGGAACGATGTGCGAGGACGGCACCCCGTTCACGCGCAGCACCCACGCGCCGGGCACGTACGTGTCCTGCTGCAGCTCCACAGTGCCGGTGTCCGTGACCCAGGTGCGCTCCACGAGACCGGGGGCGTCCGACGACGTCACCCGCGCGGGTTCAGCAGCCTGCTTCCGGTTCTTCTTCTGGCCCTTCCTGCTCACAGAGCGCGGCGAGGGGTCACTGCCGGCCGTCCGCGGACGGTTCGCTCCGCTCGGCGGCGTGCTTGCCTGCAGTGCGTTGAGCCGCCGAATCCTGGCCGCCGGCATCCTGCCCGGCCGCGCCGTCGGAACCGCCTGCCGTGATCCCGCGGCGCTCCTTCGAGCGGCCAAGTTCGTGGCTGTGCAGCGCGGACTCCAGGCGCTCGAGCTTGCCCGTGAGCTCACCGGTGTGGCCGGGGCGGATGTCCGCCTTGAGCACCAGGGACACGCGCGGACCGTACTCGGCCACCGCGGCCGTGGCTTCCTTGACCACAGCCATGCACTCGTCCCATTCGCCCTCGATCGTGGTGAACATGGAATCGGTGCGGTTGGGCAGCCCCGACTCGCGCACCACGTGGACGGCCGCGGCGACGGCGTCGTGGACGGAGGCATCGGGATTGTCCCCACCGCTCGGGGAGACTGAGAAGGCAACCAGCATGTGACCAGTGTGGCACCGGCACTGCGCGGGCGCGACCCCCGCCCCGGTCCATAGACTGGAGGCACAGCCGACCGATCGCGAGGGAGCACGTTCCATGACGCAGGGCATCTACATTTCCGCCATGACACCGCGGAGCGGCAAGACGCTGGTGGCACTGGGCCTCGCGGACACCATGTTCAAGCGCACGGACGCCCTGGGTTTCTTCCGTCCGGTCTTCGACGGCGCGGCACCGGAAGACGACTCCGTCCTGCAGCTCATGAAGCGCACCTTCGACCTCCCGGACTCCCGGTGCCGGGGCGCGGTGTCTCTGGAGCGCTGCCGCGAGATCCTCGCCTCAGGTGAGCACGACGACCTCGACTCCGCCGCCATGGCCGTGTACTCCGAGATGGCGCTGGAGTGCGATGTGCTCGTCGTGGACGGCACCGACCTGCTGGCCCACAACGCGGTCACCGCCGAGTTCGACCTCAACGCCCGCCTGGCCAACAACATGGGCTGCTCAGTGGCCGCGGTGATCGGAGCCCACGAGTCCGGGCGTGTAAAGGACGTGCTCAACGCGATCGACGTGACCCGCACTGAGCTGCGCCAGGCCGGGTGCGACATCTACGCCGTGATCGTCAACCGCGCGGACCCGGAGCAGGCGGAGCAGATCCGCCGGGAGGCCAAGCCCGGCAACCACAACCTCCCCGCGTACGTGATCCCGGAGATTCCCGCGATCTCCAACCCCACCGTCGCCGAGCTCGTGGACGCCCAGGGCTACGGCACGGACTTCAACTCCGCGTCCCTGGACCGCGACATCAAGGCCGTGAAGGTGGCCGCGATGACCGCCGGGAACTTCCTGGACCAGATTGCGGACGGGGACCTGGTGATCACCCCCGGGGACCGGACGGACGTGGTCTCGGCAACCCTGGCGTCGTCGTTGGCGCCCACGCTGCCGGTGCCCGCCGGGATGCTGCTGACCGGAGGCTTCCGGCCCGCCGGCGCGGTGGGCTCGCTGCTGGGCGCGGCTCCATTCCCCGTGCTGACCACCGAGCAGGACACCTTCACCACCGCGCAGGCCGTGGCCGGCACGCGCGGCACCCTGGCCGGCGCGCACTCCCGCAAGATCGCCGCCGCGCGCGGCGCGTGGGCGGAGCACGTGGACAGCGACGAGCTCTCGGGGCGGCTCACCCTGCCGCGGCCCGTGCGGCGCACCCCCCTGCGGTTCCTGCACGAGCTCGTGGAGTCCGCGCGGGCGGACCGCAAGCGGATCGTGCTGCCCGAGGGAGACGACCCCCGCATCCTGCGCGCCGCGGAGCTCATCCACCGGCGCAACTTCTGCGACCTCACCGTGCTGGGCGATCCCGAGACGGTCCGATCGCTCGCGCAGTCCGAGGGCATTGAGCTCGACTTCGACGCCGACGGCCTGGACCTCGTGGACTTCCAGCACGACGCCGCACTGCGCGAGAAATACGCCGACGAGTACGTGAAACTGCGCTCCCACAAGGGTGTGAGCAAGGGACAGGCCCTCGAACGGATGACCGACGGTTCCTACTTCGGGACCATGATGGTGCAGATGGGGGACGTGGACGGAATGGTCTCCGGAGCGGCCCACACGACCGCCAACACCATCCGCCCCGCCCTGGAATTCGTGAAGACCCGGGAGGGCGTGAACATCGTCTCCTCGGTGTTCTTCATGCTGCTCGCGGACCGCGTGCTCGTCTACGGCGACTGCGCTGTGAACCCCAACCCGGACGAGCAGCAGCTCGCGGACATCGCCCTGGCCTCCGCGCAGACCGCCCGCGAGTTCGGCGTGGAGCCGCGCGTGGCCATGCTCTCCTACTCCACCGGCGGGTCCGGTTCCGGGGAGGACGTGGAGCGCGTACGCGCCGCGACCGACCTCGTGCGCGAGGCCCACCCCGATTTCGAGGTCGAGGGGCCCATCCAGTACGACGCCGCCGTGGATGCCTCGATCGCCAAGTCCAAGCTCCCGGGGTCGAACGTGGCCGGACAGGCCACCGTGTTCGTGTTCCCGGACCTGAACACGGGCAACAACACGTACAAGGCCGTGCAGCAGTCGGCGGGCGCGGTGGCCGTGGGGCCCGTGCTCCAGGGACTGCGCAAACCCGTGAACGACCTCTCGCGCGGGTGCACCGTGGACGACATCGTCAACACGGTCGCGATCACCGCGATCCAAGCACAAACACTGTGACGACACGGCGGCCCCGCGCGCGGGGCCGCCGTACCCGCGTTGGTGACGCAGCGGCGTCGTCAACCCCGAACTCCGCCACTGGCAACCGCGGCCCGCGCGCCGCCGAAGGGAAACCACCATGCTCGTACTGGTCGTCAACTGCGGCTCGTCCTCCATCAAGTACCAGGTGCGGGAGGTCGAACCGGCGGACGGGGAACCGCAAGCCTACACTTCCTCCATGCCCGCGATCGACGAGAACGTCCCCCTCGCCACGGCCACGGCGGGAATGGCCGGCGGCGAGGTGATCACCAAGGGGCTGATCGAGAACATCGGCACGTCGGAGATCCAGGACCACACCCAGGCCCTGAAAATCCTCGCCCAGCGTCTGGACGAAGAGCTCGGCGGGCGCACCATCGACGCCGCGGGCCACCGCGTGGTGCACGGCGGCGAGCGCTTCTCCGCCCCCGTGCTGGTGAACAACGAGATCATCCGGGCGATCGAGCGGCTGGCCCCGCTGGCACCGCTGCACAACCCCGCGCATGCCCTGGGACTGCGGGCCATCCAGAAGACCTATCCGGGGATGCCCCAGGTGTGCGTGTTCGACACCGCCTTCCACCGCACGATGCCCGAGAAGGCCTGGCGCTACGCCGTCCCCGAGCAGTGGTACGAGCTACACGGGATGCGCCGCTACGGTTTCCACGGCACCTCGCACGACTACGTGACCGGCAAGGCTTGCGAGTTCCTGGGCATCCCGCGGGAACAGTTCAACACCGTGGTGGCCCACCTGGGCAACGGCGCCTCGGCCACCGCCATCCGCGAGGGCCGCTCCTACGACACCTCCATGGGCTACACCCCCCTGGCCGGACTGGTCATGGGCACCCGTAGCGGGGACCTGGACCCCTCCGTGGTCACCGCCATGCTGGAGCGCAACCCCGGGATGAGCGCCCAGGACATGAACCGAATCCTCAACAACGAGTCCGGTCTGCAGGGCGTCTGCGGGGACTCGGACATGCGGGCCGTGGCGCAGCGGGCCAGCTCCGGGGACCGGCGGGCACAGCTCGCACTGGACATGGCCGCCTACCGCCTGGCGAAGTACATCGGCGGCTACCACGTGGCAGTCGGTGGAGCCCACGCGCTGATCTTCACCGCGGGCATCGGCGAGAACTCCCCCAAGTTCCGCGCCCTGGTGTGCGACCAGTTGGGCGCGCTCGGGATCACCCTGGACCCCACGCTCAACGAGGCCCCCCGGGGGGACGTGGCCCGCATCAGTGCGGAGACCTCCGCAATCGAGGTCCTCGTGGTGGCCACGGACGAGGAGCGGGCCATCGCGGAGGCCACGGCCGGGCTGGTGTGGGAGCGGGTCAAGAAGTAACACCTCGCGCACCAGACCCCCCCCACGCCCCATCCCCCCCCTCCCCCGCAATCGCGTGCTTTAACGGAGCAGGTGCCATCTACTGTTCGGTAGACGGCACCTGCTGAGTTTTTGCAGCGCGCGGGGCGGCGCCGACGGGCGGATCAGCCCTGCTTGGTCACCGGCTCCTGCGCGGACCACGGGAAGACAATCCACTCGTCCGTGGACTTCCAAGAGAAGTCCGGACGGACCTCCGAGCGGGGCTTCTCGTAGACCACGGCGGAACGGCACTCGGCGCCATAGCCGCGCAGCAGCTCCAACACGAGGGAAAGGGTGCGTCCGGAGTCCACGACGTCGTCCACGACCAGCACCTTCTTGTCGCTGATGGAGTCCGTGTCCAGCATGGGGGCGAGCAGCACCGGGTCCGGAAGGGTCTCGTGGACGTCCGTGTAGAACTCGACGTTCACGGCGTCAGAGAGCTTCACGCCCATGGCGTAGGACAGCGCCCCGGCGGGCAGCAGACCACCGCGCGCCACCGCGATGATGATGTCCGGGACGAATTCCGAGTCCACGATCTGCTGGGCGAGTTCCCGGGTGGCGGTCCCGAACCCCTCCCAGGTCAGGATTTCCTTGTTGTCCAGTTCGGTGGAGTCCGCGTGAAAGGCCATTCCCGTAGGGTAGTCGGTTTCGCGCGGCGGGCACTGCACGCGCCGCGCCCGCCTACACTTTCCGTGTCCCCTCACGACTGCCCCGATCGAGGATCCTCATGCCCAGCAGCGCATCACCCGCCCTTTCCCACGAGCGGGGGTCCCGCCCCGAGGACGAACGGCTGGGCGCCGGGCGCACCGTGGCGTACGCCGTGCAGCACATCCTCACCATGTACGGCGGTCTGATCGCCGTGCCGCTCGTGGTGGCCAGTGCCGCCGGGTACGACGCCGCCACCACCGCCCTGCTCGTGGCCGCCGCCCTGTTCGTGGGCGGGTTCGCCACGTTCCTGCAGGCGTGGGGGCTGCCGCGGATCGGTTCCCAGCTGCCGCTCGTGCAGGGGGTCTCCTTCACCGGGATCGCCACGATGCTGTCCGTGCTGGCCACGGGGGGCGGCATCCAGTCGGTGATGGGCTCCATCATGGTGGCCTCCGCCTTCGGGTTCCTGGTGGCGCCCTTCTTTGCCCGCGTGCTCCGCTTCTTTCCGCCCGTGGTCACGGGGTCCATCATCACGACCATTGGCATCACCCTGGTGCCCGTGGCGGCGTCGTGGTCCATGGGCGGGGACGAGAAGGCACCCGGCTACGGCTCGCTGGGCAACATCGCCCTGGCGGGGGTCACGCTGCTTGCCGTGCTGCTGCTGTCCAAGTTCGGCGGAGCGGTGCTGTCACGGCTGGCCATCCTGGTGGCGATCGTGGTGGGCACCGTGGTGGCGTGGGCCACCGGCATGGCGGACTTTTCGCACGTGGGGCAGGGGCCGTGGGTTGCGCTGCCCTCCCCGTTCCACTTCGGTGCACCCACGTTCCACATGGCGGCGATCGTGGCCATGGGCATTGTGATCCTGGTGAACATGGCGGAGACCACCGCTGACATCCTGGCCCTGTCCGAGATCACGGGCTCGCGCATCAACTCGGCACGCATCGCGGACGGGCTGCGCGCGGACATGCTGTCCTCCGCCGTGGCGCCGGTGTTCAACTCCTTCACGCAGACGGCGTTCGTGCAGAACGTGGGCCTGGTGGCGATCACCAAGGTCAAGAGCCGCTACGTGGTGGCCCTGGGTGGCGTGTTCATGGTGCTGCTGGGCATGCTGCCCGTGCTCGGCCAGGTCATCGCCGCCATCCCCCTGCCGGTGATGGGCGGTGCGGGCTTCGTGCTCTTCGGCACCGTGATGTCCTCGGGCATCCGCACGCTGGCCCGCGTGGACTACCGCGGCGGCATGAACCTGATCATCGTGGCCGTCTCCCTGTCCTTCGGCATGGTCCCGATCGTGGTCCCCACCTTCTACGACGCGTTCCCCGACTGGGTGGGCATCATCTTCTCTTCCGGTATCTCGTCCGCCGCCGTGGCCGCGCTGGTCATGAACTTCTTCTTCAACGAGATGGGCCGCAGCCGGCGCACCACCGAGGCCATGGGCATGAACACCGTGGGGCTGCGGGTGCTCTCCCCGCGCGAGGCCGGCGCACTGCAGGACGGCGACCAGTTCGTGGACGGCCGGCTGCTGGATGCCCAGGGGCAGGAGATCCCGTTCGCGTCCTCCCAGGAGCAATACGAGTCGGTGCGCGAACGCATCAACGCGGGCGAGCTGACTTCGCTGGAGGACATTCGCCGCGCGGTGGATAACTAACCCCGGACGACGTCGCCCCCCACCTGCGCGTCTCTCCTCCCCTTCTCCTCCGCGAGTCTCGGCCTGTGCACCGCCGGTGCTCCACCGCCGCGGATTTCTGCCCCTCCTCTGCTCCGAGGGAGCAGCCGTACGAGGGGACGCACACCGCTGCCGGGGTCACGCGCTGCCCCTCATCGGCGCACCCGGTGGTAGGCCGCCACCACGTCCTGTGCCCTGGGCAGCGCCAGATGTCCCGGGTGGCCCCTGTGGTGGGCCAGGGCGTCCAGTCCGTCCCGCACCACCCGCTCCAGGGCCGCGTCCACCAGCTCGGTCAGAAGAGTGCGGCCGTCGGCCGTGCGCTCGACCTCCTCCAGAAGCCGCGCAATCGCTTCCGTCTGCGAAGGGTCCACGAGCTGGCTCAGAGCGGAGAGGTCCACGTCCTCGCGGCCCCACTGGATGGTGTCGAGACCGCGAGCGCGAGCGGGTTTGTCCCTGCCGCCCTGCTGGGTGGCGCCATGGCGCGGACCGGACCGGGAGGCATCGTGCCCCGCGGCACCGGGTCCGGACGGGGTGGTACCGCGTTCGGCCGGGACCGTGCCGGACGCTTCCGAGGCGCCGCCAGGAACGTGCGGGCGGATCTCCCCGAAGGACGCCGCAGGACGCATGTCCTCGGGGCGCGGGAAATCCCGCACCACCTGCCGGGCGCGCTCGGTGACATCCACGGCGCGGTAGGCGTCCATGGCCACCACCAGGTCCGCGACGTCCAGGAACGCCCCGGAGCCACCCGTGACCAGGATCGAAGACACCCCACGCTCCGTGTAGAGGGCCCCCACGCGGTCCACGAACGGTGTGATGGGCTCGCGTTCGCCCGGAACCATGGCGCGCATGCGTTCGTCCCGGACCATGAGGTTGGTGGCGCACGTGTCCTCGTCCAGCAGGAGCACCGCCGCCTGCGCCTCGACGGCCTCCACCGTGGCCGCCGCCTGGGACGTGGAGCCGGAGGCGTTGGACGTGCTGAAGTCGCGGGTGTCCGCGCCGGTGGGCAGGTTGTTGATGAACGGCGAGACGTCCGTGTGGCTCACGGCCCGGCCGTCCTCCGCGCGCACGGACATGGCGCTCGGCAGGGTGACCACGCGTTCGCGGCCGTCACCGGGAACGTGGCTGTAGACCCCGCGCTCCAGGGCCTGCAGCAGCGTGGACTTGCCGTGGTAGCCGCCACCCACGACCACCGTGACGCCCTCGGGGATCCCCATGCCGCTCACGGTCGACCCGTCTTCGAGCTCGAGCTCCACGCGCAGCTCCGGAGGCGTCTCGAACGGGACGGCGCCCCGGGCCAGCGGTTCGTCCCGGTGCCCGGAGGCGCGCGGCAGCACGGCGCTGTCCGCGACGAACGCCACGAGTCCACGCTGCGACAGCTGCTCCCGCAGGTGCTGGGCGTCCAGGTGGGAGGTCACGTGGGCCTGCAGGGCGCGGGCGTCCAGGTTCTCGTACCGCAGCGCGCGCTCGACTACGCCCGGCAGCACCTCCGTGAGCAGCCGGTGCGCGGCATGGCCCTTGATGCGGCGGCCCGCGGCGGGCAGGGCGATCTCGCAGCGCACCTCCACGGCTCCCGCGTCAGCGGTCTCCGACGACGCCGCACGGCCGGCTCCGCGCCCCCGGTCCACCGTTCCGGCGTCCCCCGCACGGCGCATCCCGGACTCGCGTGCCGGGGCGGGATCCACCGCGTTCCCGGGATTCGGAACGATCACGGAGGAGCGCTCGAGGATCTCCTGGCCCGTGCGCTGGATCGAGATGCCACCGGAGTCCTTGCCGCCGCGCGGACCCAGGTCCCGGGCGGCCCGGGCGAACTCCCGGGTGAGGAAGTCCCCGGCGGCCACGCGGGCGTCCCGGGTGGCGATCAGCTCGGGCGGGATCCTCGTGTCGGACAGGCTGACCCGGATCCGGGCCAGGGACGGCGGGGCGTACGGGTCCGACTGCACCCGGTCCACGATCAGCTCCGCATCCCCCAGCCGCCACGAGCCCTTGAGCTGCTTGTAGGCGCCGTAGCTGCTGCCGTCCAGGCGGCGGAGGGTCTGGGCGAGGTCCGTGCGCGGTGAGCTCATGGGTCCATGGCACCACACGAACCGGGGGTTCAGCACGCCCTGGCGCCAGCTCTTCCACGGAGCCGGCGAACGAACCAGACGCAGCAGCTTGGCAGGATCCAGAAGGATGGGCGGGCCAAGATTGACGCCACGAACCCGCGACTACTGTTTCTTCATATGCTAAGTTTCGCAATATGCGAAACGAGCAGTTTGAAGAAACAGTTCTCCTGCGTGAGTGCACGGGGCTGCTTCGATCCCTCCTCCCTGGCTCGTGGGACATAGAGGCCCAGCAAGAACCGCGCCGCGTGGGCTTCGGTGGCACAGACGGCGGCGGGCGCGTTGTTCGCCCGGATGCGATCGTCACCATCACGCCCCCCGCCGGAGAACCGCTCAAACTGGTCACAGAGGTGAAACGTTCGGTAGGTGGTCAGCTGCTCTCCCAGGTCGCCAACCAGGTTTCGCACTATGCCTCCATGGCGGGCGGGGAACCAGCACTGTTCGCGGAATACATACCCCCCTCCGTTCGTGGACGGTTGGAGGAACTGGGCATCAATAGCGTGGACACCACGGGATGGGTCCGTATCGTCTCCAGCTATCCCGCGATTCTCATGACGCACCCCGGGGCCACCCGGGCACCTTGGGTACGTGATGAGACAATTCAACGCCTCACGGGCCCCTCAACCTCCCGCGTCCTCCGACAGTTGATCACCTCTGATGCCCCCCTCGGTGTGCGAGAGCTTGCCCTGGCATGCAGTGTCAGCCCCGGCACAGTTGCCAAGCTCCTACCCACCCTGACAAGAGAAGGCATCATCACCCGGACCCCCCGGGGGGGGATTCAGTCAATCCATCGCCGGGAACTTATTTACCGATGGGCGCAGGACTACAGCTTCCTCTCCGGCAATCGGCACCCCCTCTCCCTGCTTGACCCCAGGGGCCCGGAGCATGCCTTGACGATGCTGCACGGCAGAGAGGATGTTCTGCTCAGTGGTGTCCATGCAGGACGTGCCCTGCTGCCGGAGGGAACCACTGCCGTGGTCCCCGCAAAACGCGTCCTGGCGTACACCGCAGACCCACTCCTTCTCGCCGAAGATCTGGGGCTGCGACGCGGGGAGCGAGCGCGAGCAAACGTTCTTCTGGCTGCCCCCATGGACGGCAGACTTATGGAGGAGGGGTGGGTCTCGCCCCGGACGGAACTCAGACTTGCGCCCACGGGACAGGTTCTGGTGGATCTCCAGTCCAGTGGTGGCCGAGAAGCCGACCTGGCGCACCAAGTGATGGAACGGCTGCCAGACGACGGCCGACCTTGGATCAGCGGAGAGACCGGCACGTCTTGGAGGTTCAAATGACTGCTCCCGTCGAATATGTCATGGCCAGGTCCGCACTCATCGACGCGCTTATCGCACTGCGCGATCACAGCTCAACCATCATCCTCATCGGGGCGCAGGCCGTCTACGAGTGGACGGGGGAGGGTGAACTTGCCGTCGCCGTCATGACCACGGACGCAGACCTAGCCCTAGATGCCAACAGGCTAGACCCCACACCTGAAATCGCCGCGACCCTCACAGCGCACGGTTTCTCCCGCCGCCCCGGTGGGAATCCTGGACAGTGGCTGAGCAGCAATGACATAGCCGTCGACCTCATGGTGTCCGAGCACCAGGCAGGGAAGGGTCGCCGTTCGGCCAAGATCCCACCGCACGAAAGTTTCGTGGCCAGACGGGGCCGTGGGCTGGCCCCCGCACTCATCGACAATGAATTGCGCACCATCGAGGCCCTCAGCCCTCGAGACTTTCGGAGGGCGCAGGTCTTAGTGGCGTCTCCGGCTGCGCTAATCGTGGCCAAGTGCATCAAAATCAAGGAACGCCACGAGGCAATGCAGGCGGGCGAGCGGAACCGCATCAAGGCCAAAGATTCGCTGGATATTTTTCGTCTCTTGTACGCCACAGAAACTGCGCCTCTCGCTGACAGGTTCATGATCCACCGCAGCTCTCCCGAAGCCGACAGTGAGTCCCGCGAGGCAATCTCGTTCCTGGCAACGCGCTCTGCCGACACTAACTCGCTCCTGCCACAGCTGGCCGCGCACGCCGCCGATGACGACGCAGGGGAGGTAGCAGAATCGTTCGTCCTCTTGGTGGAGGAATTGCTTCTCAGGCTCCAGGAACTGGACGGTCAGTAACCCGCCCCAGCACCAGCGCCACCACCAAGCACAGCACGTACGCCCCGGCGACGGCGGCCCATCCGGCGGTGAACGCCCCCGTGAGGTCCACGAGCTGGCCCACCACCACGGGCCCGAGCGCGAAGCCCAGGTACATCCCGGTGGCCACCAGTCCGGACGCAACCCCGATCCGTTCCTTGGGCACGGCGGCCACGATGCCCGAGTTGATCACTACGTTCGCCGCCAGTGGCAAAGCGGCGTGGAAGGCGACGCCCAGCCACATGAGCCAGTGCTGCTGCGTCGTCTCCGCGAGCACGAGCAGCCCGAGCCCCACGATCCCGCCCAGGCTCATGACCTGGATCAGCGGTGCGGGTCTGCCGAGCCTGCCGGTCACCCGGCCCCACCCGATCCGGCTTCCGATCCCGATCACCCCCATCATGCCCAGCAGCAACCCGGCCACCGTGACGGTGTACCCCATGGCCCGCACCGCGAACAGGGACGCGTACACATTCACGCCCTGCGTGCCCACCGCGTTGAGGAAGGACGTCAGCGTCAGCAGCCACACCGCGGGCGGCAGCGCCCCCGACGACGCCGCGGCGGAGGGCGCGACGGAAGAGGGAGCGGGCAGCGTCGTCGGGGTGTTCTCTCGGGCGCGGCGCTGCAGCCGGGTGACCACGGTCCACCCCGTGACGAGCAGGGGAACGCACAGCAGCGCGCCGAACAGTGCGGCACCCCGCCACCCGAACGCCGCGCCCGCCACCGGGAACGTGAGGCCCGCGACCAGCAGACCCACCTGCACCCCGGACTGCTTCCACCCCATCCACGCGGAGCGCTGGGCCAGCGGCACGCGCTGCGCGACGATGCGGTTGGTCACCGGGTTGGAGAAGGACTGCGCAAGACCCGCAATCAGGGCCGCGACCATCAGCATGGCGTAGGACTGCCACGTGGCGCTGAGCAGGAACGCCACCAGCACACCCCCGAAGATCAGGGTGAGCTGCACGCGGGTGTCGATGCGGTCCGCGAGCACTCCCAGCAGCGGCGCCGCGAGACCCGCTACCACGAACACCGCCGTGATGATGAACCCATACTGCCCCTCGGTGATCCCGTAGCTCTCCACGATGGTGGCGCTCAGCGCACCCACCCCGTAGTTGAACACCGGCCCGGCGGCCATCGCGGCCATGAGCACCGCCAGCAGGATTCCGGGGGCCTTGCGCGTCGGCGAAGATGGGGTGCGGGTCACAGTCGATCACCCTAGCCCCGCACCGCGCCCTCGACCTCCCGTAGGCTTTCCCCACGACTGAGAAAGGCGGACGTCATGAGTGACTCACTGGATCCGGAGCTCGCCCGGGCCCTGCAGGAACCGGCGCGGCTGGTGCGCGCGGACCCTGCACTGCTGGACACGGTCCGCCAGGCGGGTTCCCCTGCCCAGGCGGAACTGATGCGCCGCGTTTCGGACGTGCGCACCGTGGAGGACCGGTACGCGGCGGCCGCCATGCTCGCCGCCCTCTTCGGCCACCGCGGCCCGCTGGACCAGGCCGCCCACAGCTACGGCAGCACCCCGCCGTCCGAACTGCTGGACCTCGCCGATGTCCCGGCGCTGCGGCCCGCCCTGCGGGATGCGCTGTCCTCCCCCGTCCGCACGGGCCTGCTGGAGTGGGCCACCACCGCAAACCCTTCTCACCCGCCCCTCGAACTCGCCATGGCGGCCCGGGATCTCGGGCTGTCCGACGCTGCAGTGCTGCGTTCCGTCGCGGATCGCGCGGACCAGGTCGCCCACGACGCGGCACCCGCGCAGCGGGAGCCACTGGCCCGTTTCTCGGAGGTGCTGCGCGCGGCGGCGGACAACCCCCGGGACGGCGGAGCGGCGGCGTCGTCCGCGCCCGGTTCGATGCCGACGCCGCAGGGTCCCGTCGGCTCGCAGGGCCCCGCGGTCACGACCACCGGCATCCCGGCCTCCGAGATGCTGGGCGAGGACGAGTTGGACGAGCCCTCCCGGCCCGGACATCGCTACCCGGGCGAGGGCGTGCCCGTGCGCGACTCGATCGCGGGCCCCGGCGCCAACGCACCGCGGCAGACCTGGGAGCCGGGCAGCCTCTCGGGACGTCCCATCGGCGGCGAGTCCCAGGACGAGAACGACGCCGCCCACCCGGCCGGTCCCTCGGGCTCGCCCGACCGCCACAGACCGCCGGTGCCCCCGCGCGAACCGTCCACCAACGAGCTGTACTACGGCGTGGGCAGCGACCGGTACGCGGACCGGGACCCGGACAGCGAGCAGACCCGGGCCGAGGACCGCCACGTGGCCCGCAACTGGGCCATCGTGTTCGCAGTGATCGTGGCGGTCATCGTGGTGCTGGTGCTGCTGTTCTGACCGCGGTAGGACCGCCGACCCCCGCCGAGCCGGTTGGTTGGCCAGATCCGCCAGGCTCTGCCTGTTGCGCCGCCCGAACGAGTCCAGCTGCCCGTCGGTGAGCGGCTCGGTCATCAGCGCGTAGTCGTAGACCGGGACGATCTTGAGCCTGTCGCGCTCGAGCAGGGACGGGAACACGTTGGTGGCCAGCACGGCGCGAGGCGCCCGCACGAGCACGGCGTCGGTGTGGGCCACCACGCCGTCACCCGAGGTGTCCCGCTCGGTCACGCGGCTGTATTCGTGGATCTCGCCACCCAGCTCCGCGACCACCCGGGCCAGTGTGGCGGGGTGGCCTATGGCACACGCCCGCTTCCTCCACCGCCCGGCGAGGTATGTGGGGAGTGGACCTGCCCACGCACCGCGCGCTCATCCAGGAAGACGCTGGAGCCGTCCTCAGCATGGGGTTTGTTCAGCCACTGCACCCGGTGAGGCTCCACGGCCGGGTTGAGAATACCCGCGCGCTCGAAGTCCACGTCCATCCCATGGTGCTCAATCGGGGCGAGTGCGGCCGCGCTCCGGGCCGCTCTGCGGGGCGTTCGAACAGCACTCGACCGCGCCCCGTGGTGATGAGCGGTCATGCGGCGCCCGCGGGGATGTCGACGGTGCTGAGGACGCTGTATGGCTGGTTGTCCCCCATGCCGGACACCGCCGAAGGGCAGGCCCGCTCCGCCTGACGGAACCCCCGGGTAGCGTGAACCAGGTGACTACTGAACAGAACGACACCGCATCCTGGCAGCACGGCGTGGTGGTGCGCGGCGCGCGCCAGAACAACCTCCGGGACGTCTCCCTGGACCTGCCCCGGGACTCCATCGTGGTGTTCACGGGGGTGTCCGGCTCGGGGAAGTCGTCCCTCGCGTTCGGCACGCTGTTCGCGGAGTCGCAGCGACGCTACCTGGAGTCCGTGGCGCCGTACGCGCGGCGGCTGATCGACCAGGCGGGTGTCCCGGACGTGGACGTGATTGAGGGGCTGCCGCCCGCCGTCGCCCTCCAGCAGCAGCGCGGCGGGGGCGGAGCGCGCTCGGACGTGGCCACCGTGACCACGCTGTCGAGCCTGGTCCGGATGCTGTACTCGCGCGCCGGTTGGTACCCGCCGGAACAGGCCATGCTCTACGCGGAGGACTTCTCCGCGAACACCGTGCAGGGCGCCTGCCCCACCTGCCACGGGATCGGGCGGGTCTACGAGGTCACCGAGGACACCATGGTCCCGGACCCGTCGCTGACCATCCGTGAGCGCGCCGTCGCCTCCTGGCCCGTGGCGTGGGCGGGGAAGAACCAGCGGGACATCCTGGTCTCCCTGGGCTACGACGTGGACACCCCTTGGAAGGACCTGCCGAAGAAGGACCGGGACTGGATCCTCTACACCGAGGACCGCCCCACGGTGGGTGTGTACCGCGGGCTCACCCCGAACCAGACGCGCAGGGCCCAGCAGGAGGGTGTGGAGCCCACGTACCAGGGCACGTTCGTCGGAGCGCGGCGCTACGTGCTGGACACCTTCGCCAACGCGAAGAGCCCGAGCACCAAGAAGCGCGCGGCCCAGTACCTCACGAGCGAGCTGTGCCCGGAGTGCCACGGCAAGAAGATCAAGCACGAGTCCCTGTCCGTGACGTTCGAGGGCCTGGACATCGCCGAGTTCTCGCACCTGCCGCTCGCGCGCCTGGCGGAGATCGCGCGCTCCGTGACTGCCGAGGGCTGGACCCCCGGCGAGGCGCAGCACCTGGATGACCACGTGCTCGACGCCGAGGCCCGCGCCGCCTCCACCGCCTCGCGGGTCGCGGAGGGCGGTGCCTCGCACGACGCCGCCCCGGACGTCCGGCGCACCCCGAACCTCTCCGTGGAGAAGCGGGCCGCCGCGCAACGCCTCGCCGCGGACCTCGCGGCGCGGCTGCAGCCCATGATCGACCTGGGCCTGGGCTACCTCTCCCTGGACCGCACCACGCCCACACTCTCCGGTGGTGAGCGGCAGCGACTGCGGCTGGCCACCCAGCTCTCCTCCCAGCTCTTCGGGGTGGTCTACGTGCTCGACGAGCCCTCCGCAGGTCTGCACCCCCGGGACCTGGACGCGCTCATCGGGATCCTGCACGGACTCAAGGACCGCGGCAACAGTCTGTTCGTGGTGGAGCACTCCCTGACCGTGATCCACGAGGCGGACTGGCTCGTGGACATCGGCCCGGACGCCGGCGAGCGCGGCGGGCGGGTGCTCTACAGCGGTAAGCCGAACGGTCTCGCGGAAGTTCCCGAGTCTGCGACGCGCCGCTACCTCTTCGCCGAGCATGCGCCGTCGGCAGAGGCGCGCGAGCCCCGCACGCCCCAGGGGTGGCTGGAGCTCGAGGGCGTCACCCGCAACAACCTGCGCGGCCTGGACGTGAGCTTCCCCGCCGGGTGCCTCACCGCCGTCACCGGCATCTCCGGCTCGGGCAAGTCCAGCCTGGTCAGTCAGGCGCTGCCGGTGCTGGTGCGCGAGCGGCTGGGCCACGGCGGCCCGGAGGACACGGAGATCACCGGGGACCCGGAGGCGGACCTGCTGACGGCCGACGACGCCGCGGACGACGTGCGCGGGCACGTGGTCTCCCTGCCGGAGGGCGTGCGGCGCGTCGTCGTGATCGACCAGAAGCCCATCGGGCGCACTCCGCGCTCCAACGTGGCCACCTACACCGGTCTGTTCGACGCCGTTCGCAAGCTCTACGCGGCAACCGACGAGGCGAAACGGCGCGGTTACAAGGCCGGACGGTTCTCGTTCAACGTGGCCGGTGGGCGCTGCCCCACGTGCGAGGGCGAGGGCAGTGTGATGGTGGAGCTGCTGTTCCTGCCGAGCATCTACGCGCCCTGCCCGGACTGCCACGGCACCCGCTACAAGGCCGAGACCCTGGAGGTGCTGTGGCGGGAGCGCTCCGTGGCGGATGTGCTGGCCATGAGCGTGGACGAGGCGCACACGTTCTTCGAGGGCGAGGACGCCGTCCACCACACCCTGGGCGTGCTGCGGGACGTGGGACTCGGCTACCTACGGCTGGGCCAGCCCGCCACCGAGCTCTCCGGCGGGGAGGCGCAGCGGGTCAAGCTCGCCTCCGAGCTGCAGCGGGCCTCGCGCGGGGACACGCTCTACGTGCTGGACGAGCCCACCGCGGGACTGCACCCCGCGGACAGCGACCGGCTCATGAACCACCTGCAGGGGCTGGCAGACGCGGGCAACACGGTGGTCATGGCCGAGCTGGACATGCGCATGGTTGCCCAGGCCGATCACGTGATCGACATGGGCCCGGGTGCCGGCTCGGACGGCGGGCGGGTGGTTGTCGCGGGCACTCCCGCCGACGTCGCGGCGCACCCGGACAGCGCCACTGCACCGTACCTGCGGGCCGTGCTGGGCTGACCCGGCGGTCGGGCCGGGTGGTCTGCACGGGCAGGGGGATGGCCCGGCCCCAGCGGCGGCGCCAAACGGCGTCATGCCGCCGCGGCGTTGTCGAAACCTCGTAATGTTGTCCCCGGGGAAGACGTCGTGTGTGCCACCTCACCACGGCGTGGGGACGCACCGCGGCCGCATCACTGCGGGCAGCGGGCTGGCTGTGCACCACCGCCCGCAGGGGCCGTGACGCACGAGACGGGGGAACACCGAGATGACTGATCCTGGAACGCACCGGCGCCGCGGAGCGCACCGCGCCGAACGCCGCGGGCCGAGCGGAACGCTGCTGACCTTGCTGGCCCTGGGCCTGGTGGCCGTCCTGCTGCTGCTCGCCGCCGTCTTCCTGATCCCGCGCGGGGACGACGCCGCGAGCGAGAAACCCTCGGACGCGGCCTCGAGCGCCGCGTCCGGTGACGCGAATACGGCGGGTGGGGAGCCCGTCGTCGTCGCCCGCGCCAAGACCAGCGCGACCACCTGGTCCGCCGTGCTGCAGGACAGCAACGTGGAGCTGGGGCGCCCCCAGGAGGACGCCGGCACGCGCGAGCTGGTCTCCCGTGCGCTGGGCGAGGCCGAGAACGGGCGCGCGGATAAGGCCGCCACGGACGAGGCCCTGAAATTCCGTGCGCGCACGGAAGGCGACGCCGCGCCCGTGCGCAGTGCCGACGAGCGCCTCGAGCAGCTCGTCAAGCACTCCACCGCGGCGACCACCGCCAGCCCGAGCCCGCTGAGCCCCGCCCTGGCCGCGGGCGCGGCCTCCGGCGCCCCGCCGCGCAGCGCGACCGTGGTTTCTCGCGCGGAGTGGGACGCCTACCGCTCCCGTAACGCGGACACGGAGCTCGTGGCGAGCACCCCCGGTGACGACGCCCCCACCGCGAACGACGCCGCCCTGCAGCAGGCGCTCGCCCAGTGGCAGCACCTGGCGGAACCGTTCCACGCACTCGTGGCGATCGACGCCTCCGGGTCCATGGGCGAGAAGGTGGACCAGGACGGCTCCACCCGCATGGATCTGACGAAGGCCGCCGCCGCGACCGCCGTGGGGCTGTTCCCCGAGCACGACGCCCTCGGCCTGTGGACCTTCCAGCGGCACCTGGACGGGGACAAGGACTACCGCTCCCTCACCCCGGTGCGCGAGCTCTCCGCCTCGGTGGACGGCGGCACCCAGCGGGACCAGCTCTCCCGGGACGCGGAGTCCCTGACCTACGCCCCCGACGGCTACACCGGCCTGTACGACACCACCCTGGCCGCCTACCGCGAGGTGCTCCACGAAGACGCCCCCGGGCATCTGCGCACGGTGATCGTCCTGACCGACGGCATGAACCACGACCCCGGCTCCATCTCCCTCGACAACCTGCTCACCATGCTCAAGGACGAGCAGGACCCGGACAACCCCGTGCGCATCATCACCGTGGGCATCTCGAAGGACGCGGACGAGGACGTCCTGAAGCAGATCGCGGAGGCCACGGGCGGCTCCTCGCACATCGCCCGCACCCCGGAGGATATCCAGGACGTGTTCGTCAAGGCGCTCACGAGCGAGTGACCCGGTCCTCCGGCAAGCGCCAATCCCCATAGGACGAACAGAGGATCCCACAGGAGGGCATGGCCGAGAACCGCGGAGTCGGCCCAGGTCGAGTGCCCGAGAACCACCGAGCCCCATGCGCCCGCCGTGCCGGCTCCACCCCGCAGGAGCACCGCGGCGGCCCCGAGCCACGAGACCAACCGGATCCAGGCATGCATGGGGGCAGTGCGGTGATCCACCCATGGAATCACTGCTGCGGCAATCTGGCGCCCGCAATAGCGCCGAGCATCATGTGAAACTGCGGCCCTCCTTCACGCTGCATCTCCACGGTGGCAGTCCCCCAAGAGTGGCCGTTCGGCCAATGCTCCCGTGCCCTGGCACTCGGTACCGTGGAGACATGACTGCGCAGGTCTCACGACGGACCCGGCTCTACTTCCCCGGCGCCCTCCTGCTGGTGGCGGTGCTCGTGATGGTGGCCGGTGGGCTGACGTGGCGGCAGCAGAAGGAGAACACCAGGGGGCGGTGAATCTGAGGCGCGAAATGCCCCGGGGTCGGGAGCCGCACCGTGGGCCGGGGAGCGGCGCACCGGGACCGCCCCTCACGGCACGAGCCGCGCCACCGTGAATCGGGAGCGCGACTCGTGGTCGGTCAGGCGTCAGGGGCGACGCCACCGGGTCACCGCACCAGCTCGTCCACCACCCGCTGCATGGACTGGCTGTGGTTGCCGAAGCGGTGCATGGTGATGGACACGGCCTGCTCGGCCAGCATGTACATCATCTCCACGCGCCCGGCGCCCACCACGTCCTCGGTGATCAGGGCGATGTCCGGGTGCTCGGCGCGCACCGCGTAGAGGTCCTTGAGGTCCTCCTCGGAGCCGTCCCACGGGGAGATCACGCGGACGCGGGCGCCGTGGCGGACGTCGAGGGCGTCGTCGTCCAGGGCGCGCAGGTCCGAGAGCTGACCCAGCGGGCCCAGGGAACCGGTGCCCAGGGCGTGCGCGAACTCGGCGTCGGACGCCGGGTTCAGCACCGTGGCGAACAGCCCGTTCACGGCTGCGGGCAGCGAGTCCGCGGCGCTGAGGACCACCTGCGAACCCGAGCGCACGGCCGCGAGGCCCACGCGCAGGACGTCCGTGAGGGACGCCCCTTCCTGGGCGCGCACCACCACGGTGCGGGGGCGGTAGCGGAACATGTTGGCCTCGCTGAGCAGGGCCGTGGGGTCCTTGACCTGGCCGAACTCGCGCTGCCACTCGGACTGGTCGGACTGCGCGGCGCGGCGCAACCACACGAGGTCCTCGTCCGAGATCAGCGGGGTCACGGCGTCCAGTGCGCGGTGCACACGCGGGTCCAGAACCCACGCACCGGCCGCACCGCGGTCCGTGCTGGAGGACGAGAACCCGGCGCGCTTCCAGCGGCCCAGCGACGCCAGGTAGTTGGGGCCACCGGCCTTCGCGCCGAGACCCACGGAGGAGCGCTTCCAGCCGCCGAACGGCTGGCGCTGCACGATCGCACCCGTGATCCCGCGATTGACGTAGAGGTTGCCCGCCTGGACGGTGTCCACCCAGCGCAGGATCTCGTCCGCGTCCAGCGAGTGGATGCCCGCGGTGAGCCCGTAGTCCGTGGCGTTCTGCAGCTCCACGGCCTCCTCGAGGCTGTCCGCGGACATGAGCCCCAGGACGGGGCCGAAGCACTCGGTGAGGTGGAAGAAGGACCCCGGCTTCACACCGGTGCGGATCCCGGGACGCCACAACCGCCCGGTGTCGTCCAACTGCTTGGGCTCGATCAGCCATTCCTCGCCGGGTTCCAGCTGGGTCAGCGCCCGCAGTAGCTTGTCGCCGGGCTGTTCCACGGTGGGGCCCACGCTCGCCTGAAGGTTCACGGGCCAGTCCACGACCATGGAGGACGCCGCGTCCACGAGCTGACGGCGGAACCGCTCGGACGTGGCCACGGACCCCACGAGGATCCCGAGCGATGCCGCGGAGCACTTCTGCCCCGCGTGACCGAACGCGCTGGACACCAGGTTCCACACCGCCTGGTCACGGTCCGCGCTGGGCGTGATCACGAGCGCGTTCTTCCCGGAGGTCTCGGCCGTGAGGGGCCGCGCGGGATCCCACGACGCGAACAACTGCGCCGTCTCGTACGCGCCGGTGAGCACCACGCGCTCCACGTCCGGGTGGGAGATCAGCTGCTGACCGGCCTCCCCCTCCACGGGGGCCACGAGTTGCAGCACGTCCCGGGGCACACCGGCCTCCCACAGTGCTTCACACATGGCGGTGGAGCAGCGCCGCGATTCGGGGGAGGGCTTGTGGATCACGGCCGAGCCCGTGGCCAGGGGCGCCACCGTAGTGCCCGTGGGGATGGCCAGCGGGAAGTTCCACGGCGGGGTCACCACGGTCACGGCGTGCGGCACGAAGTCGCCGCCGTCCACGGCGGCCAGCTCGAGCGCGCGCCGTGCGTAGTAGCGGCAGAAGTCCACCGCCTCGGAGACCTCCGGGTCGCTCTGCCCCAACACCTTGCCGGTCTCCGCGCCGGCCACGGCCATGAGGTGACCGCGGCGCGCGGCCAGGATGTCCCCGGCGCGGTTGAGGATCTCGGCGCGCTCGCGAGCGGGCGTGGCGGCCCATCGCTGCCCCGCGGCCTTGGCGGTGGCGACGACGTCGTTCACGGCCTCGACCGCATCCCCCGAGTTCTCCTCGACGTCCCGCAGCAGCTCGGGGACCGCCAGCGATTCGTACCACTGTGGGTCCCCGATGCGTTCGGCGATCTCCTCCGCCCACTTCTGGTTGGCGGGGACGGAGACGTCCGTGTCCGGTTCGTTGCGGAACGGCTCGTCCAGAGGGATCGTGGGGGTCTCCCCCGCGGTTTCCGCGCAGCGGTCCTGCACGCGCCGCGGATCGAGCGCCTGGGGATCGTCCTCGAGGTCAGCGAGCGCCGCCCGGAACCGGGCCTCCTCGCGCTGGAAGACCCAGTTGTCCGGACCCAGGTC
This sequence comes from Kocuria sp. PD6, assembly GCF_031844145.1. Lineage (NCBI taxonomy): Bacteria > Bacillati > Actinomycetota > Actinomycetes > Micrococcales > Micrococcaceae > Kocuria > Kocuria sp. PD6. The sequence goes on from NZ_JAUZUS010000002.1 coordinate 95,294, forward strand.
GAAAATCCCGGACATGAAGTTCTCGTTCGCGGAGTTCTCCTCAAGCCGCCGCACCAGGTAGGACACGGCGACGTCGAACTCCGCGGGCTTGACCGCCGGGACGTAGAGCAACAACTGGCCCACGTCCGTGGACACGGCCTCGCTCTGGGAGGTGGCCATGCCCTGGAGCATCTCGAACTCGATGCGGTCGGTGACACCGCGCTCCGCCGCGAGCAGGTGGGCGAACGCGATGTCGAAGAGGTTGTGCCCCGCGACCCCCAGGCGCATACCGCGCATGCGCTCGGGGTGGAACAGCCACGAGAGCACGCGCTTGTAGTTGGTGTCCGTGGCCTGCTTGGACTCCATGGTGGCCAGCGGCCAGCCGTGCATCTCCGCGTCCACGTTCTCCATGGCGAGGTTCGCGCCCTTGACCAGGCGGACCTTGATCTGTGCGCCGCCGTCCGCGACGCGCTGCCCGGACCACTCGGAGAGCCGCTGGATGGCGCCGAGGGCGTCTGGAAGATAGGCCTGGATGACGATGCCGGCCTCGAGGTTCTTCAGCTGGGGCTTGTTCAGCAGCCGCTGGAACACCTCGATGGTCAGCTCGAGGTCCGAGTAGACCTCCATGTCCAGGTTGATGAACATCTTGCCGGTGCCCTTGGTGGCCGCGGTCTCGTACAGCGGCAGCAACCGCTCGACCACGCGCTCGGCGGTGCGGTCGAAGCCCCAGTGGGACAGTTGCGGTACCACGGAGGAGACCTTGAGGGAGACGTAGTCCACGTCCTCGCGGCGCAGCAGGCCCTCGGCGTCCGCGAGGTGCTTCTTGGCCTCGTCCTCACCGAGCACTTCCTCGCCCAGCAGGTTGATGTTGAGCCGGTGCCCGTGCAACCGCAGGGCCTTGACGGACTTGCCGAACGGGCCGGGGCGGGCGTCCACGACCATGTGTCCCACCATTTGCCGCAACCGGGTCCGTGCCGCGGGGACCACCACGGAGGGCAGCATCCCGGACAGCGCCGTGCCCGCCTGGATCTGGGCCCGGTCCGTGGCGGGCATGGACTGCGGGGTCAACGTCGCGATGTCCTGCAGGGCCTTTGCCGCGGCCTTGGTGTCCTCGGTGCGGACGACGCGATCCACGAATCCCACCGTGAACTCCAACCCGTTGGGGTCCTGGAGCACGGCGGCCAGACGGTCCTCCGCGGGGTTCTTCTGGGTGTTCTTCCGCTGGTTCTCCTGAGCCCTGAGCAGCCACGTGCGCACGAGGTCCACGGCGGGATCGGCGAGGGCGTGAGGATCGGTTCCGGTATTGACGGTGCGTGCCATTGCAACGCCTCCAAAGTCTCGGCCCGGGAAGGGTGCCGAGGCACTCCCTCGGCCACCAGCCGAGTCTCACCGGGCCCGGCGTGGCTGGTCCTCACACGCTATCGTGATCCCCGCCACGGCGAAGAATCGCCGGCCTACGACCGATCGAGCTCCGTCTGCAGGATGTCCAGCACCCGGATGAGGTTCAGGTGGGCCTCCACCTGCGGGAAGTTGCCGGTGGCCCGGCGCTGGGACGGCGAATAGGTGGAGGGCAACAGACCCAGCTCGTTGGCGGTGCCGAGCACGAGATCCGTGAGCCGCGTGGCGTCCCCCGTGTGACCGCACAGCGCCAGCTGCTCGGCCAACTGCAGGGTCGCGGACACGGATGGCACCGACTGCCCCGCGAAACCGTCCTGACCGATCGAGGACGCGAACGCCTCGGCGTCGTCCAGGTCGGTGAGCTGCGGGAGGTTGCGGTAGCGGTGCAGCAGCCCCGATCGGTCCGTGAGCTCCTTGCGGATGCGCGCCACGGTGCCGAACATGCGTTCGTCGTCGTAGGCCACGAAACCCACCGTGGGCAGCTGCAACAGGGAGGCGTCCACGTCCGTGGAGCCGTAGTACTGCACGAACGAACCCACCTGGGGGTCGTAGCCGTTGGTCCAGATCTCGTGCGCGAGCTGGTCCCGGTGTTCCTCCCACGTCTCCACGTCCCCGGGCAGCCCGTGGATCCGCACGGCGTCCACGCCGGCCTGCAGCGCGGCCCACATCATCACGCGCGAGTGCGTGTAGTACTGGAGTTCGCCGCGCATCTCCCAGACGCCCTGGTCCTTCTCCTCGTAGTTGGCCACGACGGCGCGCAGCAACGCCTGCTGCAACGGCCAGGACAGGTGGTCCTCCTGCACGCCGCGCCGGCGCAGCATCTCGAACACCCGCAGCACGTGACCGGCCACGTCCGCCTGGTAATGGTTGCCGGATGCGTTGCCCTCGCGCACCGGGCGCGATCGCTCGTAACCCGGCAGGTCCACGAGGCGTTCGCGGATCTGTCCGGAGCCGTCCAGCGTGTAGATGTTGGAGGGGTTGTCCACGTCCCCGGCCACGGCGCGCAGCAACCAGTTGCGCAGTTGCGCGGCCTCCCGGTCGTGGCCGTGGTCCAGCATGATCTCCAGCGCGGAGGCCACGTCCCGGGGCCACGCGTGGCGGTGGTCCCAGTTGCGTTCCCCGCCCAGCACCTCCGGCACGGACGTGGTGTCCGCGGCGATCAGTCCGCCCGTGGCCTGGTGCATGAGCCCGCGCACCACGAGCAGGCTGCGGCGGATGATGTCCTCGGGGGCATCCTGGCTGCTCGTGAAGTGCACCGTCTCCTGGGCGTCGGCGTCCGCCGGGCGGTCCCCGTGGCGCCCCACGTCCCGGCCGGACGCGGGCTCGCCCGCGTTTCTTCTTTCCGCCGACGACGCCGCCCACGCGCCGTCGTCACCGTCCTCCGGGAGTTCGGGGTCCGCGGTGGGGTCCGTGAGCGGATCGTATGGTTCGTACAGATCCGTCCACTCCTGCCACAGGTTCAGCGTGGCCGTGAGGGTCTCATTGACGTCCACCGCTTCCGGCGGGACGCCGTGGGACGGGAACCACGTGAGCGTGAAGTCCCTGGTCTGGCCTGCGGCCACCGTGAAGGAGCCCGCATGGCGCCGCTTGCTGCGGTCCGGGTCCGCCTCCGGCAGCGGGTCACCGTGGAACACCACGGAATCGGGGCCGGCCATGCCCACGAGCACGGACTCCGCGACCGCGCCCTCCTCCGATTCCTCCTCAAGCACGTCGAAGCGGCTCAGCCACGGGACCGACGAGCCGTAGTTGAAGCGCAGCCGCAGGTCCTGGAACATCTCGACCTCGCCCGTGAGGCCCTCCACCCGGCGGATCAGTTCCGTGCGGGAGTTCAGGGGCATGAAGTCCGTGACCCGCACCGTGCCGGTGTCCGTGGTCCACACGGTGTGCAGCACGAACGTGTTCTCCGCGTAGAACCGCTCCACCGCGGTGACGCCGGGCAGGGAGAGGTCCACAGCGGCGTCATCGTTGACCGCGCAGTACGGCGCCAGCAACCAGCGGCCGTGGTCCGGGGTGCCCAGCAGCGCCGCGAACAGCGCGGGCGAATCGAAGCGCGGGACGCACCACCAGTCCACCGAGCCATGACGGGAGACCAACGGCCCGCTGCGCATGTTGGAGAGCAGGGCGTAGTCCTCGATCTTGGAAGCCATGGACCCAGAATCCCATAAACGCCCCCGGCGGCTCACGCCGCACGGAACTCTGGCCGTTCGGCCAGTGCCCGCTGGGCGGGCGCCCGATACCGTGGATGCTCCATCCGGTTCCGTCCGACGGCTCCGGGGCCCGGGCCCCCTCGGCCCGGCGGACGCCACCGCGAGCGATGCAGGAGGACACCACCTGTGACCATGCCCTACAAGCCAGCAGTGTTTCGCGCCACCCAGCCCGGCGAGCGCGTGGGCCCCCTGAAGGCCCTGCGCAACTTCTTCGGCAGGGGCTTCCAGTTCTCTGGCCGCGCATCCCGTTCCGACTACTGGTGGATCGCCTTGTACGCCGCGCTGCTGTCCTGGGGCGGCCAGCATGCGGACGAGCACGATTACTTCAGCGGACCCCTGACCGACGGACCCGAGTGGATCGCCGTGGTCTACCTCCTCCTGGCCCTCGCGCTGCTGGCTGCTGCGATCCTGTGCGTGGTCTTCGGGATCGCGCTGTCCGTCCGGCGACTGCACGACGCCAATCTCTCCGGGCTCTGGTACCTCCTGATCCTGGTCCCCTTCCTGGGCGCTCCGGCACTGCTCATCCTGGCGCTGTTGCCCCCGGACCCGAGGGGCGTGCGCTTCGACAACCAGCTCCTGCCGCAGGCACCGGGCGCGGGCTCTCGCTGAGCGGTTTCCTCAGCCACAGCACGTGGACGCGCACGGGCCCGGCAGCACCATGCGGCCAGTGCCTCCCCACTGCCACCCGGTGGCGCCACACCTCGCAGCGCGTGCCCAGCACCCGCCCCGCCCCTCAAGTTCGGCACACCGAATATGTACGATTCAACATGGCGGAGATCCACGACTACGAGCCCACCCTCACGGACGTGGGCAAGGCGTCCGGTGCCTAGCTGGTCCTGGACAACGGGCTCAGCCTGGAGGGCTGGCTCGGGCAGTTCGTGGCCTCGGCCAACGTGCCGCACGCGGTGGTCTCTGAGGGTGTTCCCACGGTGGACATCGCGGACCAGCCCGGAACACCCAATCCCCACCTGGATGAGCCCCACGAACGGGCAGCGCTACGTGGACACCATCGCGACCGCCCTGAGCGACCTCGATCCCGAGCACGCCGCGCAGTTCCGGGAGAACGGCGACAGGTACAAGGAGCAGCTGGACGAGGTCCGCGCGGACCTACGGGAACGGCTGGACCGGGTCCCCGCGAACCAGCGCGCACTGCTCACGTGCGAGGGCGCCTTCTCCTACTTCGCGCGGGACGCCGGACCGAGCGAGCATTACCTCTGGCCCGTGAACTCCGAACAGGAGGCGGGTCCACAGGAACTGCACTCGGCGATCGACACCGTGCCGCAGAACCACGTCCCGGCGGTGTTCTGCGAGTCGACCGTCTCGGACCGCCAGATGCAGCAGGTGGTCGAGGCCACGGCCGAGGTGGTGACGGGGTCCTCGGACCACTCCCCCAGGTTCTAGATGGCCCGCAGGTAGTTCTGGTGGCTCACCGAGAGCTTCGCGACCGACATGGTGGGAGACTCTAGCAAGGCAGAGAACCTCTCACCGAGCAACCGGACGTCATGCAGGCGCTCCACGGTGCGTCCTGGCGCGGGAAGTTTATGTCGTGTGCATACACTCCGGTAGACCACCCGCTTGGGTGGACGTCACACTACCCTGTCACCGCCCCGCCAGGCGGTTTACAGGTGGAGCGGAGGGCCTACCTGCTGCCCCCTCATGAACCGACGTCGAGCCCCCTCGGGACGACCGCCGTCGACCCCTCTTCCCCCGTTCCCGCCCGCGTACCGGGCGTGCCGCTCGACGCCGTGGCCCGCGCCGCCACGAGGGGCATCCAGATCTACCCCTCCGTGGCCTCCGCGCAGTTCAGCATCACTGGCAGCCCTCGGGCCCCCGAGCTCACGGTCACGCTGGTCTTCACTCCCGCCCTGGAGAACCAGCGGATCAAGGACGAGATCCGCTACGAACTCATCCCGGGGCTGGAAGTCATCATCGGCGCCCCGTTCGCCCGGGTGACGCTGGACTACACGGATGCAGCGCCCGCCCTCACCCCGGCGCCCGAGACCACCGCCTGACGGAGTGGCGGGAGCCGCCCTTTGACCCTTTTCTCGCGGTCACCGCACATGGTGCGATTCCTGCAGCTGATAGACGGGCGTGTCCATCCCCAGCTCCCGGGCCTTGAGCTGCAGCGCGAGGTACTTCGAGTAGTGGCGGGACTGGTGCAGATTGCCGCCATGAATCCACAACTGCGGCACCGCTGTGGGCTTCCACATGTTGCGCAGCTCCCCTTCCCAGGGACCGGGGTCGCGGGTCGTGTCCGAGCCGTACCCCCAGCACTTGCCCACCGCGTCGGCAACCTCCGGCGAGACGAGATCCGCGAGCCACGCGTTCATCGATCCGTACCCGGTCGCATAGACGAGCAGGTCCGCGGGAACCAGCCGGTCGCCGTCGATGACCACCCCCTCCGGCACGATCTTGGTGACCTGACCGCGCTCCAGCTGGATCCGGCCGTCGATGATCAGCTGCGATGCACCCACGTCGATGTAGTACCCGGATCCGCGCCGCAGGTACTTCAAGAACAGGCCTGAGCCGTCCTCGCCGAAGTCCAACTCGAAGCCGGCGTCGGTGAGCGCACGGTAGAAGTCCGCGTCCCGCTCAGCCATCTGCTCGTACACAGGAATCTGCGCAGCCGGCAGCAGCCGGTACGGCCACGAGGCGAAGAGCATGTCGGCCTTCTCCGTGGTCACCCCGTTCTCCAGGGCCTCCTCCGAGTAAAGCGCGCCCAGCGCCAGCTCCCGCAGGGAGTCGCTGCGGGAGATGTGCGTGGAGGAACGCTGGATCATCGTGACCTCGGCGCCCTTCTCCCACAGGGCTGCCGCGATGTCGTGGGCCGAGTTGTTCGACCCGATGACCACAGCGTGCCTGCCCTCGACGTCCTCTTCACCACCCGTGAACTCGGAGGAGTGACCCTGCCACCCGGCGAAGTCGTCGGCGCCCTCGAAACGGGGGATGTTCGGGTAGCCGGAGACACCCAGCGCGAAGACGAGTTGGGTGGGGTGCAGGATGACCTCCTCGCCACGGCGGTCCACCCGCACGGTCCACGTGCCCGCGCCCTGGTCGAACTGCGCGCCCAGGCACCGTGTGCCAGCCCAGTAGTCGAGTTCCATGATGTCCACGTAGTGCTCGAGCCAGTCCCCCATCTTGTCCTTCGACGGGAAGATCGGCCAGTCGTCGGGGAAGGGCAGGTAGGGCATGTGGTCGTACCAAACCGGGTCGTGCAGGTGCAGCGACTTGTAGCGTTTGCGCCACGAGTCACCCGCCCGCTCGTTCTTCTCGACGACAATCGTCGGCACGCCGACACGTCGCAGCCGCGCGGCGAGCCCGATGCCACCCTGACCCCCGCCGATGATCAGCACGTATGGCTGCTCGTCGAAACCGAGCCGGGCGTCCCGCTCCGCCCGGGACTCCTTCCACGTCTTGCGTCCCCGGGTGATCTCGTGGGTGACGCCGAGCTCACGGCGGGGGCCCTTCTTCTCCTCGTGCCCCGTCAGTTCCTGCAGGGTGGTCAGCAGTGTCCAGCAACGCCCCTCCACGAGCCTCAGGTGAGCCCAACCACGCCCGGCGGCGGTCATGAAGTTGAGCCATGCCTCTGCGTTCTCGGCCGTGCCCGATGCGGGCTCGGCGAGCTGCCAATCGTGCGGATCGACCGTCGGCAGCTGGGCCTGGAGCATCGCCGCGATCTCATCGATGCCTTCGAGCGTCTTGAGGTTCCATGTGAATGCCACGAAGTCACGCCAGTAGCAGTCCTCGGCGAAGAGTTCCCGCAACGCGTCCTCGTCGTGCGCACGGAGGGCCCGGTCGAAGGCGGCGAGCCACTTCTCGACGGCGCTGCTGGCCGCCTGCGGATCGTCACTCCCTGCGGAGCTCTCGCCGGGATCGGTTGCATGATCGTGGGTCTGAGTCATGTCACTTCCTAATGTGGCTGAGCTATGATTTGTGTCACACTAGCGCGCTTCACCCGCCGACAACACCGGGCAGGACGAAAGCCCTGGGTCGCCACGATCTCCAGCGATCCGGTCTGCCGACCGCGCGTCCGGATCTGCGAGTGGATGACGACGCCGCCGCCCGCACCGTGAAGCCCCATGGCACCAAGGCGTGCAGAGGCCTGCCTCCCAGAACACGGGAGCCTCGAGGTTGGCCCGGGCGGCCCCCACTGCACGTCGGCACCGTTGACCGCCCCGGTAACGTGGGGGTTTTTTGCATAACGAGCCCCTCCGGCCCATCGGCAGGGAAGCGAGAGGCGGAACGGACAATGGTCGGCATCGTGCTGTACATCATCGAGGGCGCGCTCTTCTACTGCTCCAGCCGCCTCGTCATCGCGGCGATCGTGGCCACATACCGGCACAACGGGGCCGTCGTGCGACGAGATCACACGAAGGCCGGTGCGCCCCCGGCCTGACTCCGGCGGTCACGCCAACGACCCTCACGCCCGCCAGCCAACAGTCCCCCATGGACCCCGCCCGCCCTGAGACCCGCCGGGCGCGCGCGGCCACCGCCACGGCCAGCACAACCGAGATGACCGACCTGCTGCGCACCTCGATGCGCACCGTCCTGCACCCGCACGTGTCCACCACCACATTGCGACAATACCCCCATAGGGTATAATTTGGACCCATGAGCAGCCCCGAGACCCCCACCCGCGGGTACACCCAGGACAAGGCGGCCTACGCCCGGCGTCTCAAGCGCATCGAAGGTCAGGTGCGCGGTGTGCAGCGGATGATCGATGAGGACACCTACTGCATCGACGTCCTCACCCAGATCTCCGCCATCCAGTCCGCCCTGAAATCCGTGAGCCTGGGGCTCATGGAGGAGCACCTGGGTCACTGCGTCAAGCACGCCGTGGAGGCCGCCCACGACTCCGGGGACACCTCGGACATGGACGCCAAACTCGCGGAGGCCAACGCCGCGATCGCGCGGCTCGTCAAGAGCTGAGCGGGCGCCGTCGGCCCATGCCGCGGCTACCAGGACTTCGGGCCGTACAGCCCGGCAAGAGAATCACGAGCATCGAGGAGAATCCCATGAACACCACCGTCAACGTTTCCGGCATGACCTGCGGACACTGCGTCGCCTCCGTGAAGGAGGAACTGGCCGAGGTCCCCGGCGTCACCTCCGTGGCCGTGGACCTCAACGCCGGCGGCGTCTCCCCCGTGACCATCGAAAGCTCGCGCGAACTGACCTCGGACGAGATCTCCGCGGCTGTGGAAGAGGCCGGGTATGCCATCGTCTGAACCGGCCATTGCCGAGCCGCAGGTGCACGGGCCGCTGCGTGATCTGGATCTGCGGATTACGGGCATGACGTGCGCGTCCTGCGTTGGGCGGATCGAACGGAAGCTGCGCAAGATCGACGGCGTGGATCCCGCGGTCAACCTGGCCCTGGAGTCCGCGTCCGTCAAGGTCCCCGGAGACGTCTCCGACGAGCAGATCCTGGACACCATCCGCAACGCCGGTTACGGCGCCGAGATCACGGGTGGGGACCGCGTGCAGCGGGCCTCCGCTCCTGCCGAAACGCCCAGACAAGCCGACGACGCCGCTCACGCGGGTACGCGGGGCGGGGCGTCATCGGCACTCGGGACGACCGACGCATACCCCCGCGGGCATGCGTCCTCGGAGACAACCCCCGAGCGAACCGCCGAGGAGACCCTGCGGGCCGAGAACGAGCACCGGGATCCCGCGCTCGAGACCACCCCCGCGCAACGGCGGATGAGCGACCTCAAGAAGCGGTTCATCGTGGCCGCGGTCTTCTCCGTGCCGGTCTTCGTGATCTCCATGGTCCCCGGCGCGCAGTTCTCCCACTGGGGCTGGGTGGCCGCGCTGCTGACACTGCCCGTGGTCACGTGGGCGGCCTGGCCTTTCCACAAGGCCACCGCCGTGAACGCGCGCCACCTTTCCACGACCATGGACACCCTGGTGTCCCTGGGCGTGACCGCGGCCTACCTGTTCTCGCTGGGCCACCTGCTCGTGGAGCCGGACATGACCGCCCATGCCCATCCAGACATGGCCATGGACATGTCCAGCCACCAGTTGTACTTCGAGTCCGCGGCCATCATCACCACGTTCTTGTTGCTGGGCCGCTGGCTCGAAGCGCGCGCCAAATCCCGTTCGGGTGAGGCACTCAAGGCGTTGCTGGATCTCGGCGCGCAGCAAGCCACCGTGGTGGATGAGGACGGCACCGAACGCACGGTGCCCGTGTCCGAGCTGCGCGTGGGGGACACCTTCACGGTGCGCCCGGGCGAGAAGATCGCCACGGACGCCCTGGTCGTGGAGGGCGAGTCCGCCGTGGACGCCTCCATGCTCACCGGGGAATCCGTTCCCGTGGAGGTGGGCCCGGGGGATGAACTCACGGGTGCCACCGTGAACACCACGGGTCGTCTGCTGGCGCGGGCGACCCACGTGGGTGCGGACACCGTGCTCGCCTCCATGAGCCGAACCGTGGCGCGCGCGCAGGCCACCAAGGCCCCCGTGGCGCGTCTCGCGGACCGGATCTCTGCCGTGTTCGTGCCCGTGGTCATGGGTATCGCGGTGCTGACCTTCGCGATCTGGTGGCTCGTGTCCGGGGAACTGAACCAGGCGTTCGTCGCGGCGGTCTCCGTCCTGGTGATCGCGTGCCCGTGCGCCCTGGGTCTGGCCACCCCCACGGCCATGCTGACCGGGACCGGGCGCGGCGCTCAGCTGGGCATCCTGATCACCTCCGCGGAGGTACTGGAGGACACCCGCTCGGTGGACACCGTGGTACTGGACAAGACCGGGACCGTGACCCACGGGGACATGGCGGTGACCACCGTGACGCCGGTGAACTCGTGGTCGCGGGATCAGGTGCTGGATCTGGCCGCGGCCGTGGAGAGCTACTCCGAGCACCCGATCGCCCAGGCGATCACCGCAGCCACGCCCCACCGCTACGAGGTCTCCCGCTTCGAGTCCGCCCCGGGCGGCGGCGTCAAGGGGTACGTCCCGGACGGCATGAACGCGCGCGCCGTCGTGGTGGGCCGGGAATCCTGGCTCACCCAGAACGGGATCCGGCTGACCGCGGACGAGTCCGAGGCCCTGCGCCGCGCCCGCGAGGACGGTTTCACCACCATCCTCGTGGCCGTGGACGGGCGCGTGGCCGGGTTCATCGACCTGCAGGACACCGTGAAGGACGAGGCCCCGGCCGCGATCGCGGAACTCCAGCGGCTCGGGCTGCGCCCGGTGCTGCTCACGGGGGACAATGCCGCCGTGGCCCGTTCCGTGGCCGCCCACGTGGGGATCGCCCCGGAAGACGTGATCGCGGACGTCACCCCGGACGGCAAGGTCCAGGCCGTGGAAGAGCTGCAGTCGCAGGGCCGCGTGGTGGCCATGGTGGGTGACGGCGTCAACGACGCCCCCGCCCTGACCCGCGCGGACCTGGGCATCGCCATGGGTTCCGGCACGGATGCCGCCATGCAGGCCGCGGACATCACCGTGGTGCGCAGTGACCTCACGGCCATCCCGCTGGCGATCAAGCTCTCCCGGCAGACGCTGCACATCATCAAGTCCAACCTGTTCTGGGCGTTTGCCTACAACACCGTGGCCATTCCGGTGGCGGCCCTGGGGTTGTTGAACCCCATGATCGCCGGCGCCGCCATGGCCTTCAGCTCGGTGTTCGTGGTGCTGAACTCGTTGCGACTGAAGCGGTTCGCGCGCTGACCAGCCGGTCGCACGGCCGCCCAGCACGGGTCACGCGACCAGAGCCGCACGGCACGGGTGACACGGCGTAAGAAAGCGAGGCCCCGGGGAACCACTGGTTCCCCGGGGCCTCCGCTCTCTATAGGAGCCCTGATCCCTGCGGTCAGCGAGCGCTCGAGCCCGGCTCCTCGCCCTTGGTGTCCGGGCGCACGCGCTGGCCGAACTGGGGTTCGTCGGTGGTTGCCGCCCCCGCGGCACCGCCGGTACCGGACGACGTCGTCCCCGAGCCTTCCCCGCGCGCCTGTTCGGCCTGCCGGCGGGCCTTGTTCTCCGCGTACAGCTTGGCGGAGGACCGGTTCACGCCCGTGCCCTGACCGAGCTCTTCCGCGTTGGGCTTCTCGAGCAGCATGAGGGTCGCGCACACCACCACGGAGGCGATGAACGCGATGCCCGCCGCGATCAGGCCCAGGCCCACGCGGGCGGCGTTGTCCGTGCCGCCCGCGGCCACCACGGACACCACCACGAAGGCCACGACCGCCAGAACGGCCGAGATGATCAGAGGCCCCTTGATATCGGTTCTGCGCCGGCCATTGTGCTCAGTGCGCTGGGCCACGTGATTCCTCCTGGCGGTGGTCGGGGTGTGGGGCGGGGGTAGGGAATCCGCCCGCGAGTTCAACGTGTCAGTCTACGCGTTCAGGCCGTACGGCCCGGGTCCGTCAGGGCCTTGTCCGCTGCGCGCGCATCGTGGCGCAGGCTCAGTGCGGCGATGAGCTGGGTGACGCCGATGATGATGGCCGCACCGCCCACCACACCAAGTTCCGCCTTGGTTCCGAGGGTCTCCACGAGCACCATGCCCATGGCCGCGAACACGGTCACCGCGCCGCACAGCGTCCAGTCACGACCCATCGGGAACTGCCCGCGGAAACGCATGCCCAACACCAGTTCGGTGATCCCGCACAGGCCCAGGATCACGGCGGAGAACAGGACGAAGAGCCAGTCACTGCTCGCGACCACCGCGGTGAGCACACCGCCCAGGACGTACAGCACACCGTAGGACTGCGGGATGTTCCGGCTCGGGCCCAGGTCCACGTCCTCGCGGCGGTTCAGGCGCAGCTGCAGGAAGATCGCGGAGACGCCCGTTCCCACCAGGAAGAACGCCATGACCCACCGGCCCGTCCCGAGGGACGGTTCCTGCCAGAAGACGGTCACCGCCGCGAAGATCAGCGCCACCACGGCGCGCAGCAGGGTGGGTCCCCACAGGTCGTGGCGCACGTCGGCCCCGCGGGACCTGCCGCGGTCCTGCCCGCCGTGCGGTGCGGAAATCTGTTGGGGCACGCCGAGAACTCCTGAATCTGCCGGGGATGTCCCGCCCAGTCTAACGAGCTTCCCTGGACGGGTTCAGGGCTCGCCCAGCACCTCCCGCAGCATCCGGGCACCGCGTTCCACGTCCCGGTCCGGCGCGGTCAGGCCCAGCACCACCCCGCCCCGTTCGTCGGGTCCCCGGTCCGCTTCCGTCAGCGACGACGACGCCCCTGCCCCACCACGTTCACCACCCTTGCGGCCCTGCCCCGTCCAGTACGCACCCAGGGCACCCACGAGGACCCCGCGGCGTCGTGCGCGCTCGATCGCGGCGTCCTCGTCCGGGACGGTGAGCACCGCGTGGGCACCGCCGGCCATGGGCAGAACGCTCACGTGCGGGAGGTCGCCGAGGACGTCGGAGAGCAGCGAGCGGCGTCGTCGGAAGGAGCGGCGCATCCTGGCCGTGTGGCGCTGGAACTCCCCCGAATCCATGAACCGCGCGAGCGCTTCCTGGGCGATGAGCGAGACGGGCGAACCCAGCTCCGCACGCGTGCGTTCGAGGTCCGGGAGAAGGGAATCCGGGGCCACGAGGTGCCCCACGCCCACGGAACTGCCGAGCACCTTGGCGAAACTGCCCAGGGTCACCACGGTGTCCCGGGCGGTGTCCAATGCCCCGAGGGCGGGCAGGGGTTGGGCGCTGTGGCGCAGTTCGGAGTCGTAGTCGTCCTCGAGTACGAGCGCGCCGTGCTCACGGGCCCACGCGAGCAGTTCCATCCGGCGCGTCACGGGCATGGTCCCGCCCAGCGGGTACTGGTGTCCGGGCGTGAGCACGATGGCGTCCGGCGCGGGGGCGACGTCCCACCGCCCCGCCGCGCCCCACCACCCGCTGGGCAGATGCTCGGGCACGAGACCGTGCTCGTCCACCCCCACCGGCAGGGCGATGTGCCCGAGCGCGCGCACCACACGACGAAGCGCGGGGTACCCGGGATTCTCCACGGCCACGCGCAGCCTCCTGCCGCGCGCGAGCCCCAGCACCCGCAACGCGAGCTGCAACCCGTCCCGCACGCCCGCGGTGACGAGGATGTCCTCGGGAGAACGCACGATCCCGCGATTGAGCCGCAGGTAGTCCGCGAGGTGGTCCCGCAGATCGGTACGCAGCGTGCGCCCCGTGGCGACGCCGCTCGCCGCGTCCCGCCACGCCCCGCGCCACGCGGGGGTGTCCAGGGACGTGATGGTGCTCTTCCCAGGGCGCAGGTCGATCATCTCGGGCCGCACCGCGGACCGACGGGCCGTGCGCTGCGAAGGGAGCGCGGGCGACGTCGTCGGGGCGGGAATGCCCGCGGCCGGTATGTCAGCACGAGGCGGCGTGGGGGTGGGATGCTGTCCGGCGCGGGGCGACGCCGCGGCGTCGCCCCCGGGCACCGGGCCGGACGGGCGGGCTCGAGGAGCATCGGCGGTCGCAGCGGCAGCACGGGCAACGGGCCCTGTATCGCGCCGCATGTCCAGATGCGGGGTGATCCGCGTGGCACCGCGATCGGCCACGAGGTAGCCCTCACCCGCGAGGACGTCCCACGCGGACGTGACCGTTCCGCGCGAGATTCCCAACCGGGCGGCCAGGGCCCGGGACGAGGGCAGGGGGTCGCCCGGGCGCAGCACCCCGCGCGCCACGAGCTCGCGGATCTGCCGCACGAGCTGCTCCCCCAGACCCGTGCTCGCGGTGCGATCGACGGTCAGGGGGAGGTCGGTGTCCCTGGCGTGCCTCATTCCCGGGACTGCCGGGCGATGAAGCCGGCCATGCCGGGAACGGTGAACGCCACCTGACCGTGATCGGGAGCGTAGATCATCCCCTTCTGGATCAGTTGCGCTCTTGTAGGGCCCAGGCTGCTGGCCTTGGTACCGAGCCGGGCTGCGAGTTCACCCGTGCGGGAGGGGCCCGCACCGTCCACCGCCATGACGCTCATGTACTCGCGCTCCTTGGGCGTCGCCCTGCCCCAGCGGGCCGGGAAGAATCCGGAGTCCAGTTGCGCCCACCCCTTCTCGATGGCCACCCTCGAGTCCTCGACCGTGAACGGCGTGGTCGGCGCGACTTCCCACACTGCTTTCCCGAACTCCTGGATGAAGTACGGATAACCACCCGACGCCGCGACGATGGCGTTCAGCGCCTCGGTGTCGAATTCGGCGCCCACGTCCTTGGCCGGGCGTGCCACCGCGTATCGCGCTTGCTCCGGGTCCAGCGGTCCGATGACCCGGTAGTCGAAGAGTCTTTCCGCATAACTGCGTGTGGCGCTCAGGATCGTGGGAAGGTTCGGTAGACCGGCGCAGATCACGTAGAACGGCCAGTCACGCTGGCCCGCGATGTGCTGGACCGTGACGATTGCGCTCATCATGTCCGGGTCCAGGTCCTGCATCTCGTCGATGAACAGGCCGAATGCGCTGTGCTGTGCCTTCAGTGGTTCGCTGAGATCCTCGACCAGCTCTTCCAGATCGATGTCGATCCGCCCGGACTGCGCGCGTACGGGATGAAGATCGACACTGGCCGAGACACCGCTCGTCCCCACGGAGACACTGAAGGACTGGATGGTCGTGAGCGCATCAGCGAAGAACTGACCGGGGTGACGGCCGAGATGACGCCGAGCCGCCACCACGAGTTCCCGGGCGAACCTGTCTCTCACGTCCTGCCTGCCCCGAGCCTCCGGCCGCCCCTCCAGCTGGACGGTGAGCCAGCCGTGATTGTCCGCGTGCGCACGCAGGACGTTGAGCAGAACGGTCTTTCCGACTCCCCGTAGACCCGTGAGCACCATGCCCCTGTTGGGGCGGTGGAGCTTGGCGCGCGCGATCATGAGGTCGAAGGCGGAAATCTCTGCCTCCCGGCCACTGAGCACCTTGGGACGCAGCCCGGATCCGGGGCTGTAGGGGTTGGCTGCGAGGTCCATGTACCGAAGTGTAAAGCGTTATATGAATATTTTTATACTTACTTAGATTTCGATAGCGTCTCGATCGACGGCTGCCAGAGGCCGCGGATTAAGTGCCGGTCGTTGCGTAAGTGGACCACTTCATTTCGTCGATTTTGGCTCTGTCAATGGACCATCCACGCTGCCAGGATGGAGGCCATGACCGAAACCTTGCAGACCTCCGCCCAGAACCCCACCCCCGTGACCGGATCGCGTCTCGTCAAGCGCGGCCTGGCCGACATGCTCAAGGGCGGTGTGATCATGGACGTGGTCACCGCTGAGCAGGCCCGGATCGCCGAGGACTCCGGAGCCGTGGCTGTGATGGCGCTCGAGCGCGTTCCCGCGGACATCCGCTCCCAGGGTGGCGTGGCGCGCATGAGTGATCCCGATCTGATCGAGCAGATCATCGACTCGGTGTCCATCCCCGTGATGGCCAAGGCGCGGATCGGGCACTTCGTGGAGGCCCAGGTGCTCGAGCACCTCAAGGTGGACTACATCGACGAGTCCGAGGTGCTCTCCCCCGCCGATTACGTCAACCACATCGACAAGCACCGCTTCAACGTCCCGTTCGTGTGCGGTGCGACCAACCTGGGTGAGGCGCTGCGCCGGATCACCGAGGGCGCGGCCATGATCCGCTCCAAGGGCGAGGCCGGAACGGGGGACGTCTCCGAGGCCACCAAGCACATCCGCACCATTCGCGCCCAGATCGCCGAGCTGCAGGGCCTCTACACCTCCACCCCGGACGCCCTCTACGTCAAGGCCAAGGAACTGTCCGCGCCGTACGAGCTGGTGGCGGAGGTCGCCCGCACGGGCAAGCTCCCCGTGGTGCTGTTCACCGCCGGGGGGATCGCGACCCCCGCGGACGCCGCCATGATGATGCAGCTCGGTGCGGACGGCGTGTTCGTGGGCTCGGGCATCTTCAAGTCCGGCAACCCCGCCGAGCGCGCCCGCGCCATCGTGGCCGCGACCGCCTACTACGACGATCCCGCCCGCATCGCAGAGGCCTCCCGCGGCCTGGGCGAGGCCATGGTCGGCATCAACGTGGCGGACCTGCCCGCACCCCACCGCCTCGCGGAGCGCGGCTGGTGAGCTCCGCCCCCACCGTCGGTGTCCTGGCGCTGCAGGGCGGGGTGGCCGAGCACCTGGCGATGCTCCAATCGCTGGGTGCCCGGGCGGTTCGCGTCCGTTCCGTCTCGGACCTGCTAGGCGACGACGGCGCTCCCGCCGTGGGCGCGCTCGTCCTGCCCGGGGGTGAGTCCTCCACGATGGACCGGCTGTGCCGCACGTTCGGTCTGTTCGAGCCCCTCCAGCGGGTCATCCGCGCCGGCCTGCCCACTCTGGGCACGTGCGCGGGACTCATCATGCTGTCCACGCGGATTGCGGATCCCGCGCCGGGGCAGCAGAGCCTGGGTGTTCTGGACGTCACGGTGGACCGCAATGCGTTCGGCTCCCAGGTCGACTCCGCGGAAGTTTCGCTCCCCTGGGCCGGCACCGCTGGCCACGCGGAGACGGACGACGACACCGCGATGGCCCCGAGCGGCGTCGTCCGCGCGGCCTTCATCCGAGCACCCTCGGTGACCGAGGTGGGGGACGGTGTGCAGGTGCTGGCCCGCTACCGCGACACGGTGGTGGCCGTTCGCCAGGCCAATGTCCTGGGCATCAGTTTCCACCCCGAGCTCATGGGAGAGACCACCGTGCACGAGGAACTGCTGAGCATGGTCCGGACGGGCGCGAACGCATAGCGCGGGCCACGGCCCCGCGTTCGTCCCGCGGCGGCCGCTCGGAGTATCGAAGAGACGTTCCCGGAACGTCCCTGGTCAGAAACTCCCTGATGAACCCCCGCCGGTGAACCCGCCGCCCCCGCCGAAGGACGACGGGGACGAGCTCCCGAACGACGACCCCGCCGAGGATGCCGCCGAACCGTTGTACACCGCCGGGTACATCACGTAGAGCGGCAACCACGAGCGGAACGTGGGCGCGTACCGGATCTCGTGCTCGATGCCGTCCGCGTCCTTGGCCCGATTGGGTTTGTCGTTGAGCCCGGGGGCCTTGCGGTTCTGGAGGCGGTACTTGTAGTACGCCTGGCGCATCCCGTCCGTGATCTCCTCGTCCGGGTGCTCCCGCTGGAACTGCTCGATCTCGCCCTCCGCCTGCTCCCGGATCCGTTTGTTCTGCCGGTGATGGCGCCACCAGCTCAGCAGGACCACCAGGACCGTCACGCCCACGAGCCCCAGGACCACACGGGCCGACATGTTGCTCGTGGCCTCCCGATCAGCGGCCGCTTGCGGATTCGCCTCGTCGTAGACCTCGGCGATGGTGTTCGTGAACGCTCCCGCGTAATCCTCTTTCTTGAACCCCGGTTCCAGCTCGTCCTGCATGATGTTCCGGGCGTCCCTGTCCGAGAGCACCTCGCGGGCCCCGTCCGCGACCTCGATGCGCAGCTCACGTTCGCCCATGTCCGCGACCACGAGCACCCCGTTGTTGCGGCCGTCGTCTCCCACGCCCCAGTCCGTGGCCACCGTGCGGGAGTAGTCCTCGATGCTCTCTCCCTGGGTGTCGTCCACCGTGAGCACGGCCGCGCGGATGTACTCGTTCTCGGAGTTCTTCTCCCCGATCAATCGGTTCAGCTGTGCTTCCTGGTCCGGGGTCAGCAGGTCCGCCTGGTCCTGCACCGCACCCTCGGTGGGGCGGGGTGGCACGTCCAGGGCGTGGGCGGGAGCGGCGACTCCCGCGACGAGCACCGCCCCCAGCGCGCCGGTCGTGATGATGCGCCGCAGGGGCGCCATCCTGAGCGTCTCGGTGTCCACGGATCCTCCCGGGTTTCGTCACATGCTGGTCGGCACAGGTTCTCGCAGGCCAGGGTGCGGGTACGACGACGCCGCGCGGCCCTGCGATCCCGGCGGCGCGTTGCTCTCGAGACCCAGTGGGTTTCGAGAGCGCCCGACTCAGCGGCGCGCGGTGGGGACCACCATCACGGGGCACTCGGCGTCCGCGAGTGCGGCCTGGGACACCGAACCCATGAGCAGACCGCGGAACCCGCCGTACCCGCGGGTGCCCATGACGAGCAGCTCGGCGGTGCGGGAGGCGTCCACGAGTGCGTCCGCGGGGCGGCCCTCCAGCACGCGGGTCTCGATCTCCAGGTCCGGGAAGTCCTTGCGCAGTTCCTCGGCCACGGAATCGGTGAGATCCTTGGCCGGGGCCATGAGCTGTTCCTGCACGGCGCGATCCAGCTCGGCGGAGTTCATGGGCAGGTAGCTCGTGGTGGGGACCACGCTCACGATCGCGAGCCGCAGCCCGTGATCCGCGGCGTACCGGGCGGCCTGCGGGACCGCCTCGTTCTTGGCGCCGAGCTTGTCCACGCCCACGACCACGCGACCCTCGAAGCTCTCACCCTCGGGCCGGGTCTCACGTTCGTCAGGGCGCCACTCCTCCGGGAGGATCACCACGGGCGCGGCGGAGTGGGCGGCCACCGCGGCGGAGACCGAACCCACGCGCCCGCGCACCCCGTGGTGCCCGCGCTTGCCGAGGACCACCACGGAGGCGTCCTGGGCCTCGTAGACGATCACGCCGGCGGCGTCGCCGCGCTCGATGATGCCCTGCCCGGTGACGCCGCCCGCCTTGGCCTTCTCCACGGCGCGTTTGGCCAGCCGCTCCGATTCCTGGTGCAGCGCATCCGCGAAGGCTCCATAGATGGACTGGTCCAGGCCGGTCTGGCGGCCCGTGGAGAGCACGATCTTCAACGGCTCCTGCCGCTTCTGGGCCTCGAGGATCGCCCAGTCCAGGGCCCGCTCACTGTGATCGGAACCGTCGTACGCCACCACGATGTTCTGTGTCATCTGTCTGCACCTAGTTTCTTAACTGTGTTTCGAGGGGGAGTGCGGATCGGGACTCAGCGCCCGCTGGGGACCACCATCACGGGCCCGGCAGCGGAGCTCAGCACGGCCTGGGACACGGATCCGAGCAACAGACCCGTGAACCCACCGATCCCGCGGGAGCCCACGACCACAAGGTCCGCGGTCCGGGTGGCCTGCACGAGCACCCGGCCGGGGCGGCCCAGGAACGCGTGCTGAGTGACCCGCAGCCGGGGTTCCCGCTCAGCAATGGTGCGCGCCAGTTCTGAGAGCCGTTCAAGCGATTCCTGGAAGTAGTAGGTCTGGTTGTACTGGTCCTGGAACCACTCCGGGGTCCCGGACAGGGCGCCGTTCACGGAGACGAGGCTCAGGGTCGCGTCATGGGACAGGGCGTACTGGATCGCGTGCGCTACCGCGGGGTTCTTCTCCCCCGCGCCGTCCACGCCCACGACCACGGAGCCGGAGAAGTCCATCTCGGAGGCAGGGGTGCGGGTTCCACCCTGGGCCTCGTCGTCGGAGACGCGCACGTCCTTGCCGTCCCGGCCCTCCTCGCGGGCGATTTCCGCGTCCGAGTCGTCCTCGTGGGTTCCGGGCGGGACCACGATCACGGGCACGGGGCTGTGGGCCGCCACGGCCGCGGAGACCGAGCCCAGCCGACCCCGCAGGGCATCGCCCTTGCCGCGCTTGCCCATGACCACCAGGCACGCGTCCTTGGCGGCGTGCAGGACGGCCCGAGCGGCGTCGCCCTCGCCCAGGACCTTGCGGATCTCGACGTCCGGGGCGTGGGAGCGGGCGTACTCCCCGGCGGCCTCGAGATGGGATTCGCTCTCCGCCTTCACGGCGTCGTGGAAGCGCTGTTCCAGGCCTGGATCCCCCACGACCGCGACGGGGAACGCGCACAACAGGCGCACCGGGACTTTGCGGGCGGCCGCCTCCGTGAGGGCACGGTCGAGGGCGCGCAGCGCGATCTCGGAACCATCAATACCCACCAGGACGGGAGCGTTGGACGAGGTGTTCAGAACGTCGTTGTTCATACCTCCAGGATAGTCTCCGCACCCTGCAACGGCGCGGTCCACCACGCGATTTCAGGCCTGTGACGACGCCGCACGGAGCCTCCTGGCGCCGGGCCGGCTCCGCGGGCCGCTCACGCCATCGCGAACATCCACCGGTCCCCGCGGATGCGCAGACCCAGGGTCACGGCACGGGCGCCCATGTACCCGCCCGCGTACGCAACCCAGAGCCACGCCGCGCCCGCGGTGCCGCTCCCACCCCGTTCGAGAACGAGCCACAACAGGGGCGCGTACACGACCAGGTTGATGACCCCGGCCAGGGCGAGATAGCGAGCGTCGCCGGCGCCGATCAGAACGCCGTCGAGCACGAACACGAATGCCGCGAGGGGCTGACCCACGGCCACGACGATCAACGC
Source organism: Kocuria sp. PD6 (assembly GCF_031844145.1). Lineage (NCBI taxonomy): Bacteria > Bacillati > Actinomycetota > Actinomycetes > Micrococcales > Micrococcaceae > Kocuria > Kocuria sp. PD6. Next base: position 116,043 of record NZ_JAUZUS010000002.1, read on the forward strand.
GACCCCGAAGATCACCTGGACGTCCCGCGACGAGGTGAAGAGGAAGCCCAGGTGCGGCCCGAGCAGACCCACGATCACGCCCGTGACCACGCCGAAGCCCAGACCCCACCGGATCAGTCGATGCATGAGCCTCCGGACATGTTCGCGTTCCGAGCGCCGTTGCAGGTCCCGGGCGCCGAGTTCCTTGCCCAGCAGCGCCTGGGCGGCGATGGCCAGGGCGTCCAGTGCGAAGGCCAGGAAGTTGAAGATCGTCATGGTCAGTTGGTAGGCCGCGAGGTTCTCGGCCCCCTGCGCCGTGGCCACCACCACGGTCACCAGGATCGCGGCGCGCAGGGACAGGGTGCGCAGCATGAGCCATGTCCCCACCGTGAGGTGCGTGCGCACCCCGGCCCAGGACGTCGCGAGGCTCACGCCGCGCCGTCGGAACTGCCGGGTGAGCATGATCAGGTACGTCACTGCCATGGCCCACTGCGTGATGCTCGTGCCGATCGCCGCGCCCGCGACGCCCAGCTGCGCGCCGTACACGAGCGCCACGTTCAGCCCCGCGTTCACGGCGGCGCCCACGCCCGCGATCACGAGCGGGGTGGTCGTGTCCTGCAGACCTCGCAGCACACCCACGGCGGCCAGCACGATCAGCATGGCCACGAGTCCGGGCAGGGACCACAGCGCGTACGACGTCGCGTGCTCCAGCACTTCGCCCTCCGCACCCAGGGCGCGCAGCAGGGGACGAACGGCCACGGCGCCCGCCGCGGCGAGCAGCACCCCGAGACCCGCGGCGGTCCACAGCCCGTCCCGACCCACGCGCAGGGCATCGGCGAGTCTGCCGCCACCCACGTGCCGGGCCACCGCGGGGGTGGTGCTGTAGGCCAGGAAGACCATGAGTCCCACGACCGTCTGCACCACCGTCGCGGCGATCCCTACCCCCGCGAGCTGCGCCGTGCCCAGGTGGCCGATGATCGCCGAGTCCGCTAGCAGGAACAGCGGCTCCGCGATCAGCGCTCCGAACGCCGGGACGGCGAGCGCGAGGATCTGGCGGTTCAGGCTCTTCCCGCCCGCGGTCTTGGACGGGGTCCCAGGATCCGACGGCGTTGCCGGACCCTCGGGCGTCACGGGCTCCTCGGAAGCTGCGGGGCCCCCGCGGTGGAGACCTCCGGGATCGGGCTCCGAGGGGCGGGCGTCTTGGGGCGCGCGGGGGTTCGGGTGTGAGCGGAAGGAAGGCACCGCACCAGGGTAAGGGGATCAGTCACCCGCCGAGGCGGGCAGGGTCAGCGTCCCGGAGCGGGTTTCACCGCGATCACGGGGACGGCGGATTCCAGGATGATCTGCTGCGCGGAAGAACCCAGGAAGATCTTGCCCGCGGGGGACCGCCGTCGGACCCCCACCACCACGGCGTCGATCTCCGCGCGGTTGGTGGCGTCCACCAGATCCCCCACGGCATTGCGGCTGCGGGCGGCGGCATGCTCCACGCTCGCGCGCTCATACGGGATCGCGGACAGATCCGGCTCGTTCCCGTCCACGGGGAACACCACGAGGTCGGTGTCGCGACGCCGGGCTTCCTGCACGGCGAAGTCGCGGGCGGCGTGACCGGCCGGAGTCTCGGCGGCGGCAAGGATGATGGCCATGGGTCCTCTTCTCTGTGCGCGATCCATCTGGGGGCAGGTTCCGGGGCGGGGCGAGATCACCCCCGGGCGGTGAACCGGTGCCGGCTCGGTGAATCCCGGGGTCCGCGTCGGTACCGCCTCCCACGTGGGGGTATGTGTATCCTCAGTCACACTTCTCGCGGCCCCGTGGGCGCGGGAATCCCCCTTACCGCGAATCCCGGGAGAATCCATGAGCTCCACCCACTCCCCCGACCGCCGCACGTTCCTGACCTACGGTCTCGGGGGACTCGTGGCCCTGGGGACCATCGGAACCGCGACGGCGGGGTCCATCGCATCGGCCTCCGGCGGCAACGACCTCCGTTCGTCGCTGACCATTATCGCCCCGGCGGCCGCGGGCGGCGGGTGGGACACCGTGGCCCGGGAGATGCAGCAGGCCCAACGGGCCAACGGCATCGTGAACAACACCCAGGTGGTGAACATCCCGGGTGCCGGCGGGACCATCGCGCTCGGGAACCTGGAGATCCTCTCCGGCAAGGCCAACAACCTCATGGTGGGTGGCACGGGTCAGTTGGCGGCCACCATCCAGTACGACTCCGCCACCACCTACGCGGACGTGAATCCCCTGGCCGTGGTGGTGGAGGAGTACGACGTGATCGTGGTCCCCGGCGATTCCCCGTACACGTCCCTGAAGGAACTCATGACGGCGTGGGCCAAGACCCCCGGCAAGGTCCCGTGGACCGGAGGCGGTTCCTTCGACCAGCTGGTCGTGACCGAGATGGCGATCAGTACCGGGTTGGCACCCAAGGACATGATCTACGTGTCCTCGGACGGCGGCGGTGAATCCACCCAGGCCCTGCTCAACGGCACGGCGGCCGCCGCGGCCAGCGGGTACCCGGATTCCATCGACCAGATCGAGTCCGGGCGGTTGCGGGCCCTGGGCATCGTGGCCCGCGGACCCGTGCCCGGGGTGGAGATCCCCACGACCGTGGAGCAGGGCTTCGACGTCACCCTGGCCAACTGGCGCTTGCTCGTGGCACCGGGTGGGATCACGCCGGAGGAGAAGACCGAGCTCGAGACCATCGTGCGGGAAACGATCGCCACACCGCAGTGGCGGGAGGCCATCGAACGCTTCAACTGGAACGAGAACGTGATCACGGGCGAGGAGCTCACCCGTTTCCTCGCGGACGAGAAGACCCGCATCCAGGGCCTCTACAAGGAGTTGGGACTGTGACATCACAGGTGACCGGGTCGACCCCGGCGTCCGCACCACCCCCGCAGGAGGCGCCGCCCTCCGCGCACCGGTCGCTGCTGTCCGAGCTGACCATGCCCTTGGTGCTCGCGGCTTTCGCGACGTACCTGCTGGTGGGCATGCTCAGCATGTCCGTCCCGGAGTCGGTGGACTTCCCCGGGCCCCGGTTCTTCCCGGCCGTGGTGACGGCCGTGATCTACGCCCTGGTGATCGTGGAGGTGCTCTCGATCCTGCGCCGCCGGTCCGCGGACCGTTCCCCTGGAGGCCACCCGACGACGTCGACGGGCAGCACCGCGCACACCTCCCCCGCCGATGACGACGCCGCACCCTCGGCGGACGATGCCGGCTACGAGTTCGTAGGTGCCTACGAGCCCGCCACGCCCCAATTCTCGTGGCGGTCCTTCGCCTGGGTGGTGGGCGGTTTCCTGGTGTTTGCACTACTGCTCGAGTTCCTGGGGTGGATCATCGGCGCCGCCGTACTGTTCTGGTGCGTGGCCCGCGGCTTCGGCTCCACCCGCCCGCTGTTCTCACTGGTCGTGGGGCTGACCGTGAGTTCCCTCGCGTACATCGCCTTCGACATGGCCCTGGGACTGTCCCTGCCCTCCGGCCTCCTGGGGGGTGGGTTCTAGATGGAGACCCTCTCGCTGTTGCTGGACGGTTTCGCCGGGGCGCTCACCCTGCAGAACCTCTTCTGGGTGGTGCTCGGATGCTTCCTGGGCACCGCCGTGGGTGTCATGCCCGGCCTGGGGTCCTCCATGGCCGTGGCGCTGCTGCTGCCCGTGACGTTCGCCCTGGATCCCACCGCGGCGTTCATCATGTTCTCCGGCGTGTATTTCGGCGGGCTGTTCGGGGATTCCACCATGGGCATCCTCATGAACACCCCGGGGCAGGCCTCGGCCATCGCGTCCACGTTCGAGGGCCACAAGATGGCGCTCACCGGCAGAGCCCCACAAGCGCTCGCCACGGCGGCCATCGGGGCGTTCATCGGTGGTTTCGTGGCGTCCGTGGTGGTCGTGTTCTTCGCACCCTTCCTGGCCGAGTTCTCCACCCAGTTCGGTCCGGCGGAGTTCTTCGCCCTGGCCCTGTTCGCGTTCGTGGCCACGTCCTCCGTGGTGACGGACTCCGCGGTCAAGGGTTTGCTGTCCCTCGCCCTGGGACTGGGGATCGCCGTGGTGGGTATCGACTCCGTGACCGGCATCCCGCGGTTCACCATGAACTCCCCCTACCTCTTCGACGGGATCTCCCTGGTGACCGTCACGGTCGCGGTGCTCGCGCTGGGTGAGGTGATCTATTTCGCCACGACCGCCCGGTTCCAGAGCCAGGGAAGGATGCTGAAGGCCCAGGGGCGGCCCTGGTTGAGCCGCAAGGAACTGCGGGAGGCCACCCCGGCATGGTTGCGCGGCACGGCCATCGGCTTGCCGTTCGGCGTGGTCCCGGCCGGCGGCGCGGAGATCCCCACGTTCCTGGCATTCGGCGCGGAACGCAAGCTGGATCGGCGTCGTCGCGACCCGCAATTCGGCAAGGGCGCCATTCGAGGTCTTGCCGCACCCGAGGCCGCGGGCAACGCCACCACCGGTATGGCCATGGGTGCGCTGCTCGCGCTGGGCCTGCCCATCTCCGCGACCGCCGCCATCATGCTCGCCGCGTTCCGGCAGTACGGGCTGCAACCGGGACCGCTGCTGTTCGAGCGCGCCCCTGATCTCGTGTGGGCGCTGTTGGCCAGCTTCTTCATCGCGATGATCGTGCTGCTGATCATCAACCTGCCGTTCGCGATGGTGTGGGCCAAGCTACTGCTCATCCCGCGCCCGTACCTGTACGCGGGCATCACGGTGTTCTGCGGCCTGGGCATCTACGCGACGTCCGGCTCCACCTTCGACCTGCTCATGCTCCTGGGCGTGGGACTCGTCGGCTTCTTGATGCGTATGCATGATTACCCGCTCGCGCCGCTGATCATCGGGATGGTCCTGGGTCCGCTCGCGGAGACGAGCCTGCGGGACGCCCTGATCAGCGCGGACGGTGACGCCTCGGTCCTGGTGAGCGGTCCGATCGTGCTCGTGCTCTACGGGGTCCTGGTGATCATCCTGCTCCTGACACTGCGCAGCAAAGTCACGAGCCGCACCCGCAGGGACGTCTGAGCCGACTCATCTCCGGGTAAACCCCACCCTCTCCCAAGTGCGGGTGCACTGATTTCGCTGAGCTAAAACACGCAAACCCCTCTCAGAGGGTGGTTCGCTGCTTTAGCTCAGCAAAATCACACGCCGTCGCGATCCTCGGAGCCGGGCGGGATTGCCCGATCAGAACGGGTACTGCGGGATCTCCGGGCTGAGGGTGACCCATTGCAGCTCGGTGAACGCCTCGACGTTGGCGTCCGCCCCACCGAAGTGCACGCCCGTGCCGGAGGCCTTCATCCCACCCATGGGGGCGGTGGCCTCGTCCATCACGGTCATCTCGTTGATGTGGATCTTCCCGGCCGTGACGCGGTCCGCGACCTTCATGGCCTCCCCCACCTCGCCCAGGATCGACAGGGACAGCGCGTACTCGGAGGCGTTGGCCAGCGCCACGGCCTCGTCCACGGAGGACACCGCGATCACGGGTGCCACCGGGCCGAAGATCTCCTGGTTCCACGCCGGCATCTCAGGGGTGAGATCAGTCAGCACCGTGGGGCGATAGAACAACCCGTCGTGGGTGGCACCCGCCCGGATGGTGGCGCCGGCGATCACCGATTCCTGGACCTTGGAGTCCACGGACTTCAGCTGCTTCTCGTCGATGATCGGGCCCAGGTGGACCTGTCCCTCGGAGGGGTCGCCCACCACGAGGGCGTCCGCCTTGTCCGCGAGTCGCTGGACGTATTCCTCGTAGACATCCCGGTGCACGATGTGCCGACCCGTGGTCATGCACACCTGACCCTGGTGGAAGAAGGTCCCCATAGCACCCACGCTCGCGGCCAGGTCCAGGTCGGCGGAGGGCAGCACGATCATCGCGTTGTTGCCACCGAGCTCCAGGTGCGTGCGCTTGAGATGCTGGGCACCGGCCGCGCCCACGTGCCGCCCCGCCTCGGTGGAACCCGTGAAGGACACGATCCGGACCTCGGGTGCGTCCACGGCGGCCGCACCGGCGTCCCCGCCGCCGGGCAGCACGTGCAGCACACCCTCGGGAAGCCCGGCCTCCTCGAAGATGCGTGCGATCAGCACTCCGCCGGTCACGGGCGTGCGCGGGTCCGGCTTGAGCAGCACCGCATTACCGAGCGCGAGCGCGGGTGCCACGGAACGGATCGAGAGGATCAGGGGGAAGTTGAACGGGGAGATCACCGACACCACCCCGGCGGGCAGACGCCGTGCGAGCGACCAGTGCGGGTCGTCCGAGGCCAGCACCTGGCCCTTCGCGTGCGTGGGCAGCGCGGACGCCTCGAAGCATTCCTGCGCGGCCACGTGGGCCTCCATCCCGGCCTTGGGCTGGATGGCGCCGGTCTCGCGCACGACCCAGTCCACGACCTCGGCAGCGTGCTCCTCGAACAACTGCCCCGCCCGGCGCAGCACGGCCGCGCGCTCGGTGGGCTTGAGCGCTGCCCAGGACTGCTGGGCCGACGACGCCGCGGACGCCGCCCGGTACACGTCCTCCGGCGTGGCCGCACCCACGTGACCCAGGACCGCTTCCGAGGCCGGGTTCAGCACCGTGATGGGCTCACCGGAACCCTCCGTCCACTCCCCGTCGAAGATCTTCCCGTCCCATCGGCCGTCCTCGAGAATCGCCATGTCCCTTACCTCCTGGTGTGCCACGTGATGGATCTCCATTGTGCGGGAGCCGGCCCCATCCAGACCACGGGCCGGGTGATATCCGCGGCCCGCGAACGGCATGGGAGTGAGCGGGCGACCCGAGGGTGCGCGAGCGGCGTCGTCGTCCCCGAAGACGAGCCCCCTCGAGGAAGGCGCAGACGGTCAGGGTTGCGGGTCGCGGGCGTCGTAGCGCATGAACCCGGGGAACATCCGCATGAGCAGCAGCACGAGCAGGAAGCAGATCACGGCACCCACCAGGGCGGCGAACCCTGGACCGAGCCACTGGCCGCCGGTGCCCATCGCGGCGTCGCCCAGGCGAGGGCCGCCCGCAACCACCACGATGAAGATGCCCTGGAGCCTGCCGCGCAGCGAGTCGGGGGTGGCCGCCTGCAGGATGGTGGTGCGGAACAGCATGGACACCGAGTCCATGACCCCCGCGGCCACGAGCACCAGGCAGGACATGACGAGGGGCCACGCGGTGTCCCGGCCCCAGCCGCCGGAGGCCACCAGGATCACCGCACCGAACGCCATGATGCACACGGCCCACGCGGCCACGGCGGCAGCACACCCGCGACCGTGGTGATTGATGCGAATAAATGTTCCCGAGAAGACTCCCGCGAGGACGGATCCCGACGCGAGCGCCGCGGTGAGCAGCCCCACCGTGAACTGGTCCCCGCCCAGCGCGGACGCCCCCAGCACGGGGAACAGCGCGCGGGGCATGGCGAAGATCATGGCGGCCAGGTCCAGCAGGAACGTCATGCGCAGGTTGGGGCGGGTGGCCAGGAACCGGAACCCCTCCACGACGGAACGGAAACCGGCCTTGCTCGTGGCGCCGTCCTCCCCGGGGATGGGCGGCAGGGGTGGCAGTTTGTACATGGCCCACAGGCTCACGGCGAAGCTCAGGGCGTCCACCGTGTAGGCCCACCGGAAACCCAGTCCGGCCACCGTGAGCGCGCCCAGCAGCGGGCCCACCATGAGGCACGAGCCCATGGTCAGTTGGAACAGGGCGTTGGCGGCGGGCAGTTGTCGCATGGGGACCAGGCGCGGGACGATCGCACCGCGCACGGGCTGGTTCAGTCCCTGCGCGAAGGAGTGCAGGGCCACGATGCCGTAGAGCACCGCGACGCTCGCAATGTCCAGCCACGCGTGCGCGGCCAACGCCACGGTCATGATGAACAGGCCGAACGTGGTCCACAGGCCCGCCGAACGCCGGTCGGTGGCGTCCCCGATGCTGCCCCCGTAGAGACCTGCGATGATCAGGGGCACGAGCGCGAAGAAGCCCACCATCCCCACGGCGAACGTGGATCCGGTCAGCTCGAACACTTCCAGGCTGATCGCGATCACGGTGAACTGGCTTCCGAGCATCGACAGCGTGGACCCGATCCACAGTCGCCGGAAGGCGGGGATGTCCCGCACGGGGGCGATGTCGAGCAGGAAACGGGCCACGGGTCGATCCTAGGGGCAGGTGGGGGTGCGCACCTCACCCGTCACGATGCAAGTACGGCCCGTGCGTCCCACCCCTGAGTCCTCGTGCGTGTCCCCCGCACCACATACCCTGGGAGCACCCTTTTCCCCGGGATCACAGGAGTCCTCATGCGCACACGCGAACAGCGCCGGGCCGCGCGGTCGGCCCGCGGTTGGCCGCGGTTGCGAGTGCACGCCGTGCGCAACGGGGTGGGAGCCGTGATCCTCGGGGCGCTTCTCCTGTGGGTAACCCACGGACCCTTCCGTTTCGAGAACTTCCCGGCCGGGGACGTGGCCTGGGTCTGGCGTGTGATCGCCCTGGTCGTGGCGGTAATGCTGCCCTACGTGCTTCTGACCATGGGCGTGTATCTACTGGTCGCCGGCTTTCTGGCGACCAATAGGGCGGCGTTGGCCGCCGGGCGCGCCCGCACCGTGGTGCTCGAGCCCGAGGACCCGGAGGATCCCCCGGTCACCACGCACCGACTCTCGGAGCACACTCCCCCGGGCGTGAAGATCCGGGCCCACACGGTGCACGGTTGTCGTCACGACAACCGCTACACCCGTGATCTCCTGGGTTTACTGCCCATTCAGTCGCCAGCGGCCCTCGCGCCCCTGGGGACGGGGATCGTGGCGCTCATCGCGGCCTCAATCTACTACTCCACGGGATACGCCGAACCCGCCGCCGTCCTGCTGCTGGGCGTGCTCTACCTCGGCTGGAAACTCTTCCGGGGTTGGCGCAGCCACCGCGTCTTCGCGGACACGCCGTGGCAGGCGCCGCGGGAAGTCGACACCGGTTCCGTCCCGCGTGTCACCCCGCTGCGGGACCAGGACACCGCACACCACCCCGTCACCCGGGTCTCCTACGTCACGGACGACGACGCCGCGGCGCCGCACGTACGGGAGCGAGCGGCGCCGTCGTCGTACGAGGTCGACGACCCGGAGGAGCCGTACGAGACCACCGACGAGCTGCCCGTGATCGAGAAGATCCGCGACCGGTATACCGAGCCCCGCCGGATGAGTGCGTCGCAGCGACGGTTGGCGGAGCGGGCGGAGCGCGAGGCGATCCGGCGGAGGCTCCCGCGCGTGGTCGAGGCCGAACGGGCGGACACGCACGCCACCGCCCCCCGGGTGGTACGTGATGCGCAGCGCACCGACCCGCGGGACGTCTATGAGACGGATCCGCAGGGGGAGGCCGCGGAGCAGGAACAGCAACGGCTCAACCAGAAGCGCTACGAGGACCACATGCAACGCCACCGCGACAAGCGGGAGGACCGGTTGCGCAATGCGGAGGCCCGGCAGCCCGAGGAGGCGCCCTCGCTGTGGGGGTACGCCAAGAACCGGCTCACGAGGCGCGGGGACGACTCCTAACGCTCAACGACCGCCACGGGGAGCTTCTCCGGCGTGTGGCTATCGTCGCGGGGATGACTTCTTATCTTCGGCGCTTGGCTCCTCCGCATTCAACACAGTGGCACCGGGCCGGGCCCCGGCCGCCGCGGGCGCACCCAGCTGCCAGATCCGCCGCACGGTCCAACCCAGGAGGATCACGAGCAGCACGTTACGCAGGGTCAGCACCCCGGCCATGACCGGGTTCGCGTGGATCAGCGGCGTGTAGAACAGCGGGTAGATCACGAACGTGGTCGCCGCGATGCCCAGGGTCAGTAAGGCCGGGATGCGCCACCGGACGCGATCGTGCAGCAGACCCACCATGATCACCGGGGCCAGCCAGATCATGAACTGCGGGGAGCCCACCTTGTTGAACACGATCAGCACGATGGTCAGCAGCAAGGATCCGGCGTGAACCAGGCGCGCCCTGTCCGCACCGCGCCGCAGTGCCCGGATGAGCAGCACCGCGGCAATGAGAACGGCCATGAGCAGCAGCGGCTGCATGAGGGAAGCCATGACCTCCACACCGGGACCGTAGACCTCGGTGGAGTTGATCGCGGTGTTGTCCGCGATCCGGGAGTCGGCGAGCCCCAGGACAGCGGCCCACACCCACGGCGTGGAGAACGTGGCCTCGAGCTGCATCCCGCGGGAGCCTTGGTTGAGCAGGAAGTCCGCGATCCGCTCGATCCCGCCGAGCACCAGCACGCCCAGCACCACGAACAGCGTGACCACCACGCCCGCCGTGATGATGCGCACGCGCTGTTTGAGCGCGATGACCATGGCCAGCAGCACCGCGGCCGGCCACACCTTGATCCACGTGGCGATGCTCAGCAGCGCCGATCCCACCACCGGATGGCGCACGGCGTAGAGCAGGCCGATGAACACGATCGGCGCCGCCACACCCTCCACACGCGCGAAGCTGAGGTACCCCAGGAACACGGTGAAGACGACCCACCACCACCCGGCCAGCACACCGCTGCGCGGGGCGCGGTGGAGGAGGAACCACATGGCCACGGCGTTCAACGCAGTGATCATGAGCGTCCACGCCAGAAGGTAGAGGTCGTAGCCCGCGATCCTCGGGAACATGATGGGCACCTGTGCGAGCACGGGGTAGACCCACGGGCTGACGGGACCCTGGTCGGGCGCGTTGTACCCGGCCATCGCCCATTCGCGATACTGCTCGGTGTCACTGAACGCCCACCCGTGCAGGAAGAACGTGGCCATCCAGCACAGGAAGTACACGTGCACCACCGCGAAGCCCACCCACACGGCGGCGGGGCGGTTCAGCCACTCCTGCGGACGACGGCGCTGCGGCCCGGGCCGCGCGCCCGTCACCGAGTGAGCGGCGTCGTCGGCAGAGGCAGCCTCGGGGTGCGCCGTGGCTCCGCCAGTGGGCGCCGCGGGGGCACCCGTGCGCGGCACCGAGGTGCGGTGGGCGTCCCAGGGGGCGGGAGCCGCGTCGTCATCAGGCGTGCGGGCCGGCAACCGGGCCTCCCTTCGCGGCGGAATTGGCGGGCCCGGTGGACCCCAGCCGGTACAGCCCGCGCGCGGACCACCACAGCAGGACCACGAGCAGCAGGTTGCGCAGGGTCAGCACGCCGGCCATGACGGGGTTGTTGTGGCTCAGCGCGGTGTAGAAGAGCGGGTAGACGAAGAACGTGGCGATCGCGATCAACACCGCGAGGAACGCCGGGGTGCGCCACACCTTCCAGTTGTGCACCAGGCCCACCGCGATCACGGGGCCCAGCCACACCATGAACTGGGGCGAGCCCACCTTGTTGAACACGATGAAGGCCGTGACCATGGTCAGCGAACCCGCGAGGAACAGGGCCGTGCGGTCCAGGGCACCGGCGTGCACGCCGCGACGCAGCCCGCGGGCGATCAGCACCACGACCACCACGGCGGCCACCACGAACAGCGGCTGCATGAGCCGGGACATCACGTCCGAGCCGGGGCCGCTGACCTGCATCGAGTTGATGTCCGTGTTCATGTACATGCGGGAATCACCCACGCCCAGCACCGAGAGCCACAGCCACGGGGTGCTGAACGTGGCCTCGAGCTGCATGCCACGGTCGCCCTGCTGGGTCATGAAGTCCGCGATCTGGCGCGGTGATCCGGACACGAACGCGGCCGCCGCGGCGAACAGCGTGACCAGGATCCCGGCGAGCAACACGGCGCCGCGGCGTCGTGCGGCGGTCAACAGGGCGATCACGACGGCGGCCGGCCAGACCTTGATCCACGTGGCCAGGCTGAGGATCGCGGAGGCCACGAACGGGCGGGACACCCCGTAGACCAGGCCCAGCAGCACGAGCGGGGCCGTGAGACCGTCCACGCGCGCAAAGCCCAGCCAGCCCATGAGCAGGATGAACACGAGCCACCACCAACCAGCGGGCAGGGCGGCGCGGTTACGACCCCAGTCGGTCAGCTTGCCCATGGCCACGGCGTTGAGCACCGCGATGATGAGCACCCACAGGAAGAAGTACGGGCCCGGGCCCGCGATGCCCGCGAGTCCCATGGGGATCTGCGCGAGCACGGGGTACACCCAGGGGCTGGGACCGTACGCGATGTTGCGGTCGTCGAAACCCGCTTCCGCCCACGCGCGGTAGATGTTGGTGTCGCTGAAGGCATTGCCCTGCAGCGAGACGATCAGGGCAAAAATCAGGAAGCCCACGTGCACCAGCAGGAACCCCACGAGCAGCGCGCCCGGTGTCATCAGACGATCCTGCGCGGCGCGGGGGAGCACGGCGTCCCGTGCCCGGGTGGCGGCCGTGAAATATCTCTCTGTGGGCACGGATGAGGTCCTTGTCCGAATGCGCGCGGGATTCTGTTCTGGTCCGGGGGTGTGCACTGGTCCTGTTCGGGGGCGTGCGGCGCCCGAGGGTCCCGGCGCCTCGGACATACCGGTTCCGATTCTATGGGGAACCACTCCGGGGACCGCATACGGCGCCATGATGCGCTCACCCCGCCCCCAGGGAACCCCCAGAACGCGCACTGTTCGAGTGCAAACCGTCCTGTAAAGTCAGGGGTCGGAGCCGCTGGACACCTCGGCTCGCCCACCACTGGTTGGCTGAGGGGGCTGGAATCCATGACCGCGACCGGTTCTCGCCCCTCTCCCGCGCACACCGGTTCCACCGCCAAGAATGATTCGCGCGCCCACATGGCGATCATCCAGGGCGTCATTGGTTCGCTCATGATGCTCGTGGGTTCCGTGGGGACCGGGTGGATCGCCAACGGCTCCCCCATGGTCCGGCACCCCCTGGTCATCGAACTGCGCGTGAACGTGTGGGGCGTGTACGGGTGCACCGTGCTGCTCACCGTGGGCGCCATGCTGCTCATCCGGTCGTGGTTGCGCCTCGGTCAACGCTTGCGGGGATGGCCGCACGGGTCGTTGCGCACCGTGATGATCGCCGTGATCGCATGGTCCCTGCCCCTGTTCCTCGCCGTTCCCATCTACTCGCGGGACGTGTACGCGTACATCGGTCAGGGCCGGTTGATGCTGGCCGGCAAGGACCCGTACGTGGAGGGGATCTCCTCGCTCGACAACTGGTTCATGCTGGGCGCGGATCCGGAATGGGCGGAGGCCCGCACCCCGTACGGCCCCTACTTCCTGTGGATCGCCGCCGGGGTCGTCCGGTTGACCAACGCCCAGCCGGACGCCTCCGTGATGCTGTTCCGGGCGGTGGCGTACGTGGGAGTGGTGCTGTGCATGATCTACGTGCCCAAGCTCGCGCGCCTGCACGGGATCAACGGGGCCCGGGCTCTCTGGATCGCCGTGGCCAACCCGCTGTTCCTCATCAGCTTCGTGGCCAGCGCCCACAACGACGCACTCATGGTGGGCCTCGCCGTGGCCGGCGTATACGCCGCGGCCACGAAATATCCCCTGATGGGCATACTTCTGGTCACGGGATCCATCGGGATCAAACCCATCACCATCCTGCTGCTGCCGTTCATCGGTCTGCTCTGGGCGGGCAAGGGTGCCTCGTGGCCGCGGCGGTTCGTCATCTGGGCGGCTACCGCGCTCCTCAGTTTCGGGATCCTCGCGGTGAGCGGTTACGCGGATAACCTCGGTCTGGGCTGGGCCTGGGCCCTGTTGGACCCCACCCCGGGGTACACGGGGTACTCGCCGTCCGGGTTCCTGGGACAACAGGTGGAGCGCGTGGGAAACTTCTTCGGCCAACCGGGGGACGCCCTCGCATCGGTGTTCCGTCAGGTGCTGCAGTACGCGGCCATCGCCCTGGTCCTCGTGCTGATGTTCGTGGGCGGGGACCGCAGGATCGTGCGGCGGATGGCCCTCGCGTTCTCCGCCGTGGTGCTGCTGTCCCCCATCATCCAGCCCTGGTACATCCTGTGGCTCATCCCCCTGCTGGCCGCGACTGGCATCAAGGACAACTGGCAGATCCGCATCCTGTACATCGTGATCACGTTCTTCGTGGTCTTCGGTGCCCAGGACCAGCTGTCCGTGTGGCCGTTCATCGACCTCAGCGTGAGCGTGTCCCAGGTGGCGTTCGTGATCACGGTGGCCTTCACGCTCTACCTGGCGCTGATCGATCCCCGCACCCGCACCCTGCTGACCCACGGTGGGTTCCGGGGCTGGGTGGATCCCGGCCCCCCTCAGGTGGCCGCGGGTACGACGGCGCACAAGGACTAACGCAGGCCCCTGAGCCTTTCGAGCTCGCGGCGGTCCTTCTTGGTGGGCCGCCCCGCCCCACGGTCCCTGCGGGCCACCGGCACGCTGAGTTCCGCGGGCCGCGGCGGGGAGTGGTCGATGTAGCACTGGGCCGCCGCGGGGGCGCCCACACGCTTGACGATGAGCTTGGTGACCTGGAACTCCTGCTGCCACCCCGGGCGGCGCACACTCACCCGATCCCCCACCCGCACCGGCTGGGCGGCCTTCACGGGGGCGCCGTTGAGCCGCACGTGTCCCGCGCGGCACGCGGTCGTGGCGGCCGAGCGGGTCTTGAACAACCGGACCGACCACAACCACACATCCAGACGGGCGCTACCGGGTTCGTTGGCTGGGGCGTTCATGGGGTCCACGGTACTCGGGGACGACGATGTCGCCCCCGCCTGCCCCCAGTGGGGTCAAGGGATCACCCGGGTCCTGAACCATCACCAAACCGTCCCTGTGCTGGTTTCGTCGCGCACACGGGAACCCCCGGCTCTTTGTGAGCAATCTCATACCTCGGTCGGTACGGTGGGAGTGGGGCTTCACAAGGACGTGAGCCCCGAAGCCTCTGCGAAAGACGCAGAGGCAGTTGAGAACGGGGGTTGAGCACTCATGCTCAAGAACTTCATCAACAACACCTATGTGGAATCCGCATCCGAGGAATCCTTCGACCTGGTCAACCCGGCTACCGGTGAGGTGACGGAACAGTCTCCCAACTCGAACGAGCAAGATGTGAATGCCGCGTACGAGGCAGCCGCTAAAGCATCGAAGACATGGGGGCGCATGACCCCCGGTGCGCGACAACTCGCCATGCTGCGCATCGCCGACGCCCTCGAAGCACGGGGGTCCGAACTCGTGGACGCGCAATCTCGCAACACGGGCCAACCCAAGTACCTGATCCAGTCCGAGGAAGTCGATGTCTCCGCGGACCAGATCCGCTTCTTCGCCGGCGCAGCCCGCTTGATGGAGGGCCTCGCGAGTGGCGAATACATGGAGGGTCTCAACTCCGTGATCCGCCGGGAACCGATCGGCGTGGTGGGCCAGGTGACGCCGTGGAACTATCCCCTCATGATGGCCGTCTGGAAAGTGGGGCCAGCCCTGGCCGCAGGCAACACCATCGTGTTGAAACCATCGGACACGACTCCGGAGTCGACACTGCTGTTCGCTGAAATCGCCTCGGAGTTCCTTCCTGAAGGCACCTTCAACATCGTCCTGGGCGATGCCAAGACCGGGGAAACGGTCGTGTCACACCGCACGGCGGGACTCGTCTCCATCACCGGCTCGATCCGAGCCGGTCTGGCTGTCGCCGCATCCGCAGCGAAGAACCTCACGCGCGCTCACTTGGAACTGGGCGGAAAGGCGCCCTGCGTGGTGTTCGGGGACGCGGACCTGGACTCCGCCGCCTCCACGCTCGCAGAAGCCGGTTTCTTCAACGCCGGCCAGGACTGCACCGCCTCCACCCGCATCCTCGTGGAGGGATCGGTCCGTGACGAGTTCCTGGAGAAGATCACCCAAGCCGCGAAGGACACGGCATTCGGCACCCCGGACAAGGAGGACATCCTCTACGGCCCGCTCAACAACGCCAAGCAGCTCGAACAGGTGTCCGGGTTCATCGATCGTTTGCCGGAGCACGCCACCGTGACCACGGGTGGCAAGCAGGCGGACGGGCCCGGCTTCTTCTTCGAGCCGACCATCGTGGCGGATCTCGAGCAGGAGGACGAGGCCATTCAGAATGAGATCTTCGGTCCCGTCATCACCGTCCAGACCTTCTCCACGGAGGAGCAGGCCGTGGAGATGGCGAACGGGGTGGAATACGGATTGGCGTCGTCCGTGTGGACCAAGGATCACGGCCGCGCGTTGCGGATGTCCCGCGATCTGGACTACGGCTGCGTATGGATCAACACCCACATCCCGTTGGTCGCCGAGATGCCCCACGGCGGCTTCAAGCACTCCGGCTACGGCAAGGACCTCTCCAAGTACGCCGTGGAGGAGTACACCCGCGTCAAGCACGTGATGAGCTCGTTGGACTGACGGCGGGAACGAACGAGGGAAGGAGCGCATCATGACCGACATTCGAGAACTCGTGCTCACCGCTGACCGCGAGCTGTTCACCGAACACGACCTGAGCACCCTGGACCGCAATTTCGCCGAGGACTACGTGGAGCATTCGCCGCTCGTGGCCAACGGTAAGGAAGGCCTGCGGGAGCTGGTCACCGACGCGGGCGAGGGTCTGAGGCACGACGTCGCGCGCGTAGTCGTGGACGAAAAGGCCGGTTTGGTCGCGCTGCACGGTGCCTATCCCGGGTTGGATCCGGACACCGTGTTCGTGGGGTTCGACATCTACCGCGTGGCCGACGGCAAGATCGTGGAGCACTGGGACGGCCTGGTGGATCAGACACCACCCAACGAGTCGGGCCACACCCAGCTGGACGGCCCCACGGAGGTGGACACATCCGCCGACACCGAGGCCAACAGGGAGTTCGTCAAGCGGGCCTGGGCTACGTTCTTACAGGGCCAGGACTACGACGCCGCGGGCGATTTCACGCGTTCGGACGGGCGGTTCACGCAGCACTCGGGTGACATCGCCGACGGTGTGCAGAACATGGTCGACTTCTTGAAACACCTCAAGGAGGACGGTTCTGCACTGACCTACGACACATTGCACCGCACGGTGGCTGACGGGAACTTCGTCCTGACGTTCTCGGAAGGATCCATCGCCGGTGACCGCCACTTCTTCTGCGAACTGTGGCGCATCGAGGACGGCGCGTGGGTCGAACTGTGGGACGCCATCGGACCGGTTCCGTCGGATGACGAACTGGCGCACCCGCACGGTGCGTTCACGTCGGTAGCGGACTGAACCTGACCGAGACGACCTGACAATGCAGTGGCCCCGTGGACGCGTGATGGCGTCCACGGGGCCACTGCCCGATCTGTTCCAGTGATCGAGGAGCACATCATTCGGGACCGTCAGCGCCCGGGCCCGCCGTGACCTCCGGCGTCCGCAGGGGCACCCGCTGAGGGAGCGGCGTCGTCGTGGGCATGGTCGTGACCCTTGTGGGGAACGTGTCCGTGCGCCTTCTCCTCCCGCGCCGGAGCCTCCGGTTTGCCCGTCACCACCGCGAGTTCCACCGACGTCTGCGGCAGGTCGATGGTCTTGGCCACTTCACCCTTGGTCAGATCCACCACGTGCAGTTTCTTGTTCTGCGCGTCGGTCACGTAGGCGCTCGAGCCGGCCACCTTGATCGCGGGGCCCGCCTCCTGCCAGTCCGCCTTCTCCTCCCACGGCTGGATCACGTCGGTCTTCCGGACCACCTTTCCGGACTCCACGTCGATCACGTTGAGCTTGCCGTCGTACGTGAGCACCAAAGCCTCACCCTCCGGCCCGCGGGCCAGCGAACGGAACCAGTAGGACGAGCCCAAGTCCACCAGCCGGTGCGACCCGTCCCGGGTGTCGAAGAGGGCCACACACGTGGGGCGCTCCTGCTCGGCATCCTCGTCCACCTTGTAGTCGCCCAGCACGATCGGCGACCTCTCCGAACCTGCGAGGTTGCCCGAGCGCGCGTAGGCGTCCGCCACGGCCACCTTGTGGAACGTCCCGTCCCGATAGATCACGGGCCCGTTCTCGCAACCCGCCATCACGGTGTCGGTGCTCGCTCCCGGCGCGGCCGCCGCCTCACCGTGCACGCCCGGGCAGTCCGTCGTCTCGGCCTTGACGGCGCCGTCCTTGCCAAGCACGCGCACGGTGTGCCGTTCATCCTCCGTGCCCTGGGTCGTGAACAGCGTGCCGTCGGTCAGCTCGAGCGCCACCCCGTGGTGCGGGTGGTGAGCATGACTGCGGGAGGCTCCATGACCTACCCCCGTGCATAACCCAATCAATGGCCGACATTCCCCGTCCGCGTCGAAGAAGAAATACGAATGAAGTACCGTACTATTTTCATGAGGGTGATCCTGCTAGACTGAATCCCCATCAATACACATGACAATGGACTTCACGAGGCGCGAGAAGTGAATAATGGATCACCTGGCCATTCTTATCGGTTCGATATTGCTTATCCTTCTGGCTGCTGGCCTCATTTACTTTTTCGGAAGTGTCTTTAAATCCGCACTGTTCGGCGGCTCCAACCGGCCATCCGACCCGGATGATCCACGCCGGCGCCGATGACCAAGCGCTCGAGACGCCGGATATTGGGGCGCGGCCCCGCAATGCACGTAATGCACGTAATGCAGTCATAAATATCCCACCCATAAGGGCTGGATGCACCCTCGGCACCTCCCATGGCGATAACCCACTGCCACCCAGTTCCACCAAATCAAAGATTGCATAGAATTTTCCCGGCAGTACGACGCCCATCCTCATTTCGGTATTTCTGTTCGAGGTAATTCGCCCCCACCCCTGGACGCCGGCGCCAGCATTCGGGGCATGATGGGACCAACCGTCACCGTCGCGAGGAGCCGCAGCATGAGCCCGTCACCGCACACCGTGGGAATCATCGGTCTCGGATCCATGGGCAAGCCCATGGCCGGGCACATCATCAGCGCCGGGCACGACGTGGTGGTTCTGCATCGCAGCCTCCACAAGGCCCCGGGGGCCCGCGCGGTGGACACGCCGCGGCACATGGCGCGCCAGTGCGACATCGTGATCCTGTTGGTGCCCGGCGCCCCGGAAATCGACGGCGTGCTGGAAGAACTCGCTGAGGGCGCCCGCGAGCGCGACGCCGACCACGACCGCCTGGTCCTGGCGATCAGCTCCACCGTCTCTCCCGTGGACATCACCCGCTGGCACCGGGACACCTCGGGTGTCGAGTTCGTGGACGCGCCCATAAGCGGCGGGGAGGCCGGGGCGATCCGCGGGGACCTGTCCGTCATGGTGGGCGGCGACGACGCCGCCGCCGGCCTGGTCTCGGACGTCCTGTCCTCGTGCGGTCGCCCCGTCCGCCTGGGGCCGCTGGGGGCCGGGCAGGTAGCGAAGGCGTGCAACCAGCTGATCTGCGCGGCGGAGATCGTGGCGATCTCCGAGGCCAGCGTCGTGGCCGAACGGGCCGGACTGGACCTGGCCACACTGCTGGACCTGCTCCAGGGCGGCTACGCGGGATCCACCATCCTGGCGGACAAGACTCCCAAGCTCGTGGGCCACGACTACTCGGTGTCCGCGCAGGCGGCCTTCGTGCACAAGGACGTCTCCGCGTACCTGGATGCCGCCCGCGCCACCGGAACCACGTCGGTGCTGGGCGGGCCCATCGCGGCCGCGGCGCAACAGCTCATCGACGCGGGACTGGGCGAGCAGGACTCCGCGGTGTTCCAGAAGTGGATCGCGGACAGAACCGAGAAGTGAACGACCTGGGACCCACCCCTGAGAACACCTGTGCCCCGATAATGCACGCCACAGCGTCGTAGCGTGCATTATCGGGGCAGGAATGTAGTGAGGGCCCTGAACCCTACTTGTAGAACCGGCTCAGGAAGCGCGCCACCACCGCGGGGCGCTCCTCCCCCTCGATCTCGATCGTCGCATCCGCCACGAGGTGCAGGCCGTTGCCCTTGACCTCCGAGACTTCCGCGATGGTCACGGTCATCCGGATGCGTGCGCCCACCTTCGCCGGTGAGGTGAAACGGACCTTGTCCACGCCGTAGCTGACCTTGGTCTTCACGTCGGACACGTCGAAGAGCTCGGACCACATGGGGATCAGCAGCGACAGGGTCAGGAACCCGTGTGCGATGGGCCCACCGAACGGACCGTCCGCGGCCTTCTCCGGATCGGCGTGAATCCACTGGTGGTCATCGGTGGCGTCCGCGAACAGGTTCACCTGGTCCTGGGTGATCTCGCGCCGCTCGGAGTAGCCCAAATCCTTCCCTGCGAGCTCGGCCACCTCGTCGAACAGAACAACGGTCTTGGCGGTCATGACATGTTCCCTCTGGGGTTCTGCTCCGGCGGTGATGGGCGTCACCACATGTTTCTTTCATGGGACCGATTTAATTGATATTGCCAACGGTTAAGATTATCCACGACGATCCTTCGGCGGACGGTCCCACCCCCGCCCACCGCACGGAGCACGTCACGACACGACACGACACCCAGGAGCAGCGACATGACCACCCCCCTTCCGCAGGACGCCCTTGGCCTGGCGCCGGACCTGAGGGCGAGTGATCTCGCATCCGAACCGGTGTTCCTCATGGCCCGCGCGAGTTCCCTGGGCTCCGCGTCCGCCAACCGGGCCCTGGGGGAACTGGACCTGAAGGTGCGCCACTACTCGGCCCTGTCCCTCGTGTGTTCGGACCTGCACCCGTCCCAGCGGGAGCTGAGCAGGTACCTGGTCCTGGACCCCAGCCAGATCGTGCTGATCGTGGATTCCCTCGAGCGTCGCGGGGCCGTGGTGCGGCGCACCGATCCCAATGATCGCCGCTCCAAGTTGATCGAGCCCACGGACGAGGGCCGCGAGCTCTACCGGCGTGCGCGCGCCGCGGTGGACCACTGCACGGACGGGACACTGGCACCCCTGAGCGAGGACGAACGGGCCACCTTGTTGGACTTGCTGCAGCGCGTGGCACTGGGCTGAGCGCACCGTCATACGGCCCCGCCCGCCCCGGGATTCCGGGTGTTCACGCCCGCGAACACGTATCATGGAACCAGCACACTCGACTCCCCCGCGCTCCCCCTACCGATCGAGGTCACGCACCATGCGCTCCGCCGCCCCCGCCACCTTTTCCGCCCTCTGCGCCATGCTGCTGCTCACCGGTTGCGGTTCCGGCGGCGACGCAGGGGGCGACGACACCGCGAACAGTACCGCAGCGACGTCGTCCACCGCGACCGAACAGCCCAGCGCGACACCCACGCCCACCCAGCCGCCAGAGCTGATCGGCGGGGGCACCACCCTGTTCCCCGAGCGCCGGTTCGTGGCGCTCTACGGACACCCGGGCACCCCGGGGCTGGGCGCGCTGGGTGAGCAGGGGCCGGAGGAATCCGCCGAGCGGGCGATCGAGCTGGCCAAGCAGTACGAGCCCTACAGCCAGGAGAAAGTGATCCCGGCGTTCGAGATCATCGCGACCACCGCCTCCTCCGACCCGGGACCGGACGGCGACTTCTCCAGCGAGGCTCCCGTGGAGCGCCTCATGCCGTACATCGAGGCCGCGCAGAAGCACGGGATCTACGTGGTCCTGGACCTGCAACCCGGCCGCTCGGACTTCCTGTCCCAGGCCAAGCGGTACGAGGAACTGCTGAAGCGCCCCAACGTGGGCCTGGCCCTGGACCCCGAGTGGCGGCTGGGGCCCGGGCAGTACCCGCTGCAGCAGATCGGGTCCGTGAGCGCTCAGGAGATCAACGAGACCACGCAGTGGCTCGCCCGGCTCACGACCGAGAACGGCCTGCCCCAGAAGACCCTGATCCTGCACCAGTTCTCCATGCCCATGATCCAGAACCGTGAGGCCATCACGACGGACCACCCCGAGCTCGCGTTCCTCCTGCACGCGGACGGACACGGCACCCCGGATCTGAAGATGTCCACGTGGGACGCTCTGCAGCACGAGCTGCCCCGGGGGATCCGCATGGCGTGGAAGAACTTCTACGACGAGGACACCCCCACGTTCACCCCCAAGCAGACCTTCGAGCTGACGCCCAAGCCGTGGTTCGTGTCCTACCAGTGAGCCGCTCGGGCTGGCGGAGTTTTTGGTTCGGCAGACACCGCGGTTCCGGTGACTCGCCCGGGCCGGCAGGCCCGCCACTCCCGAGGTTTTGAAGCGGGTGCTCCCAGGAAATTGTTCCGCGCCATGTCTTCCCCCGGCCGGGATGTCGGGTCTAGATTATGAGGACCTGTTCGCTCCACGGAAGGAAGTGCCTATGGGACTCGGTGACAAGATCAGTAATGCTGCGGAGAAGGCTTCCGGTTCCGCCAAGGAAAAGCTTGGTGACGCCACGGACAACGCAGATCTGCAAGCTGAGGGTGCCGGGGAGAAAGCTTCCGGTGGCGCCAAGCAGTCCGTGGAGAACATCAAAGACGCCGGCAAGAATCTGAAGGACGGGCTGGGCTGAGATCCGCACCCGCCACCTTTCGACCGGAGGGCCCTCGTCGTGAACACGACGGGGGCCTTTCGTCTGCCCGCCCCACCGCCGGCAACGGCGCCTGTCGTGCACTCCGCCCCACCACCCCCGCATCGCTTCCCGCCCCACTACCCCTGCATTAGTGGAGCAAAAGCAGCTTCGTGGCGCCGAATCCTGCTTCTACTCAGATAAAGCAGGGGCTGCAGTGGGTCCGGATCACCGCACCGCGAACCGCTTGCGCGCGATCAGCAGGCACACCAGGGATAGGGCCGCCACCACCGCGTAGTAGATGCTCGGTGAGGTCAGAGAGCCGGTGGAGCTCACGAGCCACGCGAGCACGAGGGGTGCGAATCCCCCGAACACCGTGACGCCCAGGTTGTAGGCCACGGACATCCCCGTGGTGCGGATCTGCGTGGGGAACATGTCGGTGAGCAGCGCGGGCATGGGGCCGAAGTACAGGGCCATGATCACGCCCAGCACCGCTTGCACCACGGTTAGGGTGGCCACCGTCGGAGCCGCGACCAACCACAGGAACAGCGGGTACACCACCACGATGCCCACCGCGGAGGCCACGAGCATGACCCGGGCAGGTCCCACGCGGTCCGCGAGGTGCCCCACGAACGGGGAGCCCACCAGGGTCACCGCGCCGGCCACCACACCGCCCAGGTACGCGGCCCACGAGGGCAGGTCAAAGTTCTGGATCGAGTACGTGGGCATGAACAGGATCGTGTACACGGACATGGACGCCAGGCCCACCACACCTGCGGCCGTGAGCCACCGGCCGGCGGAGTGGACGATGGTCTGCGCGAGGGGACCGCGCCCGAGGGGCGGGCGGGGCGGCGTCGTCGTACCCGTGTTCTCCGAGGACGACGACGCCGCTCGCGCACGCTCGTCCTGCAACGCCCGGAAGTCCGGGGTCTCATCCATGCGCAAGCGGATGTAGAGGCCCACGGGGCCGATGAGCAGGCCGAAGAGGTAGGGGATGCGCCAGCCCCACGAGTACAGCGCGTCGTGGCTCAGCAGGGTGTGCAGCGCGAACCCGAAACCCGAGGCCATCAGGATCGCAAGGCCCTGGGTCGCCACTTGCCACGACCCGTAGAAGGCGCGCTTGTCTGGGGCGTTCTCGATCAGGAACGCGGTGGCCGTGCCGAACTCGCCACCGGCGGAGAAGCCCTGGATCAGGCGGGCGAGCAGGATGAGCAGCGCTGCCGCGGGGCCGATGACCGCCGCCGTGGGGGCGAGCAGCATGATGAGCGTGCCGAGCATCATCAGGGCAATCGTGATGGTCAGGGCCGGGCGGCGACCGTGGCGGTCCGCGTAGGAGCCCAGCACCAGGGCACCGAGCGGGCGGATCAGGTACGACAGCGCGAACGTACCGAACGTCAGCAGGGTGCCCGTGACCTGTCCGATCGAATCCGACTCGAAGAACAGCGCGGAAATCACGACCGCGAGGGACGAGTAGACGATGATGTCGAACCACTCGAGCGCGTTACCGATCGAGGACGCGACCACGGCGCGGCGAGCGGTGACACGCTGCTCGTGCGTGACGGGCAGATGGGTAGGTGCGCTACTCATGTCTGCACACTAGCCCACGGGTCGCTCCTCCCGCGGCCGCCGTGACGCCGCATGACGGCGAGCCGCCGACTTATACTGGGGCACGGCATGGAACCGGCACGGGACGTGTCACACCCCAGGACAGGAGCAGTGCAATGATCTTCATCGTGGTCAAGTTCGAGGTCAAGGACGAGTACGCCGAGCGTTGGCCCGAGATCGTCGCGGACTTCACTGCCGCGACCCGCCAGGAGCCGGGCAACAAGTGGTTCGACTGGTCCCGCAGCCTGGACAACCCCAACGAGTACGTGCTCGTGGAGGCCTTCGAGGACGACGCCGCCGAGGCCCACGTGAAGTCCGAGCACTTCACCGCCATGACCGAGAAGTTCCCGCCGTACCTCGTCCGCACCCCGCGTATCATCTCCCGCCAGATCGACGGTAATGGCTGGGATGAGATGGGTGAAGTCACCGTCGAGGGCTGAGGCATTGAGGACCGGGGAACCCGTAAACCCGTGAACCGGTTCCTCGTGGGCCTGGACATCGGCGGATCCCACACCCGCGGCGTACTGTTCCGCGGGGACTCCCCGGTGCGCGAAGCTCGTTCCGGCAGCGCGAACGTGCAGAACGTCAGCCGGGAGCGGGCCGCCCAGTCACTGCGGGAGATCTTCGCCCGCTTGGAACCGCCACCCGGCACCACGGTTCTCGCCGGCGCCGGCGGTGTGGACACCCCGCACGACGCCGCTGCGCTGACGCAGCTCATTCGCTCCGTGGCTGAGGCCGCAGCGGGCGCTGGCCCGGCGTCGGAGACGCCCGTGATCGCGGTGCATGACACCCGCCTGATCCTCGCCGCGGGCGGACACACCGAGGGCATCGCGGCGATCGCGGGAACCGGTTCCGTGGCGTGGGGTGTGAACGCTTCCGGCCACGGGACCCGCGCCGGGGGCTGGGGCTACCTGCTCGGCGACGAGGGCAGCGGGTACTGGCTCGGCCGGGAAGCGGTACGCCATGTGCTGCGGGACGCGCAGCACAGGGGAGCGAGCGACGAGACCCCCGCAGAGGACGACCGGTTCGCTCGGGCCGTGTTGGGACACGCCGGGGTCGACACGCCCACCGAGCTGATCGCGGCGTTCCACGACCGCCCCGACCGCACCCACTGGGCCGGTCTGGCCCGCACGGTGATCGAGCTGGCCCCGCACGACGACGCCGCTCGCGAGTTGGTCTCGGCGGCCGCCGCGCACCTCGCGGAGCTGATCATCACCGTGGCCAGGAACCTGGGCGAGCCCCTCCCCGTAGTGATGGGAGGCGGGCTCGCAACCACCTCGGTGGGCGTGGAGCTCAGGGAACGCCTGGGCGATCATGGACTGCGGGTCACGCTGTTGGACCGGGAACCCGTGCTGGGAGCACCCCTGCTCGCCCGCGCCACGGGGCTGTGGGACGGGCGAGCGGGTCGGGCGGGCTGAACACCCACGGGATCAGCGGAAGGCCGCCTCCCCGGTGAGCTGCTGGCCCAGGATGAGGACGTGCACCTCATCCGTGCCCTCGTATGTGCGCACGGATTCCAGGTTGTTGGCGTGGCGCAGCGGGGAGTAGTCGAGGGTGACGCCGTTGCCGCCCAGGATCGTGCGGGCCTCGCGGGCAATCTTGATGGCCTCGCGGCAGTTGTTGAGCTTGCCCACTGAGATCTGGTGGTGCTGCAGTGTGCCGGCGTCCTTGAGGCGGCCGATCTGCAGCGCGAGCAGGAAGCCCTTGTCGATCTCGAGTGCCATGTCCGCGAGCTTCTGCTGCGTGAGCTGGTACCCGGCCAGCGGGCGATCGAACTGCATGCGCTCCTGGGAATACTTCAGGGCCACCTCGAACGAGTCGCGGGCGGCGCCCATGGCACCCCAGATGATCCCGTACCGGGCTTCGTTGAGACACGAGAACGGGCCGCGTAGCCCCTTGGCCTCGGGTAGCAGAGCGGATGCGGGAAGTCGCACGTCCGTGAGTTCGATCTCGCACTGGATCGAGGCCCGCATGGACAGCTTGGGCTGGATGGGCGTGGCCTTGAAGCCCGGGGTGTCGGTGGGCACCACGAAACCGCGTATGCCCTCGTCCGTCTGGGCCCAGATGACGGCCACCTTGGCCACGGTCGCCAGGCCGATCCACCGCTTGGCGCCGGAGATGACCCAGTCCTCGCCGTCGCGGCGCGCGAACGTCTTCATGGAACCGGGGTCGGAACCCGCGGTGGGCTCGGTGAGCCCGAAGCACCCGATGGCCTCACCGGCGGCCATGCGCGGGAGCCACTCCTGCTTCTGCTCCTCGGAGCCCCACTTGTAGATGGCGCTCATGGCCAGGGAGCCCTGCACGGACACGAACGTGCGCAGACCGGAATCCCCGGCTTCCAGCTCGGCGCCGGCCAGGCCGTATTCCACGGCGGAACGGCCCGCGCAGCCGTATCCCTTCAGGTGCATACCCAGCAGGCCCAGCTTGGCCATCTCCGGGACGATCTCCAGGGGGAAGACCGCTTTCTCGTACCACTCGGCGATGTTGGGGCGGATGGTGGCGTCCACGAACTCCCGCACGGTGGATCGCAGAGCGATCTCTTCCTCGTTCAGCAGGGAGTCGAAGCCCACCAGGTCCATGACGTTGACGGTGTTCTGTTGGCTCATGTCCTCACTGTACGGTGACGGGGTTCACGGAGCCACGCCACAATCGTTTCCGTGTCCTGCCCGAGCTGCGGCGGGGCGACCGTGGGGGATTCCAGGGGTGGGGTCCAGCGGGCCGGATGACGGAACTGCCGTCCCACGGTCCTGCCCTCCCGATCCTGGACGTCCACCGTGGGTTCCAGTCCGAGGTCCTCGGCCAGCGTGACGCCCTCGCCGATCCCGGCGACCTTGCCCGCAGGCACCCCTTCCTCGGTCAGCGCTTCCTGCCACTCGCGGGCGGTCCGGGCGGACAGCGCCTCCTCCAGAAGCGGCACGAGGTCGTCGCGGTGGGCCACGCGCGCCGAGTTCGTGGCGAACCGTTCGTCGTCCGCGACGTCGGGGATGCTCAGCACGGCCGTGAATCTGCGGAACTGCCCGTCGTTGCCCACGGTCACCGCGAGGGGCGCGTCCGCGCAGTGCAACAACTGGTAGGGGACGATGGACGGGTGGGCATTGCCCATGCGCTCGGGGACCTTACCGGCACCCAGGTACGCCTGGCCCTGGTTGACGAGGGCACCCTGCAGACTCGAGAGCAGACTGACGTCGATGTGCGCGCCGCGGCCCGTGCGGTGTCGCGCTTCGAGGGCCGCGAGCGCGCCGATCGTGGCGTCCTTGGCGGTCAGGACGTCCACCAGGGCCACGCCCACCTTGGTGGGCTCGCCGCCCGCGGCGCCCGTGATGCTCATGAGCCCACCCACGGCCTGGACCAGGAAGTCGTAACCGGCCAGGTGGGCGCCCTCGGCGGTGCCGAAACCGGACACGGACACGTAGACCACGCCGGGGTTCTCGCGCGAGATCTCCTCGTAGCCCAGGCCGAGCTTGGCCATCCCGCCGGGCTTGAAGTTCTCCACGACCACGTCCGCGCGCAGGGCGAGTTCGCGCGCGAGTTCCCGCCCGTCCTCGTCCCGCAGGTCCAGGCACACGGATTCCTTGTTGCGGTTCACGGACTCGAAGTACGTGGCACCGGTCTCGGAATAGGGCGGACCCCACGCGCGCGTGTCGTCACCGGTGTCCGGGCGCTCGACCTTGATCACGCGGGCACCGAGGTCCGCGAGCGTCATGGTGCACAGCGGCCCCGCGAGCACGCGCGAGAAATCGGCCACGAGCACACCGTCCAGGGGCAGCGCTTCGGTCACGGGGTCCTCCTCGGATCGACGATGTCCTCCACTCTAGGTGCGCCGCCGCGGCCGCGGCCCGACGACGTCGCTACGCCTCCGGGTCGCCGCCCGCCGCACGTCCACGGGCGACGACGCTCGGCCGGGCGCGCTACCCGTCCAGTTCCCCCTGCGCCGCCCTTGTCAGGGTGGCCGTGAGCATGTCCAGTCCGGCGAGCATGTCCTGATCCGATGTGAACTCGTACTCGTTGTGGGTGATGCCCTTGTGGGAGTGCTCGCCGAGCACCTCGAACTCGTACTTGCGCGCACCCCACGTGGCGTGGACCAGGCTGCCCATCATGGACGGCGTGAACCGGCAGCCCTCCTCGTTTAACCAGTTCACCACGCACAGGTTGTCCGTCAGTTCCGTCTCCCCGGACGGCGCCGCTCGGTACAGCTCCGGGCACACGGTCGCCCCGGCAAGCACGCCGTAGGCGCCGTCGAACCGGCCGGCCCTGGGCTGGGAGTCCAGATGCGAGCCGACCATCACGTACGGGGCGCCCGGACACAGCTCGAAGAGGCCGAACTCGTTACCGATCGCGTCGTAGTACACCGTGGCACCGCGCGCGATCAACCACCCGACGAACCACTGCCGATTGAGCCCGTCCGCGGTGGTCGCCGCTTGGCACTCCACTCCCCCGGACTCGAGCCCGCGGTTGCGGGACATCCGCCGGAAATCCCGCAGGAGCGCCTGATGCAGTGCGGACATGAACCCTCCTGAGCCATGAACCAGTTGCGGCCACGGTAGGCACGGTCACATCACGAACGGTCCGCGCGGCGGTCCCCCCACGCCTTCTCCGCACCGCTGGCCAAGAGCACCCCGCAGCACATCCACACCGCGGTGGCCGGGCCCAGGGGTGCCGCGAAGACACCCGCAACCAGGGGGAGGATCACCTGCCCCAGGCGATTACCCGTCAACCGGACCGCCAGGGCGGAGCCGCGCCAGTTGCCCGGGACGGACGTGGTGATCATGGTCATGGTGAGTGGCTGACCCAGACCCAACAGGAATCCGCCCACGGCCAGGAAGAACGCCGCGACCCAGAAGTTCCCCAGCACGAGCGGTGGGATGACCAGCGTGATGCCGGCCCCGAACAAACATGTCAGCAGCAGACCCCGCCGCGAGAACCGCTGGGACAACCACGGCAGGAGCAACCGGGAGGCAATGGATGCGAAACCCCGGACGCCGAGCAACAGACCCACGACCGCGGGAGCCACACCGGCCTCCTCCCCGATGACCGGCAGGAACGCGGTGAGGATGTCGAGCATCGCGAGCAGGGACAATGCGGCGAGCATGTGGGACGCCACCCGTGGCACCCTGAGCACCCGAGCGATGGTGGGTTTGTCGGCTGATTCGGAACGCGCCGCAGTACCGGAGGCCGCGCGGGGCGGGGCGGCGTCCCCCGCGGGTGTCCCGGCGCGCAGGAGCAACAGCGGAACGGCCGCGAGCGAGATCGCGGCACCGATCCACAGTGCCTGGTTCACGTCCGCGAGGCGCTCCGGGGAGGTCGCGGACGAGCTGTGCCCCACGAGCCAACCGCCCAGGGCGGGGCCGATCATCTGCCCCGCGGAGAACGCTGCGGTGAACCACCCGAACCCCTTGTCCAGGTCCCGGTCCGCGGCGTAACGGGCGATCGCCGTCTGACCCCCGATCGTGAAGCTCAGGTGCCCCATGCCCAGCACGGCGCTCGCGGCCACGACCGCCCACACCGTGGGTGACAGCGCCAGCAGCGCCCCACCGGCGACCAGCAGAAACACCCCGGAAAGGGTCAGCACGCGCAATTGCCGGGTGCGGTCCGAGTACCGCCCGAGCCACACCGCGGTGAGCAGCGGGACCAGGGCGTACGCGGCCGTGGTCAACCCGATCGTGATCGAGTCCGCGTGCAGCGCGAGCAGTTTGTAGGACGTGACCGGTCGCAACAGGTTCACGGTGGCCTGGGTCAACACCCCGCACGCCACGAGCAGCCACAACCACGCGCCGGCGCGTGCCCCACGAACCGAATCAGTCAACGGCAGCCTTCCTCAGGCATACGCCCAGGGGCGTCCGAGGCGACGCGCTCCGACAGCCGGAATCGTTGCACGGTGCGGTGCAGGGCACCACCGCTGCGGCCCTCGCCAAGCTCTGAGGACACCAGGGAGAGCTCGCTGACGGTCCACGCGGGCCCCTCGTACACGGACAGCGCGTGCACTACATGCGCGAGCTCGGGCCCGGGGCGCGCCACGGTGCGTGAACTGCGGCGTCGTTCGCGAGCCTTGCGCGTGCGCTCGGCACGGGACATGCGCGCGACCGTGAGGTGGGCGCGCTGTCTTGCGCGCTCCTCAGGGTCCAGCGAGCACGCGTGCATGAGCTCCACGAGCGCGTCCGAGGCACCACCCACGCCCATCCACAGGGTTGTGCCGGAGAAGGATCCCGCGCCTCGCAAGCACACAGTGAGCGGTGCGTGGTCCCGGGCGACGTCGCTCAGCAGCTCCTCGAGCTCCGGCACCGCAGCCTCGGGTTGCTCGCCGTAGAACGCAAGGGTGACGTGCCACTGCTCGGGGTCGCCCCAGCGCAATGCGGTGCCGGTGAGTTCACGGACCTCACGCAATGCACCGACCAGGTGCTCACGTGCGGCCCGGGTGGGGTGAACAGCCGCGAACAGCCTCATGCGCCCACCCTAGACGGTGCGCGGCGGTAACCGGACCAGCTCCACGCTCGTGAGGGCACCCGCGTCAGCGACCGCGCGCATGTACGTGCAGTGTGGTTGGCGCCGCCGGTCGGTGGGGCTGCCGGGGTTGAGCAAGCGCATCCCGGAGGGCGCCACGGTGTCCCACGGGATGTGGCTATGGCCGAAGACCAGGACGTCGATGTCCGGGAACGCCCGGTCCATACGCCGCTCCCGTCCGCTTGAGGCGCCGGTCTCGTGCGTCATGGCGAACCGCACCCCCTCGAGTTCCCAGTATGCGGTTTCAGGCATGCGTTCGCGTAACTCGGGGCCGTCGTTGTTGCCCCACACCGCGATCAGCTTCCGGGAGCGCTGCTCAAGGGCCTCGAACGTGGCCAGGTCCACCCAGTCACCGGCGTGGAGCACCACGTCCGCGGCGTCGACCTCGCGCCACACCTGGTCCGGGAGGGCCTTGGCCCGCTTCGGCAGGTGGGTGTCCGCGAGGAGGAGGATCGAGGTGCTCACGCCCCCATTGTGCCCGTCAGCACTCGATCACGTTGACCGCGAGGCCGCCGCGCGAGGTCTCCTTGTACTTGATCTTCATGTCCGCGCCGGTCTCCCGCATGGTCTTGACCACTTGATCCAGGGAGACCTTGTGGGTCCCGTCCCCCTGCATGGACAGCCGGGCGGAGTTGATGGCCTTGACGCTCGCGATCGCGTTGCGCTCGATGCACGGGATCTGCACGAGCCCGCCCACGGGGTCGCACGTGAGCCCGAGGTTGTGCTCGACCCCCATTTCCGCGGCGCACTCCACCTGCCGCGGGCTCCCGCCCAGCACGGCGCACAGGCCGGCGGCCGCCATGGAACACGCCGATCCCACCTCGCCCTGGCAACCCACCTCGGCGCCGGAGATCGAGGCGTTCTCCTTGATCACGATCCCGATCGCCGCGGCGGTGAGCAGGAAGTCGACGATCTTGTCGTCGCACACGTCCACCATGAACCGCGTGTAGAAATGCAGCACCGCGGGGATGATCCCCGCCGCACCGTTCGTGGGGGCGGTCACGATCCGCCCGCCGGACGCGTTCTCCTCGTTGACCGCGAGCGCGTACAGGTTGACCCAGTCCATGCCGTAGAGGGGGTCGTTGCCGGGTTCCTTGGCGAGCAGACGCTTGCGCATCTCCGGCGCACGACGGCGCACCTTCAGTCCCCCGGGCAGGGTCTTCTCCTCGCGCGTGCACCCGTTCTCCACACATTCCTGCATTACGGACCAGATGTGCAGCAGCTGCTCCCGGGTCTGTTCCGCGGGCCGCCACGACAGCTCGTTCGCGGCCATGATCTGGGCGATGTTCAGACCCTCGGTCTCGCAGATGGCCAACAATTCATCACCCGTGCTGAACGGGTAGGCCACGGGGGTGCTGTCCGCGACCACCTTGTCCGCACCGCTCGCGGACTCGTCCACCACGAAACCGCCGCCCACGGAGTAGTAGATCCGTTCGCGGATGACCTCGCCGGCGGCGTCGTAGGCGGTGAAGCTCATCCCGTTGGGGTGGGTGGGCAGGGACTTCCTGCGGTGCATGATCACGTCATGGGAACGGTCGAAGGTCACGGGGTGTGTGCCCCCGAGCAGCAGTTGCCCTTTCTCTCCCGCGAGCGCGACCTTCTGGTCCGCGAGGTCCGTGTCCACGGTCTCGGGGTCCTCGCCCATGAGCCCCAGCACCACGGCCTTGTCCGATCCGTGGCCCCACCCGGTGGCCCCCAAGGAGCCGAAGAGCTGGGAGTGGACCCGGGTCACGGACTCCAGCAGGGCGTCGGCGGCGAGCCCGGCCACGAAGAGCCGTGCGGCCCGCATGGGCCCCACCGTGTGGGAGGACGACGGTCCGATACCCACCGAGAACAAATCCAGAGCACTGAGTGCCACGTCGCGGTCTCCCCACTGTCGGGCTCCGGGAAGCGGCCTGGTGGGGCCGTGCGGAGCCGGGCGGCCGCGCGACGCGGATGGGTCGCGCGGAACACACCCAAGGTACGTGAGTCTCACATAGTGGGCAACTGTCGAAGGGGTGAGGAGCCCATGACGAGCGCGGCCGAGCCGCCGAATAAATAGGTGACACGTGTTTTTGAGAGTCTGGCTGTTTGGCCATTGTTCACTTGATAACGATCCGATTACGGTGAAATCGCATTCGAGAACCCGGCCTGGACGTGCGGAAACGGTCGTTCATGCGGTACTGGGATGCGCCCTCTGTCCCGTCGCCCCCGTTTCTCGTGCACGGGAAACGGCACTTTCTCGTCACTCTGGTCGTTCACGAAATCCACGGGCTCGTTTCCTCGGATCTCGGTTGACCACCGAACGAAGGATTCCCTCCATGAGCAAGAGAAACGCATTCCTCGCCACGGCCGCCGCGGCCGCTGTCGTCCTGGGCACGGTCTCCCCGGGCATCGCGGCACCCGCCAACACCCCGGCGGAAAACGCGTCCGCGCAGAACTCCATCAACCAGGGGGCCAAGGTCCTGGACGTGTCCGGCGGCGAGTACGTGGTCATGCTGGAACTGTCGGCCGCCAGCAAGGCGCCCGCCGGTCCGGCGAGCAGGGCGGCCCGCACGGCCGTGGCCAAGGCCACCCAGAAGCAGGTGGACAAGTGGCAGTCCAAGGGCGACAAGGTCAAGCAGCAGTTCAACACCATCGGTGGTTTCACCGCTGACCTGAGCCCCGCCCAGGTCAAGACCCTCAACGCGGACCCGGGCGTGGCGGTCGTGGAGAAGAACAAGACCGTCAAGGCCACCGCGTCCCAGTCCAACGCCACGTGGGGCCTGGACCGCTCCGACCAGAAGGACCTGCCGCTCAACGGGACCTACAACTACTCGGCCACCGGCGCGGGTGTCACGACCTACGTGATCGACACGGGCGTGCGCGCCACCCACTCCCAGTTCCGCGGCCGGGTCTCCCCCGGTGTGACCGCGATCGACGACGGTTACGGCAGCGGCGACTGCAACGGTCACGGCACCCACGTGGCCGGCACCGTGGGTGGGTCCACCTAGGGCGTGGCCAAGTCCACGAACATCATGCCCGTGCGCGTGCTGGGCTGTGACGGCATCGGCTCCACCGCCGGCATCGTGGCGGGCATGGACTGGGTCTCCTCCACCGTCAACGGTCCGGCCGTGGCCAACATGAGCCTGGGCGGTGGGGTCTCCACCGCCATGGACAGCGCGATCAACCGGATGATCAGCGCCGGCGTGGTGCCCCTCGTGGCCGCGGGCAATGACGCGAACAACGCGTGCAACTACTCCCCGGCCCGCGCGAGCGCCGCCATCACGGTGGGCTCCACGGATCGCCGCGACCAGCTCTCGAGCTTCTCGAACTGGGGCTCCTGTGTGGACATCCTGGCCCCGGGCACGGACATCACCTCGGCCTGGCCGTCCAGTGA
The DNA here is from genome assembly GCF_031844145.1 of Kocuria sp. PD6. Classification (NCBI taxonomy): domain Bacteria; kingdom Bacillati; phylum Actinomycetota; class Actinomycetes; order Micrococcales; family Micrococcaceae; genus Kocuria; species Kocuria sp. PD6. Next base: position 149,657 of record NZ_JAUZUS010000002.1, read on the forward strand.
CTCCGCGACCAATACGATCTCCGGGACCTCTATGGCCACCCCGCACGTGGCGGGCACGGCGGCGCTGTACCTCGAGCAACACCCGAACGCCGGCGTGGCGGAGGTGGAGCGCGCGCTCAAGTCCAGCGCGATCCCCGGCACGATCGACAACGTGCACGGTTCGGCGAACCTCATGCTGAACACCTCGCTGCTCACCGGGGCTCGCTGACTCTCAGCCCGAGCCGATCGGCGTGAGCCGGCTCCAAACCTGAGCCGATCGTTCCGGGCCGCTCGACCCTGAGCCACCCCTGGTGGGCAGCTCCGCCCGAGGCCGCTCGGCCCGACTCCCCTCAGGAGTCGCGCTGAGCGGCCTCCAGCGCGTCCGCGGCGCGGATCAGTCCCAAGTGACTGAACGCCTGGGGGAAGTTGCCCGCCAGACGGTGCTGAGCGACGTCGTACTCCTCGGAGAGCAGACCCAGGTCCGAGGCGAAACCCACGGTGGTGCGCATCAACCGCTGGGCGTCCTCAATGCGCCCGGAGCGCGCGTACTGCTCCACGAGCCAGAACGTGCAGATCAGGAACGGGCACTCCCGCCCGGACAGCCCGTCCATGGACGTACCCGCGTCGGTGGTGCGGTAGCGCCACACCTGCCCCTCCTCGCCCTGCAACTCGTGCTCGATCCGCCCCACGGTGCGCAGCATCGCGGGGTGGTCGGGCGCGATGAACCCGGTCTGCGGAAGTTGCAGGAGGGAGGCGTCCACCTCCGTGTTGTCGTAGGTCTGGGTGAAGTACCCGAGGTCCCGGTTGTACCCCTTGTCCCAGATCTCGCGGTGCAAACGATCGCGCATCTCTTTCCAGTGCGCCACGTCCCCCGTGAGCCCGTGTTCGGTCACGGCCCGGATGCCCTCGTTGAACGCGGCCCACATCATCACGCGGCCGTGCGTGAAGAAATGCGTGTCCCCGCGCATCTCCCAGATCCCGTTGTCCGGCTCGTCCATGCGCAGCTCACAAAAGCCCAACAGGTTGCACTGCAGACCCCACGAGTAGTCGTTCTCCTCCACCCCGTTGTCCCGCAGGGTGGCCAGGGCCATCATGACCTCGCCCGCAACATCCGCCTGGTACTGCGCCACCGCGCCGTTACCGATCCGCACGGGCCGCGAATTCTCGTAGCCGCTGAGGTGATCCAGCTCCCGTTCAGCGAGGTCCCGGCGCCCGTCCACGCCGTACATGATCTGCAGTTGTTGCGGGTCCCCGGCCACGGCGCGCAGCAACCAGTCACGCCACAGCAGCGCACCGTGCGTGTGCCGGTGTTCCACAAGGACCTCGATGGTCAGGGCGGCGTCCCGCAACCACGTGAAGCGGTAGTCCCAGTTGCGCTCGCCCCCGAAGTCCTCGGGCAACGCCGCGGTCGCCGCCGCCACGATCCCGCCGGTGCGGGCGTGGGTGAGTCCGCGCAACACGAGCAGGGAACGGGAGACCGCGCCGTCGAACTCGCCGCGGGACTCCACGTCCGAGGCCCAGCCGCGCCAGAAGTCCTCCGTGGCCCGTTGGGCGCTGTCCGGGTCCGCGGGGACGGGCAGCTCTTCGTACGAGTGGCTCCACGTGAGCACCCAGTCCATGCCCTCGCCCTCGTGCAGCGTGAACCGGCCACGGTGTCCCCGGCGGATCCCCTCCATCACCCGGATGTCGCTGCCGGGATCGTGCTCACGGTGCAGCACCTCCACGGGATTGCCCTCCGCGTCTTCCTCGTACGGCTCCAGGTCCGGGCCCGTGAGCAGCAGGGCGTCCGGGCCGGCCACGGCCAGCAGCCCGTGGTCCGCGCGAGACGTACTGAGCGCGATGCGCGCGGAGATCTCCCGTAGAAGCTTTTTGAAGTCCGGGCGCCGGCCGTGCCGCTCGCCGGCTGTCACCGTTTCCGGGTTCGACGCCGCACGGCCAGGTTCCTCGGACGCGCCCACCGGGTGGGGTTCGGTGGCGGAATCCCCCAACCGCGCCTCATCCGGGTGCCGGGGGCGTTGGTTGCCCAGTTGCACACGGCGCACCCACGGGATGACCTTGCCGTAGTCGAAGCGGAACCGCAGATCGTGCTCCACCTCCGCGGTGCCCTCGAAGCACTTCACGCGCCGCACCAGATCCGCGTGGTCGTCACTGGGCGGCAGGAAGTCGGTCACGCGCACCCGTCCGGTGGGCGTCCGCCACTCGGTCTCCAGCACGAAGGTGTCCGGGACGTAGCGACGGGAGACCACGTGTCCGTCCACGGCGCTGAGTTTCCAGTGCCCGTTGCTCTCGTCCCCCAGCAGGGCGCAGAACACGGCGGGTGAATCGAAGCGCGGGAAGCACAACCAGTCCACGCTTCCGTCCCGGGACACCAACGGCCCGGTCTGCAGGTCCGCGAGCAGTGCGTAGTCCTCCAGAGGGGTACTCATGGGCCCATTCCATCATTACGGTCACGGGCCCCGTCCCTCGGTGATGTGCGGGGCCGGATGATGACGCCGCACCGAACACGCCCCGCCGCCGTCCCGGTACTCCTCGCCGGAGCCCCGTGCGCACACGTCAAATATTGACTTATTCACGAACCTGTCCCCCGATCGAATAGCCCGGCGCTTTCCGTACGCATTCTTCTGGTATCCAGGAATTGCCCAGGTGGGTTCTTGGGCTTTCATCGCGTGATTCTGGGGAGAAACGAATGCCTTCATCGGCGCACGACCCGGCGGGCAAGGCCCGCGAACCGGGTCCCGACGACACCGAAGAATTGTCCGCAACCACATCACCGGGAACCGCGCGGCATGACCCCGGAGTCCAGCATGACCTCGACGCTCAGCACGACGCCGCTGCTGCCCGGGGTGCGGGCCACCGGCCCCCGGCGGCGCTGCCCACGATGACCGCGCGACACTGGTGGGTTCCCGTGCTCGCGGGCGTGGGCGGCTACGTGGGAACCGTGGTGGGCATCGTGATCGCCCTGGTGTTGAGCATCCTGGGGCTCGCCCTCCAGGGGGACTCGGACGGGGGATCCACGACCGACCGCCTTAACGAGGAGATCAGCAACGCCACGGGCCTGGACACCGACACCTCCGGGCTGCGCTGGATCCTGTCCGTCCCGTTCCAGCTCGCGGCCATGGCGGCCCTGGTCCCGCTGCGGCTCATCCTCAGCTTCGGGGGCGAGGGAGCCTCCGCCGGGATCACCGTCCCCCAGTACTTCGCCCTGGCGTGCGGGATCCTCACCGCGTGGCTCATCGCACGCAAGCTCTCCACCCGCATGCGCGTGGAGACCCGCGGGGTGCAGTGGCTCATGGCCGCCGTGAGCGGACTGACGTGGGCCGCGCTGGCGCTGGTCGTCACCGCCCTCACGGTGCTGCGCCTGGACGTGCCGTTCTTCGCCTCGGACATCCGCGTGCGCCTCACGGCCCTGGGCGGGGGCCTCTTCCCGGTCCTGTTCCTCGTGGGCCTGCTGAGCGTGGCGGCCGCCCTGAACGCGCGCCCCACCCAAGTCTCCCCGGGACGCATCGTGGTCGGCGCCGAACGTTCGACCCCCGGCGTGCTGCAGGTGCTGCGGCCCATCGCCGTCCAGTTCTCGGTGTTCGGCACCGTGGCCGGACTCGGGCTGCTGATCTACGCGTTCGTCGAGGGTGGCGCCCCCGCCGGCTTCTCCGCCCTGTTCTGGTTGCCGATCGCGGTGGGCTGGCTATTCGTCCTCTCGCTGCTGTCCGCGCTCACAGCGGGCGGGGCGGCGACGTCGCTCACCGGACTGACCGGGCGCTCCGACGCGTTCTACCTGTGGTCGGAAGGTACCGTCCCCGTGTGGGCCGTGGTGCTGTGCATCCTGCTGGCCCTCGTGTCCGCGGTGTGTGCGGCCATCACGTGGGCGCACGTGCGTCCCCTGGACGAGCGTGTGGCGCGCACCCCGCTGGCGTGGACGGTGCTGCCCGTCACCTACTTCCTGCTGGGCCTGCTGGCCCTGTGGTTGCTGCGCGTGGGCGGATATGCCTCCGGGGGCATGGTCGGCTCGAGCAACGCGGTGTTCAGCCTGCGGCCGGCCGGCTGGACGTGTCTCGTGTTCTTGGTGTGGGGCGTGATCATCGAACTGCTCGCCCGCTTGGTGGTGCCCGCGTTCATGCACACCCTGCCGCGCCGGGTGACCCGCGGACTGCGCGGTTCGGAGCGCTCCCGGGGCCGGGCGGCCGTGGTGGCCTCCGCGGCCGCCATGGGTGGCGCGGGACTCGCGGGTGCGGGACTCGCCGGGGTCGGCACCCGGGCGACGCCCGCTCCGGAAGCCCCCGCAACGACGTCGTCAGCGCAGCACCCGAGCGCCGAACCGACGGCGACGACGGCCCTGCAGGACGCGACTGCGGCCTACTCCGGACCGCACGCCGGGAGCGGCGACGAGACCCGGGTGCTGCCGAGCTACGACGATCCCGGGGCGACCACGCGCATGCCGGCGCAGCGCGCCCCCATGGACCCCGCGACGAAGAAGCGGATCCGGTTGATCGCGATCATCGTGGGCACCCTGATCCTGCTGGCCGTGCTCGCGACCGTGGTGTTCTCCGTGCTGAGCCGCACCGTGTTCGGCCCGGACAACCAAGCCGAGGACCTGCTGCGCTCCGTTACGGATGGCAACGCCACCCACGCCGCGGAGATCGCGAATCCCAACGTCAGCAGCGGCCAGCGCGCCCTGCTCACCGACGACGTCTACGGCGCGGCGCAGAACCGGATCTCCTCGTACGAGATCAAGGACACGACCATCGACGGGGACCGCGCCACGGTCAACGCGACCGTGACCCAGGACGGCGTCACCACGCCCGTGGCGCTGCCCATGGTCAGTGACTCCCGGAACGGCCTGTTCAAGTCGTGGCGCGTGGACGAGAGCGCGGGGGTGCCTCTCTACCAGGCGCTCACCGTGGAGGTGCCCGCGGGAGTCGGTGAGCTCGACGTCAACGGGAAGAAGGTGTCCGTGGACACGCAGGGCCAGCCCCACACCGTGGAGTACACGGTGCTGCCCGGTGACTACGCCGTGGGTGTGAGCTCCTCGAGCAAGTACGTGACGTACGGCGGGAACCAGGTGGCGGAGATCCGCGCCGGTTCGCCGTCCTCCGCGCCCGTGATGTCCTTCCAGCCGTCCTTCACGCCCGCCCTGGAGGAGGACCTGACCAAGCAGCTCAACGCGACCCTGGACAGGTGCGCCCAGAGCACGGAGTTCGAGCCCGAGGGCTGCCCGTTCGGGTACTCGATCTACGGTGACGACGAGGACTACCGCAATCCCCAGTGGAGCATCCAGCGCTACCCCACCTACTCGGTGTCCTCGTACGGGAACCAGGCGACCTTCACGACCGACCGCTCCGGCGAGGTGCGGCTGGACTACCAGTACAACGAGGAGTACGACGACGAGCCCGCCGACTGGACTGACCGGGACACCACCTCGAGCGTCTCCGGTTACGGGACCGTGAGCGTGTCCGGGGACGAGCTCACGATCAACGCCAACGACTGAGCAGTGACCGTGCGCCCCTTCCCACACGTTGGGAAGGGGGCGCCGTTCACGCACGGGCCGATATGCCGGGCCTCAGAGGTCCTGCGGGCCCAGCGGCAGACCCAGCAGGTACCACACGATGAACAGCAGGAACCAGCCGATGAGCATGGCGATCGAGACCGGCAGCACCAGGGAGATGAGCGTGCCCACGCCCGCTTCCTTCTGGTAGCGGCGCAGGTACCCGAGGACCAGGGCGAAGTACGGGCTCACGGGGCTGATCACATTGGTGGGGGAATCCCCGATCCGGAACAACGCCTGGGTCATCTCCGGTGAGACGTCGAGCAGCATGAGCATGGGCACCATCACCGGGGCCAGCAGGGTCCACTGCGCCGAGCCCGAGGTGATGAGCAGGTTCATCACGGCCACGATCGCCACGATCCCTGTGAACGTGAGGATGGGGTGCAGTCCCAGCGAGCCGATGAAGTCCGCGCCGTAGATCGCCAGGACGGGACCGATCCCGGACCACTGGAAGTACGCGGTGAACTGGGCCGCGGCGAAGAACAGCACCAGCACGGGGGTCACGGTGGTCAGTCCCGTGGCCATGGCCTCGGGGATCTGTCGCGCCTCGGTCATGGTCCCGGCGGCCCGTCCGTAGATCCAGCCGACGACGGCGAACATCACCGCGATCACGATGCCCACGTTGAGCAGCAGCGGGGACATCAGCACGGAACCGTCCTCCGCGCGCAGGGGTGAGCCGGGGATCAGCAGGACCGCGAGATAGATCACGAGCATGATCGCGAACGCGATGCCGGCGTTGCGCAGACCCCGCTTCTCGCGGGGCTTCAGGCGCATGTCCTCGAAGTCCCCCATGTTCTGCTGCTTGGTATCCGTGTCCTCCTCGAGCGCCGCACCGCGTTTGGCGAGCACGGTCTCCGTGACCAGGGTGATGATCGCCGCGAGCACGAGCGACGACACGAAGGTGAAGAAGTAATTGGAGACCGGGGTGACGATCACGCTGTCGTCGATCAGCCCCGCGGCGGCGGTGGTGATGCCACCCAGGAGGGCGTCCGACGCCGTCGGCAACAGGGACGCGTTGAAGCCCGCCGCGACCGAGCAGAACGCCACCACGAGCCCCACGACCGGGGACCGGCCGGCGGCCTTGAACGCGAGCGCACCCAGGGGGATCAGCACCACGTACATCGCGTCCGAGGCGATGGACCCCATGATGCCCGTGAGTGCCAGGACGAAGGTCAGCCACTTGGGACCCACGCGGGACACCGAGCCGCGCAGCGCCGCGGAGAGCATTCCGGAATGTTCGGCCACGGCCACGCCCAACAGGATCACGACCACGAGCCCCAGGGGCGGGAACTCCACGAAGTTCGTGACCGCTTCCGCGACCATCTTGCGCAGCCCGTCCGGGGCCAACAGGTTGGTGACCGCCACCGTCTCGCCCGTGGCGGGGTTGACCGCGCTGAGTCCCACGGCGGAGAGGATCCAGCTGAGCAGGATCACGACCCCCGCGAGCAGGAGGAACAGCCAGAACGGGTCGGGAAGCTTGTTGCCCACCCACTCGATCCAGTTCAGGACCCGGAGCAGACCACCGGTCCCCTTCTGTGTGCCGTGCGAGCGGGCACGGGGCGTGGACGAGGACATCTCTGGTTCCGTTCTGCCGGCGGAGTCGTGCTGCGCCCAACGTACGCAATCGCGGGGCCATGACACGTGATTACGGCGCAGCAGTGGTGACGTGGCGCACCTTTGTCACCGATACACCGACGTCCTGTTCCGCCGGCGCACCTGCATCCTGGCGCGCACCCCGTTCATCCTCGCCCCACGAGCCGGGGCGGGTACGCGCCCGGTGTAATCTCCTAGAGGCCCGGATCCGGCCGCCCCTGGTGCGCGGTGCCCCGGCCACCACCTGGTAACCCTCGAGAAGGACCGCCCGTGAGCGAATTCCCCGCCGCCCTCAAACGCGGACTGACCGTGCGCCACATCCGCTTCATGGCCCTCGGCTCGGCGATCGGGACGGGGCTGTTCTACGGCTCGGCCTCGGCCATCCAGACCGCGGGCCCCGCGGTGCTGTTCGCGTACATCGTGGGCGGGGCCGTGGTGTTCCTGGTGATGCGTGCGCTCGGTGAGATGGCCGTGCTCCACCCCGTCTCGGGGTCCTTCGGTCAGTACGCCGGCCGCTACCTGGGTCCCCTGGCCGGTTTCATCACAGGGTGGACGTTCGTGTTCGAGATGGCGATCGTGGCCCTCGCGGACGTCACGGCGTTCGGCATCTACATGCAGTTCTGGTTCCCGGACACACCCCAGTGGATCTGGGTGCTGGCCATCGTGCTGCTGATCACCGGGCTGAACCTTCTCAACGTCAAGATCTTCGGTGAGCTGGAGTTCTGGCTCTCGGTCGTGAAGGTCACGGCCATCATCCTCATGATCGTGGGCGGTTTCGCGATCCTGCTCTTCGGCTTCGCCGTCCCCTCCGACACCCCGCCCGGGCTGCACAACCTGGTGGATCACGGCGGTCTCTTCCCCAACGGGTTCACGAGTCTGCTGCTGTCCTTCTCCGTGGTGATGTTCGCGTTCGGCGGGATCGAGACCATCGGCATCACCGCCGGTGAGGCCCGGATCCCCGCCAAGACCATCCCCGCCGCGATCAACACGGTGCCCGTGCGGATCCTGCTGTTCTACGTGCTGACCCTGTTCGTGCTCATGAGCCTCTTCCCGTGGAACGAGGTCACCGGCGAGGTCAGCCCCTTCGTGCAGATCTTCGACTCCCTGGGCATCCCGTTCGCACCCCACATCCTCAACGCGGTGATCATCACCGCGGCGATCTCCGCGATCAACTCGGACATCTTCGGTTCCGGGCGCATGGTCTACGGGCTCGCGCAGCAGGGTCACGCGCCGCGCGCGTTCACCCATGTGGGCCGCAGCGGCGTGCCCACCCTCACCGTGGCGCTCATGGCCGTGGTGCTGTTGATCGGTGTGGTGCTCAACGCGGTGATCCCGGAGAACGTGTTCCTGATCATCGCGTCCCTGGCCACGTTCGCGACCGTGTGGGTGTGGATCATGATCCTGGTCTCCCACCTGGGCATGTCCCGCGAGCGCGCCCGCGCCGGCGCCCCGCACAGTTCCTACCCCCTGCCCGGCGGTCGCGTGAGCACGTACGCGGCACTCGCGTTCATGGCGTTCGTGATCGTGCTGCTCGCCTTCACCCCGGACACCCGCATCGCCCTGAGCGCCGGGCTCGCGTGGCTCGTCATCATGACGGCGGTGTTCTTCGCGTTCGTGCGCGGCAAGGGCCGCGAGCGCACGGTCCTGCCCGACGACGCCGCTGCGGTCACCACGGATCCCGTGGCCACCGGTTCCAGGTAACCCGGTTCAGCCGGCCGGGTCGATCAGTGGGCGGATCACCACGCCCGCTTCCGCGGCCGACTCCGGTCCGGCGGAGGCGGGCTCACCCCGCCACCACGCCGTGAACTCCCGGGCGGTGAACACCGGCTTGCCCCACTTCGCGGCGTTCTTGGCCTTGTTCGACTGCGAGCCGTCCTCCGCGGTGACCAGGACGTCGCAGCGGGTCTTGGTCACGTTGGCCACCGGCTGCAGCCCACGCTCCACGGCCATGTCCTCGAGGTCCTCCCGGTAGACCTCCCGCCCGTCGGGGCCGATCACCGTTCCGGTGAAACAGATCCGCGCACCCGGCACCAGGACGGCCTCGATCCCCCGAGCCGCATCGGCCGACCCGTCCAGGATGTACTCACCCGTGTGCTCCTCCACGGCGCGCACCACCGCGAGGCTCTGCGCGGAGAGCCGCCCGCGCTCCCCGGCCTCCCGCAACTTCTCGGCGAGTACCGCACCCGGGTGCCCCGCGGTATCCGCACTGCACCGCACGGTGAACCCGGTGACACCGTCCGGCCGGGGCATGAGATAGCCCGGCCGGTCCTGAGCTTCGGGGAACGGATCGGCCAGTCCCTCCGCGACGCCCGACGAAGCCGCGATCTCACGCACCGCGCGGGCCCGTTCGAGCGCCGTCGCCGCCCCGAGACCGCGGCGCTGCTGGGCGGAGACCCGCCCCGCGGCGACGTCGTACCCCAGGGGCATGTGCGTGACGTACCCCGTGCGTTTGAGCTCGTGATCGAGGTACCCGAGCTGGCGGTCGATGTCCGCACCCACGGGCACGCGACCCGCGAGGTGCGGGGCGAGCGCGGCCCACGCGTCCGTGAGCAGGGGCGCGAGCTGGACCTGGCCCGCGGTGATCCCGTATGCGCTGCGCGCGTCCCCCATGTCCCGCGTGGGGTTGACCAGGGTGCTCAGCTCCAGGCCGTCGGCGAACGTGCCCCCGGTCAGGTCCACCACCACATTGTCGAGCGTCTGCCCCTGGCTCTTGTGGATGGTCACCGCCCACGCGAGACGGAACGGCAGCTGCGTGTACGTCCCGATCACGTCGTGGCGCAGCGTTCCGTGTTCGACGGCGGGCCGCGTCACCTCCCACAGGTTGGGTTCGACCTTGGCCAGGTGACCGTCGGGGAGCTCGATGTACACGATGAGCTCGCCGTCCTCCCAGAAGTGGTCGGCCACCTTGGCGATCGTGCCGTTGACCCACCGGTCGGAGGGATCGTTGGTGAGCATCATGACCTGCGCGCCGCGTTTGAACACGAGCTCCCGGTCCACGGGGATCTCGAACCCGTCCAGCTGCCCCGTGAGGATCGCGGAGTGGTGCACGGCCGGCTCGGGGATCTGCTCGAGCATCCCGCGGTTGCGGGACGTGGCCATCCGGTTGGTCGTGGTCAGGGTCAGCCAGAACTCGTCGATGGGCGGGGTGAAGTCCGGGTCGGTGCGGGCGTTGAGCTCCCGGCGGGCCTCCTCGAGCAGCGCACCCTCCCGCACGGCATTGAGGATGTCCACGAGACGGTCGTCCCCGAGCTGACGGAACACTGTGGTCAGTTCCACCGTGGCGAAGTCGTCCCGGTGGTAGGTGTCCGCGGAGAAGAAGTACGGGGTGGAGTAGCGGGTCGCGAAGTACTCGCGTTCGTGATCTGTGACCACGGGCGGCAACTGGTAGAGGTCCCCCACCAACACCAGCTGCACACCGCCGTACTTGCGCCCGGGTTTGGGGCCGAAACGTTCCAGGGCGGCCACGAGGCAGTCGAAGAGATCCGCACGGACCATGGACGCCTCGTCCACGATCAGCGTGTGCAACTCGCGCAGGGTGGCCGCGAACCGGCCGGGGTAGTACCGCCCGCGCCGCACCTCCTCCGGGGACATCCCCGGGGCCAACGAGAGCAACCGGTGGATCGTGTACCCGCCCACGTTCAACGCCGCGATACCCGTGGGTGCCACGACCACCACGTTGCGCCGGGTGTGGGCCATGAACTCCCGGATCAGGGTGGACTTACCGGTCCCGGCCTTGCCCGTGAGGAACACGCTCTCCCCGTGGTGCAGACGCTGCAGGGCTTCCCGGAACTCGCCGGTGAGAACCAACTCGGAGGGATTGGTTGCGTTCACCCGGGCATATCCTTTCCATGCGGCGGTGCACGTGTGACCCTACCGCGCCCACTGCGGGGTCCGGCCTCCCCGCCCTGAATGAGGCTGACCAGCGGCACCCACCATCAGCAACACCCACCACCGGCCACATCCATCACCCGCGAGTCCGAGGACGGTCCACCCGTGAGCACCCAGCACACATCCCAGTCCCACGGCCCCGGGACGGACGTGCTCGCCGTGGACTTCGCGGCACGGATCACCGCCGCCGTGGTGGCCAACGGCGGAATGGTTGTTGAAGCAGTCCGCTACGGTCGCGAGATCCTCTCCCGGGCCGGCGTCGAACACTCGGACCTGGACGCCAGCTACGGCGCGGTGGGGCCACCTCCAACGCGACGGACTCGACGGCCGTGGGGGACGACGGCAACCGCGACGGCACACGGTAGCAGGCATCCCGAGCGTTCGACCCCTCGCCCCGACGGCGTCGGCGACGGCGCGCGGCAAGCCGGGCCCGCCGACACACTCCCGCACCCGATGGTCTCCTGGCATCCCCGGGGAACGGGACCCCCGCTCGGTGGACCGCCCTGCTCCCTGCTGGGTGAAGCATCCCGTCGCACTTATGGTCATAACGACTTTAGCAAGTTAGAGTCATCTTGACACTAACGATCCGGCCCCGCGGGGCGTCGAAGACCGGGGAGCCGCCATGACCGATCAGCGCGTGCTGCTGGCCGTGTCCACGGTGATCTTCACGGTCCGCCCCACGGGCGAGAACAGTGCCCACGAGCTGTGGTTACCCCTGGTCCGCCGGATTCGCGATCCCTACCGCGGCATGTGGGCTTTGCCGGGCGGTCCATTGCGATCCACTGAAGATCTCGAGGACTCCGCCCTGCGCAGCCTCACCCTGACCACCGGGTTGGCCCCCACCCACCTGGAACAACTGGCCACGTTCGGCGGGCTGACCCGCTCCGCCGGGGCCGAAGAACGCCAGGTCACCGTGGTCTACTGGGCCTCCCTCCCGCCACAAGAGGCCGCGATGGGCGAGAACGACCTCAACGTCACGTGGCTGCGCGTCACCGACCTGCCGGACCTCGCGTTCGACCACTCACTCATCGTGGCCCACGCCCTGGAACACCTGCGCGGTCGCATCGCCGAGCCAACCGTGGCCCGGGCGTTCCTGCCGGAGACGTTCACGATCGCGGCCCTGCGCGAGGTGCACGAAGCCATCATCAGCAAAGCCCTGGATCCCCCCAATTTCCGGCGCCACGTCCTGTCCTCCGGCCAGCTCCGAGACACCGGCGAGCGCCTCGCCGGCGCCCGGCACCGCCCTCCCACGCTGTACCGCTTCGCGGCGGCCGAACCGCCCGGACTCTTCCGCCCATCCCCGTCAAACCGTACCGAGGAGACCCCATGACCTCCGTGGCCACCCGACTCACGCTGCTACCCACCCGCCCATCCGGCACCGCGGCGACCCTTGAGGGCGGTTCGTGCAACGCCGCTCTCACCCAGGACCCGTGGGAGTTCCCCGCCCCGCTCTCGGCGGGTTACGGCCCGGGTGCTTCCCAGGACGACGCCGCTCCGGCCGGCTCCCCCGCGCAGCCCACCATTCCGCAGCGCTACCGGGATGCCTCCCCCGAGGAACTGGACGCCATGATCACGGCGGCCAAGAAGACTCTGGGTGAGCGCGCCGTCGTCATGGGGCACTTCTACCAGCGGGACGAAGTGGTCAACCACGCGGACTTCATCGGTGATTCGTTCCAGCTCGCGCAGCAGGCCAAGGCGCACCCGGAGGCGGAAGCCATCGTGTTCTGCGGTGTGCACTTCATGGCCGAGACGGCGGACATCCTCTCCCGGGGCGGCCAGTCCGTGATCCTTCCCAATCCCGCTGCGGGGTGCTCCATGGCGGACATGGCGGACGCGGATTCCGTGGAGGAGTGCTGGGCGGATCTCATGGACGTGTTCGGCCCCCACGCCACGGACGCCCACGGCCGGACGATCATGGGCGAGGACGGCGAGCCGCTCGCCTCCGTGATCCCCGTGACCTACATGAACTCGTCCGCCGCGCTCAAGGCGTTCTGCGGTCGCAACGGCGGAATCGTGTGCACGTCCTCGAACGCGCGGACCGTGCTGGACTGGGCCTTCGGCCGCGGCCAGCGCGTGCTGTTCTTCCCGGACCAGCACCTGGGTCGCAACACCGCCAAGGCCATGGGTGTGCCGCTGGAGCACATGCCCCTGTGGGATCCCCGCAGGGAGCTGGGCGGCAACACCGCGCAGGTCCTCCAGGATTCCCGCGTGATCCTGTGGCACGGCTTCTGCTCCGTCCACAAGCGCTTCACCGTGGGCCAGATCGAGAAGGCCCGCGCGGAATACCCCGGCTGCACCGTGATCGTGCACCCCGAGTCCCCCATGGAGGTCGTGGACGCCGCCGATTCCTCGGGCTCCACCGACCACATCCGCAAGGCCGTGGAGGCCGCGGAGCCGGGGCAGACGTTCGCGATCGGTACCGAGATCAACATGGTCAACCGTTTGGCCGCGGAGCATCCCGAGCACACGATCTTCTGCCTGGATCCCGTGATCTGCCCGTGCTCCACGATGTACCGCATCCACCCGGGCTACCTCGCGTGGGTCCTGGAGGAACTCGTGGCCGGTCGCGTGATCAATCAGGTGTCCGTGGCCGAGGACGTCGCACGGGAGGCGTCCGTAGCTCTCGAACGCATGCTCGCCGCCGTCCCGAGGGCGTGAGGCATGACTGACGTCCTGGTCATCGGCACCGGGGTCGCCGGTCTCAGCGCGGCCTTGTCCGCGGCGGAGGCCGGTGCCCGCGTCACCGTGGCCACCAAGGCCGCACTCACCCACACCGCGACCGATCGCGCCCAAGGTGGGATGGCCGCGATGACCGGCTCCCTCCCCGGCGGAAACCCCGCGGATTCGGTACGGCTGCACGTCCAGGACACCCTGGTGGCTGGTGCGGGCTTGTGTGATCCGCTGGTGGTGCACGGGGTCATCCGGGACTCCGCCGCGGCTGTTCGCGACCTCACAGACCACGGCGTCGCCTTCGACCACGTGGCCGGCCCCGACTCCCCGTGGGTGCAGGGCCTGGAGGCTGCGCACAGCATCTCGCGCATCCTGCATGCCGGGGGCGACGCCACGGGACACGCGATCCAGGAGGCCCTGTCCGCTCGGACACGCGAGATGGCCCACGGGGGACATATCCGTCTGCGCGAATACACACTGGTCACGGACGTCATCGTGGTCGGTGACCGGGTCGTGGGCTGCACCGTCCGCCCGGTTCTCCACGGCGGAGAACTGGGCGACGAGGAGTTCCTCCCCGCGGACCACGTGGTGCTCGCCACGGGTGGCGCGGGTCAGCTGTATCCGTGGACGACCAATCCCCAGGTGGCCACCGGGGACGGCATCGCACTGGCCCTGCGCGCCGGTGCCCAGGTGCGTGACCTGGAGTTCTTCCAGTTCCACCCCACCGCAATGGCCGCTCCGGGTTCGTTCCTGATCTCCGAGGCGGTCCGCGGTGAGGGAGCGGTACTGCGCGATCAGCACGGCCACCGCTTCATGACCGATGTGGACCCCCGCGCGGAACTCGCTCCCCGGGACGTGGTGGCGCGCGCGGTCTTCGCGGCGCGCACGGCATCCGACGGTGGCGCCGCATACCTGGACTGCTCCACGATCCCCGTCCCGCCCGGGCTGACCCGCGCCGAGTTCCTGGCCCGCCGGTTCCCGTCCATCCACGCCGAACTCGCGAGGCGAGGCATCGACTGGTCCACCGAGTGGGTCCCCGTGAGCCCCGCCGCGCACTACCTCATGGGTGGCATCGCCACCGATGCGCTGGGCCGCACCACTGTTCCCGGACTGTGGGCCGCCGGGGAATGTGCCCGCACCGGCATGCACGGGGCCAACCGCCTGGCCTCGAATTCCCTGCTGGAAGCCACGGTCCTCGGCCGCAGGATCGGCGAACTGCTCGCCGGTCCGGGGGAACCCGCGGACGCGTCGCCCGTGGCCCTCTGCAGCGAACCGGAACCGCGCGTGCTCGATGAGGCAACGGCCCACGTCCAGCCCCGCCTGGCAGACCGAAACGACCCGCTGCTCAGCACCAGGCCGTATTCCACGGGAAGGGAACCGTCCCCGACGGACTCGGCCGGCGCCGAACCGTTCTCCCGCGCAGGCCTGCAGCAAGCCATGTGGCAGGGCGCCGGGGTGTTCCGCACCGCCGAGGGCCTCAAACGGGCGAAGGCGCGGCTGGAAGGCTGGCTCGCGGCGTCGTCGTCGGACGAGGAGGATACGGCGGCGGCCCCTGGAACCCTGGCTGAAGCGGAGGACCGGAACCTCCTGACCGTGGGGCACGCGCTCGTATGCGCCTCGTTGGCTCGCACCGAATCCCGCGGGGCCCATCAGCGCGTGGACCACCCGGCCACCGACCCCCGCCTGGCCACGAGCACCGCATGGATCGCCTCCGGATCCGCAGCACCCACCCCCGAAAGGACAGACCATGCTGACGCGCTCAGCCGTTGAAGTCGTGATTCGTGCGAGCCTGGCCGAGGATGCGCCGTGGGGTGACATCACCTCCGAGCTCGTGATCCCTGCCGCGGCGACCGCCACCACCACGATCACCTCGCGGGAAGCAGGAATTTTCGCGGGAGAAGAGATCATCCGGACCGGCTTCGCCACGGCGGACTCGGGCCTGGAGGTCACGCTCCACGTATGCGATGGTGACCCGCTGACCCCCGGAACCGCCATCGCGACCATCACCGGCCCGGCGCGACCACTGCTGAGCGCCGAACGCACCGTGCTGAACCTCGTGCAGCGGATGTCCGGGATCGCGACGCTCACCGCCCGGTACGTGGCCGAGGTCGAGAAGGCCGTGGCAGAGGTGGAACGCGCCAACAACCTGCCCGCCGGGACCATCACGCGCACCCGCGTGACCGACACCCGCAAGACCACCCCCGGACTACGAGCGCTGGAGAAGCACGCGGTGACGTGCGGCGGCGGCAACAATCATCGATTCGGCCTCTCGGACGCCGTGATGCTCAAGGACAACCACCTGGCCGTGCTCACCGCGGACGGTACCTCCGTGACCCACGCGCTGCGCGAACTGCGCAAGAAGCTGCCGCACACCACGCACGTTGAGGTTGAGGTGGACCGGCTCGATCAGATCGAGGACGTCCTGGCCGGCGGGGTGGACACCATCATGCTGGACAACTTCGCCCACTCGGACCTGATCAGCGGCGTGGCCGTGGTGGACGGTCGCGCCATCGTGGAGGCGTCCGGTGGCATCACGCTGGAGACCATCGGCAGGGTGGCCTCCACCGGCGTGGATGTCATCTCCGTGGGCGCGCTCACCCATTCGGTGCGCGCATTGGACCTGGGTCTGGACGTGGCCGTGGACTAGCCCTTGTTCACGAGCGTCAGCAGCACCACGGAGTCCTCGGGCGCGTGCAGAGAGTGACGCTGCTGCGGGATCACGGCGTACTGGGCAGGACCGAGCTGCACGGATTCGTCGCCGGCGACGAGCTCCACCCGGCCCGTGATCACCTGGATCGTGGCCTCGCCCGGGTTCTCGTGTTCCTTGAGGTCCTGGCCCTCGGCCAGCGCGATCATGGTCTGCTGCAGCGTGTGCTCGCGGCCGCCGTTGAGGTGGTGGGCGGAACGCCCGCTGGACGCCTCGCGCGCCTCGGTGAGCATGTCCTGGGCAATGGTGGTCAGCGTGTTTTCTTCCATGGTTCATCTTTACAGTCCGGCTCATCGCCCGTCACGGGCACGACATGTCCGTCATCACGAGAGGTCACATCATGATCTACCTGGATCACGCGGCGACCACCGCCCCGCGCCGCGAAGTGCTCGAGGCCATGTGGCCGTGGTTGACCGGCGGGTTCGGTAACGCGTCCAGTCATCACGAGCGCGGCCAGCGCGCCGCCCGCGCCCTCGAGGACGCCCGCCAGCGCGTTGCCGCGGTCCTCGGGGCCCGCCCGGGTGAGATCATCTTCACCTCCGGCGGTACCGAGGCGGACAACCTGGCGGTCAAGGGCATCGCCCTGGCCCGCCGGGAGCGGCAGCCTTCGCGTCACCGCGTGCTGGTCAGCGCCATCGAGCACGACGCCGTCCTGGAATCCGCCCGCGCACTCGCCCGGCACGACGGTTTCGAGACGCTCGAACTGCCCGTCGATCCCTCCGGTGCGCTCTCCCCCGACACCTTCCGCGCCGCCCTCGTGTCCGACGACGCCGCTCGCACCCTCCCCGACCGTGCCGCCCCTTCCCGCGGCGTCGCCTCCCATGCCCCTCCCGGGAGCAGCAGCGCCTCCGATCCGACCACCGTGGCCGTGGCGTCGGTGATGCTCGCCAACAACGAGGTGGGGACCGTCCAGGACATCCGCGCCCTGGCGGAGATCGCGGCGGAGTACGGGGTTCCACTGCACACGGACGCCGTGCAAGCGACCGGCACTCTGCCGCTGAACGTCGAAGACCTGGGAGTGGCCGCGCTGACGCTGGCGGGACACAAGATCGGCACGCCGCCAGGGATCGGCCTGCTGTGGCTCAAGCGCGGCACCCCGCTGCGCCCGCTGCTGAACGGCGGCGGTCACGAGCGCGGGCGCCGTTCAGGAACCTCCACCGTGGCCGGCGCCGTGAGCCTGGCGGTGGCGCTGGAGCTGGCCGAGCGAGAACGGGTGGCCTACGCGGCCCGCTCGACAGCCCTGCGTGACCGACTGATCTCGGGCATCCTGAACTCCGTACCGGACGCAATCCTGACCGGCCAGGATCCTCGGAACGTTGTGGGCGGCCTCGGCAATGGCGGTGCCACCCCGGCCACTCCGGACGGCCCGGCTGCGTCCGCGGAACCGGCCGTTTCCGTCGACCCGCCAGCCTCGATCACCTCCGACGGCCTCATCCCGCCGGCCGGCCGTGCGACAGCAACCGTCGGAGCGACGTCGGGACGGAACGGGATCACGCGACTACCGACCAACGCGTCCTTCTGCTTCCCGGGCGTCAATGGCGAAACCGTCCTGGTGGACCTCCAGAACCTGGGGGTGCTCGTGTCCTCGGGCTCGGCGTGCGCGGCCGGTTCCAGCGAGCCCTCCCACGTGCTCACGGCCCTGGGGATCCCCGCGGAGCTCGCCACCACGTCGGTGCGGTTCAGCCTGGGCCGCGAGACGACCGAGGCCCACGTGGACAGCGCCGTCCGCGCCACCGCGCAAGTGATTGCCCACCTCCGCGGCGAGCACGCACTTTGACCGGTGTTCCCACCCGCGGCCACACCGATGTCGGCGTGACGCAGGGCCGCTCGTGGTGAGTTCACGCTCCGCGCGACGCCCCGAGGGGGCGGGACGCTACGGCGTCACCTCGTACGGCGGCTTCTCACCGCGGGCCATGGCCACGGCGTTCTCCGCGGCCTTGCGAGCCATCCCCGCCCGTGAGCTCACTTCTGCGGAGCCCACGTGCGGCAGCAAGAACGCGTTGGGCAGATCGGCCAGCCCGTCCGCGAGCTCGGGTTCGTTCTCGAACACGTCCAGACCGGCCGCGAAGATCTCCCCATCCCGCAGCGCCGAAACCAATGCATTTTCATCAACCACGGGGCCGCGGGCGGTGTTCACGAGCACCGCGGTGGACTTCATCCGCCGCAACACGTCCGCGTCGACCAGGTGCGTGGTGTCCTCGGTGAGCGGGACGTGCAGCGAGAGGTAGTCACTCGTCTCGACCAGTTCGTCCCACGGCACCTGGCGCACCCGCCCGGCCAGGTCGTCCAGCTCGTCGTCGGAGACCGCGCGGTCCTCGGGCGGGCGCTGCGTGAAGATCACCGTCATGTCGAAACCCAGTGCCCTGCGGGCCACGGCCTTACCGATCCTGCCCATGCCCGCAATCCCCAGGGTGGCCCCGGTGACGTCCTGACCGACCAGCAGTTTGGGCCCGATCCCCGTGAACTTCCCGTCCCGCAGGTACTCGGCGGCCTCGTGGGCACGCCGCGCGGCGCCGAGCAGGAGCAACACGGCGGTGTTGGCGGTCGCGTCATTGAGGACGTCCGGAGTGTTGCCCACGGCGATCCCGTGTTCGGCGGCCGCCGCGACGTCGATGTTGTTGTACCCCACCGCGTAGTTCGCGATCCCCCGGATCCGCGCCTCGCTCAGCAGCTCTGAGTCGAACCGGTCGGAGACCTGCGAGACCACCACGTCGTACTCGCCACCGGTCACTGCCTCGCGCAGTTCGTCCGCGCTCATCCCGTCCCGGATCTCGACGTCGCCCGCGTCCTCCAGGATGGACGGCCCCGGTTCGGGGATCTCACGGGTGACCAGGAAACGCGGTGTCTTCATGAACTCTCCTCGGGTACGACACGCACCGACTCATGCGGCACGGACCGGGCGGGCGGGCGTGGGAGGTGGGGAGCGGCGTCGGCGGCGGCCGCCCGGAGGAACACGAAACCCCGCGCGGCCACGAGAACTGCCGTGCGGGGTTCCGAGGCACCCCGTGGGGTGCGGACTTCACATTCGGATCAGATGAGGGACTTGGCGCCGCCGCGAGCCTTCTCGAAGCGCTCGGCCACGTCCGCCCAGTTGACGATGTTCCAGAACGCCTTGACGTAGTCGGCCTTCACGTTCTGGTAGTCCAGGTAGAAGGCGTGCTCCCACATGTCCAGCTGCAGCAGCGGGATGGTGGCCACGGGCACACCGTTCTGCTGGTCGTACATCTGCTCGATCACCAGGTTGCCGGCGATGGGCTCGTACGCCAGGATGGCCCAGCCGGAGCCCTGGATGGTGGTGGCCACCGCGGTGAACTGGTCACGGAAGGCGTCGAAGGAACCGAAGAAGTTGTCGATCGCCGCGGCGAGCTCGCCCTCGGGCTTGTCGCCACCCTCCGGGGAGAGGTTCTTCCAGAAGATGGAGTGGTTAATGTGGCCGCCCAGGTTGAACTGGAGGTCCTTGGAGAGCTTGGCGGCACCGGCGGCGTCGCCGTTGGCGCGGGCCTCCTCCATCTTCTCGAGCGCGGTGTTGGCACCGGTCACGTAGGTGTTGTGGTGCTTGTCGTGGTGCAGCTGCATGATCTGGGCCGAGATGTGCGGCTCGAGCGCTGCGTAGTCGTAGGGAAGATCGGGGAGAGTGAACTTTTCAGCCACGGTGAATCATCCTTCCTTTGCGGGTGCGTGATGCTTCAACTGTCCGTCGCTGCGGTTCGGCGGGTCAAGGACGTTCAGCCACTAGCGTATGTTTCACGGAGCCCGTCATCTTCCGTCACAACCGGTGCGTTGCCGCCCGGGCCGTGACCTATCCTCGGGCCCATGTCCACCCCCGATACCGCCCTGGAGGTCACCGCGACCGCGACCGGTTCCGGCGGCGCCACCGCGAGCGCCCACGCGCCGTCGGCGGCCCGAACCGGCGAGGGCGACCCCGCGGGCCTCGAGATCGCGCGCGCGCAGGCTGTGCACGCGCAGGGCATCGTGAACCTGCGGGACCGTCTGGCGCGGTGGTTGCAGGGCCGGGGCATCGACCAGTGGCGCGAGGGCGAGTTCGACCCCGCCGAGGTGCGCCGCGAGATCGACCGCGGCGAGTGGTGGGTCGTGGAATCCCCGGTGCAGCCCGGCCTGATCCTGGCGAGCATCCGTGTGATCTGGGCGGATCCTGAGATCTGGGGCGAGCAGCCGGAGCCCGCCGGTTACACCCACGGGGTCGCGGTGGACCGCTCGCTCGCGGGCACCGGCACGGGTGCCCGGCTGATCCGCACCGCAGAACGGGTGATCGTCGAGTCCGGACGGAGCGTCTCCCGCCTGGACTGCGATGACGACAACCCGGTGCTCAAGCGTTTCTACACGGGTCTGGGCTACACGCCCCGCGGTGCCGTGGATTTCGCCGTCCCCCGGTTGGATTACCGGGTCACGGTCATGCGCATGGAGCGCCGCCTCAGCCCGTAATCCGGTGCCCACGCGCGCCGCGGGACACCCCCCGTTGGTCCCGGTGGCGTCCGCGCAGCTCTCAGTAGTAAGCGCGTTTCGAGCGGTTCACGCGCGTTGCGCGCGTCGCCGCCCCGTGGCCTTGCGGTGCGTTCCCGCGTGCCTGCCGTGGGCAGCAGCCCGCACGCCGTGGCCGGTGCCGCGAGAGGGATGCTCGGTCGACGACGTCGCCAGCTCGCCCGGCTGCCCCGCGGCCAGATCCCGCCGCATGCGTTCCAGCCCCTGGGCAAGTCGGCGATGGGCCATCATCCGGGCCCACGGGCGCTTCCACCACAACCCCCCGCGCAGTCGGAAATCCGCGCGCAGCTGGACGGTCACCCCCGAGCTCGTGGGCTGCCACGTGTACTCCAAGATCATGTCCGCGAACCCCTTGGTGGTGCGCAGCATGAGCGATTCACCGGGCACGCGGTCCGCGACGATCATGACGTAGTCGAACGTGAACGGCCCCACCGGAGCGTCGAACTCGATTGCCGAGCCCACGGGCAGTTGATCGTCCGGGGACGTGGGCCACGTGACGTGGATCCCGAACCATCGGCCCATCCCCCTGGGCCTGCCCAGGGCCAGATCGAACTCCTGGGCGGTGACCGCCACGTCCTGCTCCACGAGCAGCGAGAATCCGTGGTCGGTGGAATCGACCTCGGAGATGCGAACAGACATGTTTCCCCCTTGGTGCGTGCTTCCCCCCATGGCGTTCGTCCCACCGAACACCAACTACACGCGAGTAACTTACGACGCTCAGTCTGATGCAAAGACGACAAGCCGTCACTCCGCCGGGGGAAGTGTGACGCGTCCACAAGAGGTGGAGAAAAGTTATCCACAGGGGTGGAAAAGTCTGTGCACAATTCGAACACAGTTTCGACGCACACACCCTGGGCAGGCGCGGTAACGGCAGAAAACGACGCATGACCAGGGTAAATACCGAACAAGCGTCTGGCCAACCGGGTCGAATGACAGTCGTGTGACTTATCCACTCCTGTGGAGAAACGTTGTGGATAACGCTCACTGCCCGCTTATCTGCGTTGAGTTACCCCCTTTTAGGGGGCAGTTATGTGACGCTGTGATTTCCGCGGTGTCAGGAGGTGGGAATCACGCGCAGCCACCGAAAACCGTGAGCCTCCACCAGGATCCCCCCGCGCAGGTCCACCCGCTCGTTCTCGTGCAGCATGGTCGCCGAGGGCAGGAAACCACTCAGCGTCTCACCCGTGACGAACTGGGGCCAGTCGCTGAAGTTCGCCAGGCACAGCACCACGCTGTGCTCGCCGGGACGTTGATAGCCCAGGACATGGCGGTTGTGCGTGATGAACGGGATGAGCGCGGTGCCCTCGAACTCCGGGGTGGCACGGCGCACCGAGATCATCCCCCGGATCCCGCCGAAGATCCGCCCCTGCACCGAGAACAGGTCGTGGCGGCGTTCGTAGTCGTCGCGGGGGTAGCGCGGGCGATGGACCCAGCGGGCGTCGTCCGCGGCGTCCGGGTTTTCGTCCCAATGGACGTCGTTGCGCTGACCCACCTCGTCACCCAGGTAAAGCAGGGGGACTCCGCCGGTGCTCATGGCCAGCGAATGCGCCAGCAGGATCCGGTCCACGGCCGGACCCGGCTCGGTCTCCAGACCCAACAGGGACGCGGTGGTGCCGCAGATCCGGCAATCGCCCGTGCGGGGGTTGCCCTGGAACGCCACGCCGTGCGCGAAGCTACCGGGGTGGCGCCCGGTGTAGAAGGCGTTAAGGAAGCGGCGGTGGTCGTGGCCATCGACACCCAGGCGAGCGGCGTCGTCGTCGGAGAACGTCCACCCGATGTCGTCATGGCCGCGCACGTAGTTGACCCACGCGGTGCCCGCTGGCGTCTCGTGACGTTCGGCGAGCGCGGCGGAGAGCAGGGAGACATCCCGGGTGGCCATGGCCTCCCATGTGAGGGCCATCTGCAGGGGGTTGTAGGACAGCGCACACTGGTCCGGCTGAACGTAGCGGATGACCTCGTCCGGGTGGACGATCGCCTCCGACTTGAACTCCACGGCCGGGGCGGCCAGGGCCGTCACGGCGTTGAACGCGCGCAGCAGATCGTGGACCTGTGGCTGGGACTCGCACGAGGTGCCGAGTTGCTTCCAGATGAACGCCACGGCGTCCAGGCGCAGCACCTGGGCCCCCTGGTTGGCCAGGAACAGCATTTCCGCGGCCATGGCGTGGAAGACGTGTGGGTTGGAGTAGTTGAGGTCCCACTGGAAGCGGTGGAACGTGGTCCATACCCACCGGGGATCCGGGTCGTAGGGGCTCGCGTCCCGTCCCGCCGGCGTGCTGTCCACGCGCGTAAACACCCCGGGGTGGTCGTCCGGGAAGATCTCCCGCGCGGTGCGCTCGAACTCGTCCGGCACGGTGCGCTCCGAGTACATCCAGTAGAAGCGTTCGTAGAACGGGTCCCCGGCGGCCGCGGCCCGGGCCCACTCATGCTCGTTGGAGGTGTGGTTGAACACGAAGTCCAGCACCAGGGCGATCCCCTGGGCCCGCAGTTCGGCCGCCAGGTCCGCGAGCTCCGCCATGGTCCCCAGCTCCGGGTCCACCCGGCGGTAGGAGGACACCGCGTACCCCCCGTCCGAGTTGCCGGCGGGGCTCTCGTAGAGGGGCATGAGGTGCAGGTAGGTCAGCCCGAGTTCTTCGAAGTACGGGATCTTCTCCCGGATCCCCGCGAGGTCCCCGCCGTAGCGGTCCACGTAACACACCCCGCCCACGGCCTCCCGGGACGTGAACCACGGCAGTTGGTCCTCGCGGCGGCGGTCCAGGTCCTTGAGGTCCCGGGGGCGCTGCACATAGGCCTCCCACGCGGTGAGGACGGCGCGGGTCACGGTGTCCCAGATACCGAGCCCGGGTCCGTAGACCGCGTGCAAGGAGGTGATCAGACGGTCCAGCTGACGGCTGAGCCGGCCAAGGAAGACGGTGCGTTCCTCGGGGGTCGCGCGCGTATCCAGCGCGAGATGCTCCCGCACCGATTCGAGTACGTGTTCGCGATCGGTGGTGTCCCGGGGGATCGAGGGTTCGGACAGCACGGGAATGCCTCCTCGGTTGACGCACGTCACGTGCGTGGGGAGTCATGGTGCCCGGGATCCCCCTTGATGCCGAGCTCGGATCGACCGCCTCCGCGTTCCCGCGGGCCGGTTGCGTCCAGGATACGGGCGCGGTTGCACTCGACGCTCAGGTGACGTCCGCGTGACTCGTCCCCGCACCCCGTATTCACCCCACAGGTTGTGCACAGAGTTATCCACAAGTGTGGAAACCATGGCGCGTTCCCGGGTGGGCCACGTGGGGCGATACCTCTGAAACCCCAGGTCAGAGCGATATGACGCGAATCCCCAGCGGGTGTGGACAAGCCTGTGCAGAACCGCGCACACGGCCGTGGAGAACGCGCTCGGCCGGACGCGGATGAACGGAACATGACGAACGCCCGGTGCTTCCCCATGCGGGGAGCACCGGGCGTTCCCACCCCGTGGGGTGGATTCCGGACGTCACCAGGTGACCCTGACGGCGGTTCGTCGGCCGGCGTCGCTGCGGGTGTCGCGGATCAGGAGGCCTTCTCGTACCCGTGGTCGGAGAGCCACTGCTTGGCGGCGTCCGCGGGGTTCTGCTGCTGGTCCCCGCTGACCTTGCGGTTGAGGTCGATCAGGTCCTGGGTGGTCAGCTTGGTGGAGAACTCGTTCAGCGCGTCCACCGCGTTCTGCGGCAAGCGGTCCGGGGCGGTGAGCGGGAGCACCTGCTGGGCGATGAAGTTGTTCTTGGGGTCCTCGAGCACCGTGAGGTGCTGGTCCTGGATGGCCGGGGTGGTGGTGAAGATGTCCGCCACCTGGGCGTCGTCCTGGGTCAGGGCCTGCACGGTGAGGGGGCCGCCGCCGTCGTTGATGGGCTGGAAGGATTTGAAGGAGCAGTCGTACTTCTGCTTCAACCCGTCCACGCCGTAGGCGCGTTCCTGGAACTCCGGCGGGCCAGCCATGATCAGGTCCCCGCACACCGAGGAGAGGTCCTCGATGGACGTCAGACCGTACTTCTCCGCGGTGGCCTGTGTGACCACCAGGGCGTCCTTGTTCTCCGCGCGGGAGGGGTCGAGCACCGAGAGCTGCTGGCCCTCCAACGCGGAAGGCAGTGCCTTCATGATGTCCTCGGCGGAGGCCGCGGTGGCGTCCTTGTCCGCGAAGAGCAACAGGTTCCCGGAGTAGTCCGGGACCACGTCCACGGAACCGTCCTTGACGGCACCCACGTAGGCCTCGCGCGCGCCGATGCCCGGCTTGGTCTCCACCGTGACGCCCGCGTCCCGCAGCACCCCGGCGTAGAGCTCGGCGATGACCTGCGACTCGGGGAAATCCGCAGAGCCCACGGTGACGGCGTCCGAGGAGCCGCCTGAGGCGGCGTCGCCCGAGTTCTCCGCGAGCGGGTCGGAACCGCCGCCGCACGCGGTGAGGGCGAACACGGCCGTGGCGGTCATGGCCGCCCACGCGGCGGGGCGGAGGGCACGGCGCGCAGCGCGCGTGCGCTGCGTAGAGGGGGACGGTGTCATGGTCGATCTCCTGCCAGTCTGAGGCCCGGCGACGTCACCAGGCGTTGTACGAGAGCGAGTACTGCATCCGCGGCCAGTGCGAGCACGGCCACGAGTACCACGGACGCGAGCATGCGCGCGTAGTCGCGCACCGCGAGCCCGTCGATCAGATAGCGGCCCAGACCGCCCAGGTTGATGTACGCCACGATGGTCACGGTCGCGAGCACCTGCAACGCGGCATTGCGGATCCCGCCCAGGATCACCGGCAGCGCCACGGGGATCTCCACGCGCGTGAGTACCTGACCCTCGGTCATGCCCATGGAACGGGCGGCGTCCACGAGCGCCGGGGAGACCGCGGCGACCCCCGAGTACGTGCCCGAAAGGATGGGCGGGATGGCCAGCAGCACGAGCGCCAGGATGGGGGGCATGAGCCCCAGCCCCATGAGCAGCGTGAACAGGCTCAGCAGACCCAGGGTGGGCAGCGAGCGCAATGCGCCGGCCAGGCCCACGATCACGCCGCCGCCGCGGCGTGTGTGGCCCACCCACAGGCCCAGGGGCATGGCGATCGCGAGCGCGATCCCCATGGTCAGCACGCTGTAGCCCACGTGTTCGAGCAAACGCTGCGGGATCCCGGTGGCTCCGCTCCAGTTGGCGGGGTCGGTCAGGAACTGCGCGGCTTCCGAGAACAGGTTCACGCGCAATCACCCCGGGCTTCCACCGCGGCGACGGCGCCCGCGCCGCCGGGCGCACCGGCCACGGAATCGCGGCCCTCGGGGTCCCCGCCCCCGGGCCGGTCGACTCGGCCGTTAGCGCTGTCGTGCCGCGCCGCGCCGGCACGACGCCGCTCGCGCGCCGTCGTGGTCCCCGTACGCTGCCAGCGGGTCAGGACATGGCCGAGTAGACGCAAGAGCTGATCCAGCACGATCGCGATCAGCACGGTGGCCACGATGCCCACCACGATCTCCGAGACGATTGAGCGGCGCAGCCCGTCCGTGAACAGGGTGCCCAGGGACTGGATGCCGATCACGGCGCCCACGGAGACCATGGAGATGTTGGAGACCGTGGCCACGCGCAGCCCCGCGATCATCACGGGCACCGCCAGCGGCAGTTCCACCCCGAAGAAGCGGCGCACGGGTTTGTACCCCAGCGAGGTGGCGGCCTGGAGGACATCTCGGTCCAGGGACTCGAACGCGTCCACGCACGAGCGCACCAGGATTGCGATCACGTACAGGGTCAGCGCCACGATCACGTTGACCACGGACGTGATGCCCGTGCCCAGGATCAGCGGCAGGACCACGAACAGGGTCAGCGAGGGGATCGTGTACAGCAGTGACGAGCCCGTGACGAACACCGGGCGCAACCAGCGTCTGCTCGTGGCCAACCGCGCAAGCGGGACGCTGACCAGCAGGCCCACGACCACGGGCACGATGGACTGGATCAGATGCGCGCCGGCGAGGTCCAGGACCGTGGACCAGTTGTTCGACAGCCAGTTCACGAGCGTTCCGACCTGTCGTAGCGCGCCGAGCGCTGCTCTTCGATCGTGCGCATCACGTCTTCGCCGGGCACTACGCCCGCCACGGAGCCGTCGCGGTGCACGGCCACGGCCTGCCCGGACGGGGAGGACAGGGCGGCGTCGAGCGCGGTGCGCAACGACCCGCCGTCGTGCCACAGGGTCCCTCCCACACGCAGTTCCTCGCGCGCGGCCGGTTCTCCGGACGCCGTCACGGGCAGCCAGCCCAGCGGGTGGCGGCGCTCGTCCACCGCGAGCACCCAGTCCGACGACGACACCGCCCCCGCCGCCTGCCACGGCGCGGGGTCCTCGCTGCCGGGGCCCACCAGGAAGCGCTCGCCGGTGTCCACGACCAGGACCGTGACGGGCTGCAGTGCCACGGAGGCGTTGTCGAAGCTCAGCGAACGGAACCCGCGGTCACGGCCGATGAAGTCCGCGACGAAGTCGTCCGCGGGGGCTCGCAGCAGTTCCTCCGGGGTCGCGTACTGCGCGAGCCTGCCCCCGCGCGCGAACACGGCCACGCGGTTGCCCAGCAGGATCGCCTCGTCGATGTCGTGGGTCACGAAGATGATGGTGCGGTGCAACCGCTTCTGCAGGTCCAACAATTCGCTCTGCAGGTCCTGGCGCACCACGGGGTCCACGGCGGAGAACGGTTCGTCCATGAGCAGGATGGGCGGATCCGAGGCCAGCGCACGTGCCACGCCCACGCGTTGTTGCTGACCTCCGGACAACTGCGCCGGGTACCGGGTGGCCACGGACTCGTCCAATCCCACCGAGCCCAGCAACTGCCGGGCGTGCGCGCGGGACTCCCGTTTGGACACCCCGTTCAGCCGGGGGACCGTGGCGATGTTGTCCTCCACGGTCTTGTGGGGCAGCAGACCCGATTGCTGCATCACGTACCCCATGGAGCGGCGCAGCTTGGCGGCCGGGATGCTCGCGACGTCCTGACCGTTGACCTCCACCGTCCCCGAGGAGGGCTCCACCATGCGGTTGAGCATCCGCAGGGACGTGGTCTTGCCGCAGCCGGATGGGCCCACGAACACCGTGAGGGAACCCGCGGGAACGTCCAGGTCCAAGTTATCCACCGCGGCCGTACCGTCCGAATAGACTTTGCTCACCCCGCGGTAGCGGATCGCCAGATCGGTCATGGGGCCGTATCCCTTCGTAGCCGTGGTTTCATCCTAACGGCGCAAAACCATCGGTGAGCGGACCATTTCCAGATTCGTGACGGTTCACCCGGTGGAGCCGCGTGGTGTTCCCCCCTGCGTCCTCGGTCAGGAACTCCTCCGGGATCCGGTCCGCCCCGGCCACGTCCGCGAGGATCCGGCGGTCGATGGGAACCCCCCGGCGCAGCACACTGATCCCGCCCCCGGGTTCGTGCAGCACGCACGCCACCTCGCGGTAGGAGCGCACCCCCGCCCGACGCAGTGCCCCGTTGAGTTCGGAATGCGTGATGTGGGCGCGACGCAGGGCGTGCTCGTCCACGCGGTCACCGATCATGAGCAGGCGGGCGGGTGAATTGAACACGCGCTGCCACCGAGCCCGCGTGCCCAGGTGGCCGAACACCACTTCCAGCAAGAACAGGGTGCCCAGTCCCAGCACACCGCTCATGAGTGTCGGCGGGTGCCCCAGGATCACGCGCCCCGCCACGGCACCCAGCATCACAGTGATCACCACGTCGAACGTGGACATGGCCGTGAGCACCCGCTGGCCGAAGATCCGCACAAAGACGAGGAATGCCACGTAGATCCCCACCGCGGAGAGCACCACCACGATC
This sequence comes from Kocuria sp. PD6, assembly GCF_031844145.1. NCBI lineage: Bacteria > Bacillati > Actinomycetota > Actinomycetes > Micrococcales > Micrococcaceae > Kocuria > Kocuria sp. PD6. The sequence continues at coordinate 178,317 of NZ_JAUZUS010000002.1, forward strand.
GCATGGGCGGACGTGATCCCCAGTTCGGCACCCAGACCCTCCCAGGACGGCATGCCTCAGCCCCGGCCCGTGCCGCGTTCCAGCGACGCCGACGACGCCGGCCCGGCGCCTTCCTTGGGCCGGGCGGCGTCATCGAGCTGGGTAGCGGCGTCGTCATTGCGGCCCGCCGCGAACTGCGTGGCGTGCAGCTCCGCGTAGCGGCCAGCGCGTGCGAGCAGTTCCTCGTGGGAACCGCGCTCCACGATTCGGCCGGCCTCGATCACGAGGATCTGGTCCGCCTGGCGGATCGTGGACAGCCGGTGCGCGATGACCACGGCGGTGCGCCCGGACATCGCCTCGTCGAGTGCCGCCTGCACGTAGGCCTCGTTCGTGGAGTCCAGGGCGGAGGTCGCCTCGTCCAGGATCACCACGCGGGGTTGGGCCAACAGCAAGCGAGCGATCGTGAGGCGCTGGCGCTCCCCACCCGAGAGCCGGTAGCCACGCTCCCCCACCACGGTGTCCAGACCGTCCGGGAGGGATTCGATCACGTGCCGCAACCGAGCGCGCTCCAGGGCGTTCCACAGCTCGGCGTCCGTGACCCCCTCCCGGGCCACACCGAGGTTCGCGCGGATCGTGTCGTGGAACAAGTGCCCGTCCTGCATGACCATTCCCACGGAGCGGCGGAGGGATTCAAAGGTCGTGTCCCGCACGTCCTGGCCGCCGAGCCGGACCGCGCCCGAGTCGACGTCGTACAACCGCGCGACCAACTGCGCGATCGTGGACTTCCCGGCCCCGGAGGACCCCACAAGGGCCACGGTATGGCCGGGTTCCGCCCGGAAGTCGATGTCGTGCAGGACTTCCTCGCCGCCGCGCGAATCCAGGACGGCCACGTCCTCGAGGGACGCGAGCGAGACCTTGTCCGCAGAGGGGTAGGAGAAGCGCACGTGATCGAACTCCACGGCCACGGGCCCCTCGGGCAGGGCACGCGCCTCGGGGCTCTCGGTGATGAGAGGCTTGATGTCCAGGACCTCGAACACGCGCTCGAAGCTGACCACCGCGCTCATGATGTCCATGTGGGCGTTCGCCAACATGGTCAATGGGGTATACAACCTGGTCAGAAGCATGCCCAGGGCCACGACCGATCCCGCGTCCAGGTGGCCCAGAAGGGCCTGCGCTCCGCCCACGCCGTACACGAGCGCCAGTGCGAGGGCGGAGACCAGGGTCAGGGCGGTGACGAACGTGGTCTGCAACATGGTCGCGCGGATCCCGATTCCCCGGACGTCGTTCGCGCGGGCGGCGAACTCCCGCGATTCCTGTGCGGGATCGCTGTAGAGCTTGACCAGGGTGGCGCCACCGGCGGAGAACCGCTCGGTCATCCGCGTGGACATCTGGGCGTTGTATTGGGCGGAGCGACGCTGCAACGCGGCCAACCGGCCACCCATGGCCCGGGCGGGGATCAGGAAGATGGGCAACAGCAGCAGGGACAGCGCGGTGACCTGCCACGAGATGGTGACCATGACCCCTACGGTCAGCACCAGGGACACCACGTTGGACACCACACCCGACAGGGTCCCGGCGAACGCGCGCTGCGCGCCGATCACGTCCGTGTTCAGCCGGGACACGAGAGCCCCGGTGCGCGTGCGGGTGAAGAAGGCGAGCGGCATGGTCTGCACGTGGTCGTACACGGCGGTGCGCAGATCGTAGATGAGCCCTTCACCGATCCGTGAGGACTGCCACCTGTTCAGCAGGGACAGTCCAGCGTCCGTGATGGCTACCGCCGCGATGGCCACCGCGAGCCACACCACCACGGAGACGTCGTGCCCGCCGGTGATCGCATTGACCACCCGCCCGGCCAGTACGGGCGTGACCACACCCAGAACGGCCAGGGCCACCGACACCAGGACGAACGCCAGGATCGCGTGGCGGTGGGGACGCGCGAACGTGATGATGCGTCGCACGGTTTCACCGCTGATCTTGCGGCCCTTGTTCTCCTGCCCCTTCATGGTCCGCCACATGGCCATGTGGGCGCTCTGCATACTCACGCTCGCAACTGTATCCCCGGGTCAGGGAATCACGCGGGGCAGTCCAGCCCCATGGCACCGCGGGTATTGGAGCCGCGGTTGAGGGCGCGGCCGATCTCACTGAGTTGGCCCACCTGTTCGGGGGCCAGTCGGTCGAAGACGATTTCCCGCACATGACGCACGTGGGCCGGAGCAGCCTCACGCAAACGTTCGAGTCCCACGGGGGTGATCTCCGCGATCACCACGCGGCGGTCGTCCTGACGGCCCGCGCGAGTGACCAGCCCGTCTTTCTCCATCCGCGCGACGATTCGCGAGAGCCGGGACTGGGACGTGTTCGTGGCCGTGGCCAGAGCGGACATCTTGTGCCGGTGGTCCGGGGCTTCGGACAGCATGGCGAGCACCAGGTATTCCGCGAGTGACATGTCCTCCTCGCTGCGCAACTGCCCCTCCACGGCACCCGGCAGGCGGAACATGATGGAGACGAGCGCGAGCCACGCTTCCCGCTCGTCCTCTGACAGCCACTTGGTCTCTTCCATACTCACGAGTGTAGTGAGCATATATTGACGCAGCAAATATTTCGCGTATCTAAGGACCTGGGTGACCCCGCCCCACGCCGACCGCTCAGGCACCCAGCGTGCGACGCCGCCCCGCGAGGGCGATGAACACGCCCTGTGCCAGGGCCACCCCGACCATCACGAGCAGCGGTGCGGTCCAGGATCCGGAGGCGTCCTTCAACAACCCGATCATCACGGGGCCGAGCGCGGCGAAGAGATACCCCACGCTCTGCGCCATGGAGGACAGGGCCGCAGCCCGGTGGTAGTCCGTGGTGCGCAGCCCGAACAGGGCCATGGCCAGCACGATCGCCCCGCCGGTGCAGAACCCGATGAACAGCGCCCACAACAGGGACAGGGAGGGGACGAACAGCAGACCCAGCAGACCGATCACCGCTGAGGCAGCGAACACCGCACCCAGACCGGACTGCGCCCGGAGCCGGGGGATCATGAACGCGGCGAAGAGAGTCCCCGCGAGTCCGCACGCCTGGAACGCGAAGTGGTACCACCCGGTCTGGACCGGGGTGGCGCCGTTGGAGATCTGGATCGCCGGCAGCCACGTGACCATCGTGTAGTAGACGGTGGACTGCAGCCCCATGTACACGGTCACCTGCCAGGCCAGGGCGGAGCCCAGCGGGAGCCGGGCCCGGGAACGTGCAACGGACGCGGTGACGGCCGAGGGAGCCGCCGGTGCGGCGTCGTCGTCCGCTCCTGAACCCGGAGACGGCGAACCGGGCGCCGTCGCATCGGGGGCCGCCGGGCTGGGGGCCGCAGCCCGGGGAGCGGCAGTGCCCGAGCCCACCCGGGAGGCCACCCCCAGGATCCACGGCAGGAAGACGGCCACGCCGATGATCGCCACGGCCGCCCAGATCCCGAGCGCGAACCGCCAGCCGGACGGGGCGACGTCCGCGATGGGGACCACCACACCGGAGGCGAGCGCCGCGGTCAGCGCCGTGACCGCTTGGTACACACCCGGCATGGGGCCGATCCGGCGCGGCCAGTCACGTTTGATCAAGGACGGGATGAGCACGTTGAGCACCGCGATCGCCGCGCCCAGCAGTCCCGTGCCCACCCAGATCAGCCCGGGCCCGGGAACCGAGCGGGCCACGATGCCCGCCGCGAGGACCACAAGGGCGAGACCCAGGACCCGTTCGAGCCGGAGTGCCTCCGCGAGTCGCGGCGCGAAGGGCGAGATCACGGCGAACGCCACGAGCGGCAGGCTCACGAGCAGCGACGCCTGCGACGCGCTCAATCCCACCTCGTGTTCGATCTGCGGCAGCACCGGGCCCACCGCGGTGATCCCCGCCCGCAGGTTGGCCCCCAGCAGGAGCACGCCGACCAACAGCAGCCCCGCGCGGGGCGCACGGGCGGACACGGAACGCTCGGGGCGTGAATTGACTACGGGCACGGGCCATCTCTCCTGGACGTCCTTGCCACCATAATGGGAGGCATGGACACCCACGACACCTGGCCCGCGCCCGTGACCGTTGACGACCGCGCGTTCGATGCCGCCGCCATGCGCCACTTGGGCCGCGCACCCGCGTCGGACGACGCCGCAGGGAGCGGTTCCGCGGGTACCGGCACCGGGGCCCCGGGGGCCGATCCCGACCTCTCCGCCAAGCCCACCCTGCGCGAGAAGCTCACGGCCTCCCTGCTGCTCGTAATCCCCCTGGTCTCCGCGCTCGTGGTGGTGCTCAGCGCCATCCGGTACACGGACACCCGCAACGGGTTGTGGCTCGGGGTCATCGCGGTGGTGCTCGTCCTGGCCGCGCTGTCCTGGGTGTCCGTGCTGCGGCGCAGCTTCGCGAGGGCCCAGCGCGACCTGTCCGTACGACTGCCGGGCGTCGTCGGCCACGGTGTGGGCATCGTACGCGAGCTGGACGTGGAGTCCCCCTTCGACGATAACGGCGTCTCGGACACCGTGACCGCCCACCTCATCCTGCGCGTGAACCCCACGCAGGGCCCGGCGTTCACCGCCGTGCTGGACGCGGTCTACGCACTGGCTGACGCCGAGAAGCTCACCGTGGGATCGCACGGGCCGGTGCGCTACCTGCGCTCGGACCCGGAGAACACGGTGGGGATCGAAACCCGGTTGCCCGAACTGACGGTGCAGCAGATCTACCGTGCCGCGGCCATGAACTGACCGCGGGGCAGGGTCCCATACCGCGCCGTTGTCATCAGCTCCGGTGCTGCGGAACGACGGCACACTGCCGGGGCAGGGTCATTGGCGGGAACCCTCGTGTGCGTCCCGGACCCACTCCTCGTCCCGGCGCAGGGACGACGAACCCGCGGGAGACGATCCGGCGGGCGGGACCGCCGCGTGCTGCTCGGTGTCCGCCTCGGGCTCCACGACCACCCGGGTGCCGGCACCGCGGGCACGGGACGAGGAATCGGGAACGTTCGTGACGCTCACGGTCACCACGTTCAGGGCGATACCCAGGAGGAAGAAGATCCAGGCGGCCACGGCCACCGAGGCCAGGGCGAACAGCAGACCGATGAGCAGGAGACCCACGGACGTGAGGTAAGCGGGGGATTTGACGCGCCGGAAGTTGAACTTCATGTCCCCTATTTGATCATGTTTCCCCCCGCCCGCGCCCCGCGCGGGATCCGGCCCCGGCCAGGGACTTCACCGAGAACTTAACGGCTTGTCAGATCCGCGGCGCAGCAGTTCACTGGGAGTAGTTGTCGCAGAAAGGATCCACCAGGATGTCCAAGAACCAAACACTTCAGTTCAACGACGGCCACTCCATCCCGCAGCTCGGCTTTGGCGTGTGGCAGGTGGAGTCCGATGTTGCGGAGGACGTGGTGGCCAAGGCCCTGCAGGTGGGCTTCCGCCACATCGACACCGCCGAGATCTACGGCAACGAGGAGGGCGTGGGTCGCGCGATCGCCAAGAGCGGCATCCCCCGCGAGGAGCTCTTCGTGACCACCAAGCTGTGGAACGACAACCAGGGCCACGACTCCGCCCTCCAGGCCATCGACGCGTCCCTCGAACGCCTCGGCCTGGACTACGTGGACCTCTACCTCATCCACTGGTCGCAGCCGAAGAAGGGCAAGTACCTGGAGACCTGGAAGGCGTTCCAGGAGATCAAGGACTCCGGCAAGGCACGCTCCATCGGCGTCTCCAACTTCACGGAGAAGGCCCTGCAGGACGTCGTGGACACCGGGGTGGTCCCCACCGTGCACCAGATCGAGCTGCACCCCTCCTTCAACCAGCAGCACATGCGCGAGATGGGTGCCCGCAACGGCATTCTCACAGAGGCGTGGTCCCCGCTGGGCCAGGGCAAGGCGGAGCTGCAGGACGAGACCATCGGTGAGATCGCCCGCGCCCACGACGCCACCCCCGCGCAGGTCATCATCGCGTGGCACCTGGCCCTGGGCAACGTGGTGTTCCCCAAGTCCGTAACCCCGGAGCGCATCCAGCAGAACTGGGACGCCCAGCAGGTCACCCTCACAACGGAGGAGATCGAGGAGATCAACGGCCTCACCCGCGAGGACGGTCGACTGGGCTCGGACCCGGCTGACTTCAACGACTGACCGGGTGACCGCCCACGACCCAGCCGCCGCCCACCCGAGGTGACGCGGCGCCGTCGGCGCCCGCGTCCGGCGCTCACGCCTGACGCGCTGACCACGCCGTTCGGCGCGGAGCAATGGCCCCGGGACTCTGACAGGAGGACCCGGGGCCGTTCCCGTGGTGCGTCGCAGGCCCGGGCACCCAGCCCCGGGGTGCATCATGGACTGTGATGAGTCAGAACAGCCCGGACGGCAGCCGCGCGCACACCGCGGCGGCCACACCCCAGCCAGCCATCGACCCGCACAACCCTGCGGGCAGGAAAACCTTCTTCGGCCAGCCCGGAATGCTGGCCAACCTCTTCTCGGTGGAGATGTGGGAGCGCTTCTCCTTCTAGGGCATGCAGGCCCTGGTCCTGTACTACATGTACTACGCCGTCTCGGACGGCGGTCTGGGCATCGACAAGGGCGTGGCCGCCGGGATCGTGGGTGCCTACGGCGGCACCGTGTACCTGTGCTCCATCCTGGGCGGCTGGATCGCGGACCGACTGCTGGGCTCCGAGCGCAGCATGCTCGCCTCGGCGGTGCTCATCATGGCGGGCCACATCGCCCTGGCCCTGATTCCGAGCGTTCTCGGCCTGACCATCGGCCTGCTGTGCATCGCTGTGGGCTCCGGCGGTCTGAAGACCACGTGCGTGAACCTCGTGGGAACCCTCTACGAGCGTGACGACCCCCGCCGTGACGCGGGTTTCTCCATCTACTACATGGGTGTGAACATTGGTGGCCTGTTCGGCCCCCTGCTCACCGGCTTCGCGTGGGCCAAGTGGGGCTTCCACATGGGCTTCGGTCTTGCCGCGATCTTCATGGCTTTCGGCCTGGTGCAGTACACCCTCACCCGCAAGGGTCTGCCCGCCACGGTGCACACCGTGGCCAAGCCGCTGCCCCGCTCGCAGTACGGCAAGTGGATCGGCATCGTCCTGGCGGCCGTGGTGCTCGTGGTGGTGCTGCTGCTCACCGGCGTCCTCAACCCCGGGAACCTCTCCAACGCCGTGATCCTCGTGGTGGTGGTCTCCGCCGTGGCGCTGTTCGTGACCATGCTGCGTGACAAGGAGCTCTCCCCGGACGAGCACTCCCGGGTGATTGCGTTCATCCCCCTGTTCATTGCCACCGCGGCATTCTTCTCTCTGTTCCAGCAGCAGTTCACCGTGCTCGCCATCTATGCGGACACCCGGCTGAACCTCACCCTGTGGGGCTTCGATTTCAAGCCCTCGCTGACCCAGTCCATCAACCCTGTGTTCATCGTCCTGCTGGGCATGGTGTTCGCGGCAGCATGGACCAAGCTGGGCACCCGCCAGCCGAGCACCCCCGTGAAGTTCGGTGTGGCGCTGCTGCTGATCGGCGTGGCGTTCCTCACCTTCGTGACGCAGGCGCACACGCCGTCCGTGTTCATCGGGTGGATCGTGCTCGTGCTGTTCTTCGCCACCCTGGGCGAGCCGTTCCTCTCCCCGGTGGGTCTGTCCCTGGCCACCAAGCTCGCGCCGCGGAAGTTCCCCGTACAGATGATCGCGCTGTACAACCTCTCCGTGGCCCTGGGCACCGCGTTGTCGGGCTCGCTCGCGGAGTTCTACTCCGCAGACAACGAGGTGGGGTACTTCGGCACCATGGGCGCGATCACCGTCGTGCTCGGCGTCGTGATGCTCCTCGCGTCCAAGCCCATCCTGAAGCTGATGCGCGGCATTCGCTGAGTTCACCCTTCCCTGGGCATGCGCCCCGTATCCGCAGCGGCGGGTGCGGGGCGCGTCGTCGTACCGGACGACGACGCCGCCCGTGCCCTTCCCCGGCACGGCTCGCCGCGCCGGATCCTCCGGTGCTCCCACCACCCGGACCGCATCCTTTATGGTTACCTGTACGCATGAGCCGCGGGTCACATCCATGTCATCGGAAACCGGTGCCAGTCAGCGGCTGCACGAGGCCGATCCGCGGAGGAAACCATGAGCGATTCACCAGCGTCGAAGGATGTCACCTCGTCATCCACGGCGAACAGTCGGACACCGGGCGCATCCGGCGCCGCCGGGGCACCCGCGTCCTCGGGGGGCGGGCATGAGCTGAAGCGGGTCATGGGTCCGGGATTGTTGCTCCTGTTCATCGTGGGCGACATCCTGGGCACGGGCGTCTACGCGCTGACCGGCAACATCGCCGGTGAGATCGGCGGCGCCGCGTGGGCACCCATTCTCATCGCGTTCGTGGTGGCCACGATCACCGCGTTCTCCTACCTGGAACTCGTGACCAAGTACCCCGGGGCCTCGGGTGCGGCGCTCTACACGCACAAGGCGTTCGGGATCCACTTCCTCACGTTTCTCGTGACGTTCGCCGTGCTGTGCTCGGGACTGACCTCCGCCGCCACGGCATCCAGCACCGTGGCCTCCAACTTCGCCAAGGGTTTCCACCTGGACGTGGGCCCGCTGGGAATCACCATCGTGGCCGTGGCCTTCCTGGCGATCCTCGCGCTGGTCAACCTGCGCGGGGTGTCCGAATCGGTCAAGCTCAACGTGGTGCTCACGTGCATCGAACTCACCGGCCTGCTGATCGTGATCCTGGTCGGGTTCTGGGCCGCGGCCCAGGGCAACGCGGACTTCAGCCGCACGGTGATCTTCGAGACCTCGGACGACAAGGGCATGTTCCTGGGCCTGACCGCCGTCACGTCCCTCGCGTTCTTCTCCTTCGTGGGCTTCGAGGACTCGGTCAACATGGTCGAGGAGACCAAGGACCCCACGCGCAACTTCCCGCGCGTGATGCTGCTGGGCCTTTGCATCACCGGCGTGATCTACGTGCTGGTGTCCGTGTTCACGGTGGCGATCGTGCCCATAGGTGAACTGGGACAGTCCACGACCCCGCTGCTGGACGTGGTGCGCATCGGTGCCCCAGGTCTGCCGATCGACACCATCTACCCGTTCCTCACCATCTTCGCGGTGGCGAACACGGCGCTGATCAACATGCTCATGGCCTCCCGACTGCTGTACGGCATGGCACGGCAGGGCGTGATCCCGGGCTTCCTGGGTAAGGTGCTCCCCGGGCGCCGCACCCCCTGGACCGCGATCATCTTCACCACCGTGCTGGGCATAGTGCTCATCATCCTGGTGAACAACGCGATGGGTAAGGGCACCGCCGCGGCACTGGGCGGCACCACGGCGCTGTTGTTGCTCGCGGTGTTCACCGTGGTCAACGTGGCCGCCGTGATCCTGCGCCGCGACCGCTCCCAGGAGGGTCACGACTACTTCCACGCCCCGCGCGTCCTGCCCTACCTGGGCGCCATCACGTGCGCGTTCCTGCTGGGGCCGTGGGCGCAAGACGTCATCGAGTACCAGATCGCGCTCGTCCTGATCGCCCTGGGCCTGGCCCTGTGGTTGCTGAACTTCCTGTACGCCCGCCTGTTCACGGGTCGCCGCACCCGCTTCCAGCACCCCGAGGACCTCGCCAACCTCGAGGACGTGGACCGCTGAGTCCACCCCCCACCCACCCGCTCACGGACCCGGAGACGTCATGAACATCGTTGTCGGATACTTACCCACCCCCGCCGGCCGGGCCGCCCTGCGCGCCGGGATCACTGAGGCCACCCTGCGTTCGACGGACCTCGTGGTGGTCCAGGGCCATCACACCAAGCGCTGGGGACGGCACACCGGCCCCGAGGACACCGAAGCCGCCGTAAAAGAGGACCGCGCCGCGCTCGACGAGAGCGGCGTGTCCTACGAGCTGGTCCCCGTGGCGCACGACGCCGATCCGGCGGACGTCATCCTCGAGGCCACCGATCGCGACCGGACCGCTCTGCTCGTGATCGGGACCCGCCGGCGCACCCCGGTGGGCAAGTTGATCATGGCCCCCACCACGCAGCGGCTGCTGCTCGAGGCCGGGTGCCCTGTGCTGTGCGTGAAGGCGGGGTACGACGCCGCCTGAGCGAGCGACGTCGACAGTTTCCCGTCACGCGCCAGCGGCCCTGACGGGGAGAGACCACGCGAGCACCAATCATCGCCCCGTGGAACGGCGGGCCGGACCCCCAAGGTCCGGCCCGCCGTCGTCGGTGGGACGTGACGGAAAGAGCGCTCAGGCCGCGCGGTCGGTGCGCTCGTCGTGCTGCGCGGCGCCGTCCAGCGCGGTGCTGCCCCGCGCGGGCCGGTACGACGGCGCGGGCGCGGTTGCCGTCGCGGAGCCGGCGCGACGCGTAGTCGCGGGTGTCGGCTGGGACACCCCGGCCTGACGCCACGAGAACCCGAACGCGAGAGCGGGCACCACTTTGTTGGCCAGGGCGCACCCGGCCATGACCCCGGCCCAGGCCACGGGCACGGCGGCCAGGACGTCCAACGGGTAGTGCGCGCCCGAGTACATACGGGCAGCCCCCACGATCACCACGGCCAGCGTGCCGAACAGCGCGATCCGACGCCGTGAGGAACGGCGGGAGGCCACGAGACCCATGGCCAGCGCGATCGCCACGACCGCACCCGTGTGCGAGGACGGGAAGGACATGGAGCCGGTGACCGGTGCGAGGGCCTCCCCGCTCAGGAACGTGGGACGCGGCCGCTCCACGAACACCTTGACCAGACCCACGGCACCCCACCCGGCGAGGCCGGTGATCCCGAAACCGGTGGCGTCGAGGGGGCGGCGTCTGAGGACGGCCAGCCACCCGATGACGGCGGCGATGATCAACACCACCGCGCCGTTGGACAGTGCGTACTGCACCGCGGTGGCCACCGCGTCCAGAAGAACGTTGCGATGCTGGGAGAGCCCCTCGAGCAACGCGGTCTCCCCGTGGGTGATCTGCGGTGACAACACCACCAGACGCCCAAGGGTTGCCGTCAGCAACACCGTGACCAAGGGAACGGCCACTCGGTGACGCAACTGCGGCAACCGCCACGGGGACCCGCCCGGCGAGGGGGAAGTGTGCTGCGCCGGATAGGTCATGTGTCAATGGTGACACGAGACACTCAACGATTCCTGAAGTGGGCGTGTCGCACGCGGTGTGGCGTGTGTGATGCGAAGTTCCGGGGTATTCCAGGGTCGGCATCGCTGCGCGGGCGCACCGTGCCCCGCGGGCTGGGAACGGGGTTTCACGTGAAACACCCAGTCCAAAGACACCTTTTTTCGCTTGGATGCTTCGTTTGGTATGTGCTCCGCGGGGACGAATAGTCCGTTCACATGCGTCTTCCTGGCGCGGACACCTCTCGGGACGCCTAAAAGTTCATCCCCCGAACACTGACTACACTCAGCCCTCAAGAAACATTCGCGAAGGGAAGAGACGATGGCGTCCACACCCCCACCCCCGCGCTCCACGCGAGAGTCTCGGGCGCAGGTCGGCCCGCCCTCCACACACCCGCCCTCGCCGCAGCCTGCCTCCGCGCAACTGACCGCCCCGGGGTCTCAGGCGGCACTGCGCCTGGCCAATCGCCGCAGGGTCGTGGACGCGGTGCGCGAGCTGGGTGCGGCGACCCAGGCGAGCATCGCGCGGGAGACGGCCCTGGCGCCGTCGACGGTCTCGTCCATCGTCCACGAGCTCACCGCGTGCGACCTGCTCGCCATGGAACCCGAGCACGGCGGGCGGCGCGGGCAGCGCGTGCACTTCAGCGAGAGCGCCGGCTACCTGGTGGGAGTGGACGTGGGCCACCGCCACGCGAGCGTGGCCGTGGCGGACCTGAACCTGGACGTCCGCGCGCAGCGGCGCATCGACCTCCCGGCCGGGCACCGCGCCGAGGACGTACTGACCGGGGCGCGAGAGATCCTCGACGAGTTGCGGACCTCGCTCGACGTTCCTGCCCAGCGCATCCTGGGCGCGGGGCTCACCCTTCCCGCACCCGTGGACGCCGAGTGCCGCGGCCTCGGTTCGGGGGCCATCCTCCCGGCGTGGGCCGGGCTGGACCTGCGAGCGCTGGCCACCGGGACGCTGGGCTGTCCCACCGTGGTGGAGAACGACGCGAACGCCGGGGCCGTGGCCGAGCACGCGCTCGGTGCGGGGCGTGGGACGGCCCACATGGCCTACCTCAAGCTCTCGCACGGCGTGGGTGCCGGGTTGATCCTGGGCGGCGGGCTGTACCGCGGGGCCACCGGGTCCGCGGGCGAGATCGGCCACGTGACGCTCGACGAACGCGCGGGGCTGTGCAGGTGCGGCAACCGAGGGTGCCTCGAGACCTTCGTGTCCTCCCAGACCGTGCTGGACGTCGTGGCCTCCTCGGGTCGGCGCGTGGAATCCGTGGGTGACGTGGTCCGGGAGGCGCTGGCCGGCGATCCCGGATGCACCCGGGTGATCACGGACACCGGGCGGTTGATCGGCGGTGCCGTGGCCCAGCTGTGCAATGCGTTCAACCCGGAACTCATGGTCGTGGGCGGGGAGCTCGCGCGCGCCGAGGACCTGCTGCTCGATCCCGTGCGGGACGCGGTGCAGCGCTACGCGGTGCGCGGTTGTGTGTCCGGGCTGCGGATCGTCACCGCGCAGCTCGGGGCTCGGGCGCACCTCATGGGTGCGCTCATCCGTGCGCGGGCCGAGACGTCCCTCCCCGTGTAGGACATCCGGGGCGCGCTGAGCGCCGCAAACGACACGCGCGGAATTTGTCTTCGACTCATGGACAATTTGTGACCTGGGTCCTACCCTGGGTTCACTGTCCTTCCCCGGTAGCCGCCCTCCCTGGTCCCACGAGCTGGTTCCAGGAGACGAAAATCCGCCTCGTACGGGCCCCTCGACCGGTACATCCCCGGAACGGACGGCATGATCCCCGGGAGCGGGAAGCGTTGAATTTCGGTACAGCAAGGGAGCTGCGGGATGAGCAATCCAGCGCAAGCACACTCGCCGGAGCGTCATCAGACGAACACCGGCGCGGTCATTCGCATCACCACCGTGGCCGCGTTCGGCGGCCTCCTCTTCGGGTACGACTCCGCCGTGATCAACGGTGCGGTCTCCTCCATCCAGTCCACGTTCGACGTGGGTCCGGGGCCCCTGGGCTTCGCGGTGGCCGCGGCCCTCCTGGGCGCCGCCGTGGGTGCGTTCTTCGGTTCCCGCATCGCGGACCGCACGGGGCGCATCCCCATCATGAAGATCGCGGCACTGCTGTTCCTGCTCTCGGCGATCGGCTGCGGTTTCACGCAGTCCATCGAATGGCTCGTGTTCTGGCGGGTCGTGGGCGGTATCGGCGTAGGTGTGGCGTCCGTGATCGCACCGGCGTACATCGCGGAGGTCTCCCCCGCACACCTGCGCGGACGCCTGGGCTCCCTGCAGCAGATGGGTATCGTGCTGGGCATCTTCCTGTCCCTGCTCATCGACGCCCTGCTCGCCCACGGGGCCGGTGGCGCCGCCAACGAGATGTGGTTCGGGCTGGCCGCGTGGCGCTGGATGTTCCTGGTCATGGCCGTACCCGCCGCGCTGTACGGCATCGGCGCGTTCCTGATCCCCGAGTCGCCGCGCTACCTGGTCTCGGTGGGTCGTCCGGACGAGGCGCGCGCCGTCCTCTCCCGGATCCACGGTGACGACGCCGTGGACGCCCGCGTTTCCAAGATCCGCAGCACCGTGGACGACGAACGCAAGCCCCGCTTCGCGGACCTGCGCGGTTCCATGGCCGGGCTCAAGCCCGTGGTGTGGGTGGGCATCGGCCTGGCCGCCCTGCAGCAGTTCGTGGGCATCAACGTGATCTTCTACTACTCCAACGTGTTGTGGGAGTCAGTGGGCTTCAAGGAGTCCGATTCGTTCACCATCTCCGTGGCCACCTCCGTGGTCAACGTGGTGGTGACCATCGTGGCCATCTTCCTGGTGGACCGGATCGGGCGCCGACCGCTGCTGCTCCTGGGCTCCGCCGGCATGGCCCTGTCCCTGGGTGTAATGTCCGTGGTGTTCGCGACTGCCACCAAGGTCATGGTGGACGGCCAGCTCACCCCCGAGCTCGGCCCCGTGGCCGGACCCGTGGCGCTGATCGCCGCCAACCTGTTCGTCGTGTTCTTCGGTGTCTCGTGGGGTCCGCTCATGTGGGTCCTGCTCGGTGAGATGTTCCCCAACCGCATCCGCGGCGCGGCGCTGGCTGTGGCCGGTGCGGTGCAGTGGATCGCCAACTGGGCCGTGACCGTCTCCTTCCCCTTACTGTCCAACTTCTCGCTGGGACTGACCTATGGCATCTACGCGTTCTTCGCGCTGGTGTCCCTGGTCTTCACCATCAAGATGGTGCGGGAGACCAACAACGTGGAACTCGAGGACATGCACGCCTGATCCCACTCTCCCCGTCCCGATGCCCCGGTACGCGTTACACGCGCACCGGGGCATCGTCACACCGGGTTCACGGCCGTGATAACAGCTCGTCGCAATACCGGTAGGGGTCCGGTGTTCGGGTATTTTCAAGACAGATTTGCCGCTGCCCGGGCATCGGGGCCCGGGAAGCACGACACATTCAACGGCGAAAAGAGGGCCTCCCATGACGCAGCACACCGACTCTTCGACCTCAGGACGCAAGTCCGCGGGCCACGTGATCGTGGATTCCCTCGCGGCGCACGGGGTCGAGCGCGCCTACGTGGTTCCCGGCGAGAGTTACCTGGACGTCCTGGACGGGCTCTACGACTCCCCCATCGACACTGTGGTGTGCCGTCAGGAGGGTGGCGCCGCGTACATGGCGGAAGCGGACGGGAAGATGAACGACGTCCCGGGCGTGGCCATGGTGACCCGTGGTCCCGGCGCAGCCAACGCGCACGTGGGCCTGCACACCGCGTGGCAGGACTCCACGCCCATGGTGTTGTTCGTGGGACTCATCCCGTTCGAGCACCGTGAGAAGGAAGCGTTCCAGGAGTTCGACCCGCATCAGTGGTTCGCCTCCGGGGCCAAACGCGTGATGGTCCTGGACCACGCGGAGCGGGCCTCCGAGTACGTGGCCGAGGCCATGTTCGCCGCGCGTTCCGGGCGTCCGGGGCCCGTGGTGGTGGGCCTGCCCGAGGACATCATCACCCGGCAAATCGAACCCACGGTGCACCCGGAGATCCCGGTGGCCGGCGGCGGGATGACTGTGGAGGACTGGAAGGCCCTCGAGTCCGCGCTCAAGGAGTCCCAGAAGCCCCTGTTCGTCTTCGGTGGTAACGATTGGACCCCGCAGGGCGCGCAGCATTTCACCGCGTGGCTCGAGGAACACCACATCCCCGCCGCCGCGGAGTGGCGCTGCGAGGGCACCGTCCCGTTCGACTCCCCCTCGTACGTGGGACCCATCGGTTACGGCCGCCCCAAGCCCACCCACGATCTGCTGGAGGAGACCGACCTGCTGGTGTTCGTGGGCACGGTCCCCGGTGATGTGATCACCAACGGCTTCCTGGTGCGCCAGGACTGGACCAAGAAGAACTTCATCGTGACCATGGACCCCTCCATGCGCGGGCGTTCCGGCGCGGTGACCTACCAGATCGTGGCCAAGCCGGACGTGTTCGTGCGTGACCTGGTGCGCATGAACCTGCCCGTCTCGGACGTGTGGCGGAAGTGGTGCGCGCGGATGCGTCAGCAGCAGGTGGATTTCTCCACCCCCAAGGACGCCTCCCCCGCGGACGGCCCGGCCTCGATGGACACCATGATGGCGAACCTCGTTGCGACCCTCCCCGAGGACGCCATGGTCACCTTCGGTGCGGGCGAGCACACCAACTGGGCCCACCGCTACTTCCCCACGAACGGCTACGCGTCCATGATCTCCGCGCGCAACGGCTCCATGGGTTACTCGATCCCCTCCGCTGTGGCGGCGTCCCTGAACTACCCCGGCCGCCGCGTGATCTCGATCGCCGGGGACGGCGAGTTCCTCATGAACGGCCAGGAACTCGCGACCGCCGCGCAGTACGGCGCCACTCCCCTGGTCATCGTGATGGACAACCAGGAGTACGGCACCATCCGTACCCACCAGGAACAGCACTACCCGGGTCACGTCTCCGGGACCCAGCTGAAAAACCCGGACTTCGCGGCCATGGCCACGGCGTTCCACGGTTTCGGCGTGCGTGTGGAGCGCGAGTCCGAGATCCCCGGGGCCCTTGAGCAGGCCTATAAGGCGATCGACGAGGACCACACGTTCGCGTTGATCCACCTGGTCGTCCAGCAGCGCAACAAGGCATACTGACCCGATATAAATACTCGTCACGACGCCGCGTCGCCCGTCCACAGGGAGGGGCATCGCGGCGTCGTCGTCCGTTCAGGACACGCGCGCGAGGATCACCGCAAGGGGTGGGCGGCCTGATCCCGGTACATCCGCCCGACGACGACCGCGACCACGCCGAGCGTGGGGGTCAGCAGTGCGACGCCCCAGAAGATCGCTTCCGGTGACAGCAACTGCGAGACGGGTCCGGCCACGGCCATGGAGATGGGCATGAGGGACAGCGAGACGAAGAAGTCCAGAGACGAGATCCGCCCCAGCATGTGCCCGGGCACCCGCCGTTGCAGGAGCGTGCCCCAGATGACCTGACCCGCGCCACCCGTGGCCCCGAAGATGCACAGCGCCGCCGCCATGACCCACCACGAGTCGGTGCCACCCACTAGACCGAACGGCAGGGTGCCGAAACCCCACAGCCAGACCATGGTCGTGAGGTACTTGCGGGGCAGTTGCACTGATGCCATGATGCTCGAGCCCACGGCCGTGGACACGCCGTACAGCCCCAGCATGGCGCCGTAACTCGCGAGCGATCCGCCCAGCCGGTCCACCACCAGGAACGGGACGAGCACCTCGAGCGGGCCGATGAACAGGAACACCGCGCTCATGGCCCACAAGAGCGTCCACAGCAACCACGGGGTGCGCACGCAGTACCGGAATCCGTCCACAAGATCGCGAAGGACGGAGGGCCGGGCGGTGTCCACCGCAGGGATCGGTCCGGTGACCTCGCGCTCCGGGATCCGTAACCGCAGCATGAAGGACAGCGCGATCGCGTGGCACACCGCGATCGCCAGGACGGACGCCCCCGGGAGGGCCAGGCCCGTGAGGACCCCGCCCACCGCGGGCCCGGCCGCGATCTGCAGCAGGGGGCGGGCCGTGCCCTCCACGCCGTTGGCCGCGAGCAGCTGATCGGGCGGCAGGATCCTGGGCAGGGCCGCGGAGTAGGCGGGGTAGAAGAACCCCACGGCGCCGGCGAAGACGAACGCGGCGAGCGCGAGGTGCCACAGCGCGAGGGTGTCGGTCCAGGTGAGGATCACGATGGTCAACGCCGTGACCAGGTTGGTGACCTCCACGCACCGCAGGATCAGCCCCAGGGGCAGGCGGTCCGCAGTGACCCCGCCGAGCAGCACGAAGCACACCATGCCCACCGCGCCGGCGGCCGTGACGAGGGACAGTTGCACCGCGGAACCCCCGAGCGCCATGACCCGCGCCACGAGGGCCACGGCCCACAACCCGGAGCCGAAGACGCTCATGCACATGGCCACGGCGAGCACCGTGTACGCACGTGACGAGAACGGCCGCAGGGCCCGAGGAAGTTTCACCCGCACAGGTTACCGGTACGTTGTCACGGGGACCACACCGGTGCCATACGGTGAGGACGGAAGCCTGTCCGTCCCCGCCGTGGAGGAGTCATCGTGCGCGCAACCCATGTCCTCGAGAAGGGGACCATCCTGACCGAGCAGTGACCGGCCCCGGAGGCCACGCGGGCCCGTGCGTGATCATGGGTGCGGGCTCCGCGGGCCTGTTCTTCCTCCAGGACGCGCTGCGCCGGGGCTTCGAGCAGGTGATCGTCTCGGACAAGCAGGAATCACGCTTGCGGATCGCCCGGGAGCTGGGGGCGCACACGGTCCGGGTCCCGGACGAGGAACTGGCCTCCGTAGTCTCGGAACTCACGGACAATAACGGTGCGGATCTGGTGATCGAGGCCGTGGGCTCGGACGCGCTGCGCGCGGAGGCGGTGAGGATCGTGGCCCACCGCGGGATCGTGGGCTGGTTCGGACTGTACGAGAGTTTCGAGCCCGCTCCCGTCCCGATCTTCGAGACCTTCCGCAAGTGCGTGCGACTGCAGGCCTCCGTGGCCGCCCAGTCCGAGCCCGGTCTCGTATCCTTCCACAAGGCCGTGCGCCGCATCCACGACGGCGAGGTGACCGTGGACTACTGCCTGGGCCCCGTGTACCCGTTCGAGGAGGCCGGCGAGGTGCTGCGGATCGTCGAACGCGGCGGGGACGGCCACGTCAAGTTCACGATCGTCCCGTAGCACTCTCCTGCGGTCCCCGGTCCCGGAACCCCTTGAGGATCTGCAGGGCCACCGGGATCACCGAGATCACCACGATCAGGATCGCGATCAGGTCCACGTGGTCACGGATCAGCGGGATCCCGCCCAGCAGGGACCCGGCCACCACCATGATGGTCACCCACAGGAAGCCACCCAGAACGTTCCACCCCACGAAGCGGCGGTACGGGTGGCGCGCCGTGCCCGCCACGAGCGGAACGTACGTGCGGATGATCGGGACGAAGCGCGCGAGCACGATCGCCCTGCCGCCGTAGCGCAGGAAGAAGTCCTCCGTGCGGTTGAGGTAGGAGGTCTTCAGGAATCGGGCGTCGTCGGAGAAGAAGCGCCGGCCGAACCGGTTACCCAGGAAGTAGCCCACCTGGTCTCCCGCGACCGCCGCGATGAACGGTACCAGGATCATGAGCCACAGCGGGACCTGCAACGCCTCGTGCAGCAGTCCGCCCGTGAACAGCAGGGAGTCCCCGGGCAGGAACGGGAACAACAGCCCCGATTCCACGAACACCATCAGGGTGGTCCCGGCGAGCGCCCACGGCCCCAGCTGCTCGAGCAGTTGGGCGGGATCGCCTAGCGGTGGCAGCTGCGGGATCAGCGTTCCCGCGGTGTGCAGCAGTTCAAGCGTCATGGTGACCCAGTCTTCTCCTCGTGGGCCGGGTGCCGCGCACCACGGTCCTGTTCCTCCCCGGACGACGGCGCTCGCCCGGGGTAGCTCGTTCGTCCCGCGGGTGTGCCCACAACCGGGGTCGCGCGGGGCGCGATCACGGCTGCTGCGGCTTCACGAACGGGAAACTCAGGACGTCGCGGATGGTCGTGGCGGTCATGAGCATGACCAACCGGTCCAGCCCGATCCCCATGCCACCGGCCGGGGGCATGCCCACCTCCAGGGCGTCCAGGAAATCATTGTCCACCTGCATGGCCTCGAGGTCCCCCGCGGCGGCCTTGAGCGACTGCTCCGTGAGCCGGTGGCGCTGGACCACCGGGTCGGTCAGCTCGGAGTACGCCGTACCGAGTTCCATGCCGTTGACCACCAGGTCCCAGCGTTCCACGAGCCCGCCCTCGGAGCGGTGGGGTGCGGTCAGCGGGGAGGTCTCCTCCGGAAAGTCGCAGTAAAACGTGGGGAACACGGTGTGCGGTTCCACGAGCTCCTCATAGAGGCTCTCGAGCACCGCCCCGGGGCCCATGCCCGGACCGATCTCCACGTCGTGCTGCTCGGCCACTGCGAGCAGGGTCTCGAAGTTCGACTCGATCGAGATCCGCCGTCCCACCGCCTTGCTCACCGCATCCGTCACGGCGATCACGGGCCACGGCCCGGACACGTCGGTCAGCACGGGCGTGGCCTCGGTGTCGTGCACGCCGTACAGGGGCAGCACCTGGGTACCGTGCAACGCCTGG
Source organism: Kocuria sp. PD6 (assembly GCF_031844145.1). Lineage (NCBI taxonomy): Bacteria > Bacillati > Actinomycetota > Actinomycetes > Micrococcales > Micrococcaceae > Kocuria > Kocuria sp. PD6. The sequence goes on from NZ_JAUZUS010000002.1 coordinate 197,965, forward strand.
GCCACCGTCTTGATCATCGTCTCGGTCAGCTCGCGCATGACCGTGTAATCCGCGAACGGGTGGTACACCTCGAGCGCGGTGAACTCCGGGTTGTGGGTCGCGTCCGCGCCCTCGTTGCGGAAGTTGCGGGCCACCTCGAAGATGGGCCCGCTGCCCGCCACGAGCAGTCGCTTGAGGTACAGCTCGGGTGCGATCCGCAGCGTGAGGTCCATCCCGTACGCGTTGATGTACGTGCGGAACGGGCGCGCCGAGGCCCCACCGTGCACCGTGTTCAGCACCGGTGTCTCGACCTCGCGGTAGCCTTGCCCGGTCAACACGCGGCGCACGGTGTCCACCGCGAGCGAGCGCTGACGCAACAGGTCCATCCTGCGCGGGTGCACCAGGAGGTCCATGGAACGCTTGCGCAGCCGCTGTTCTGGGTTCTCGAAACTGCCGAACGGGACGGGCTGCAGCGCCTTCGCGGCCATCGTCACCCGCTCGGCGAGCACGGACTCCGTGCCGGTGCGGGACACACCCCAGTGCCCGTCCACCACCACGAGATCACCCACGTCCACGTTGGGCCGGATCGCCGCCCAGGACGCGTCCACGCGCTCGCGGTCCACGAGCACCTGCACGGTCGCGCCGCCGTCGGTCAGGTCCAGGAAGCTCACGCCTCCGAAGTCGCGGAACCTGCGGACGCGCCCGCTCGCGCGCACGGCCGACGACGCCGCGGCGTCGCCCCGGCGCGCGAGCACCGCAGCGAGGGGCTCGGCCTCCGCGAGACCCACGGGGTACGGGTCGATCCCCGCGTGGGCCAGGGCACGCGCGTGCCGCATGCGGTGGCGGGTCTGCTGCGAGCGCTTGGGGGCCAGGGCGCGCATGGGTGCGGGTCCGTGGTCGATCGCGCGCACCGCGGCGAGTGTTTCGGCGTCGAGCTGCGGCTGCGACCCCGTGCGCACGAACACCGCGGGCAGGAACCCCTCCACCTGGGCCGTGGCGGCCGCCATGCGGGGCAGGGACAAGAAGCCGTCGAAGCACGCGTAGCGGGGTACCCACTCGGGCAGGTACTTGGCGTTGGCCCGGTACAGGCTCTCGAGCTGGAAGAACCGGTCCATGAAACCCAGCACCGAGGAGTTGAAGCGGGTGACCACACCGGCACCGAGCTTCTCGGAGTCCTCGAAGACCCCGCGGAACATCGCGAAGTTCAAGGAGACCTCGCGGATCCCGTGGGACGCCCCGTAGTCCATGAGCTCCGAGACCATCAGTTCCGTGGTGCCGTTCGGCGCCTGGGGGCTGCGCCGCATCACGTCCAGGGACAGTCCGCGCCGACCCCACGGGACGAACGAGAGCAGGCCCAGCGCCGCGCCGTCGCGATCGCGGGCAATGACGAGCATGCAGCGACCGTCCGCCGGGTCCCCCCAGCGGTTGAGCGCCATGGAGAACCCGCGGTCCGGTTCGTTCCCGCGCCACTCGTCCGCGAGCCGCCCCATGCGCTCGAGCTCCTGCGGGTCGAGGTCCTCGTGCCGGGCGATCTCCACCGTGAGCCCGGCCCGGCGGGCATGCCGCACCGCCCGGCGCACCGCGGTCATCGAGGAGTTGGCCAGGGAGAAGCGGTCGGGATGCAGGACGGCCTCGTCCCCCATGACCAATACGCTCATTCCCTGAGAGGCATACACCCGTGCACCCCGTTCGGAGGCCGAGGTGACGGCCGGGAGTAGGCCGTAGTGATGCGTGCGCGCGAGCCAGCGTTCCACGGCGTTCGTCCACGCCGCGGGGTCCCCCACCGGGTCACCGGAGGCGATCGCCACCTGACCCACCACCCGGAAGGTGACGCATGCGCGTCCGTCCACGGAGAAGACCGAGATCTTGTCGCGGCGGGTCGCGAAGTACCCCAGGGAGTCCTCGTCACCGTACTGCGCGAGCAGCGAGCGCACCGCGATCTCGTCCCCGGGCCGCCACGACGCGGCACGGGAGGACGAGCGCAGGAAGATCAGCACCGCGAGCACGATCGTCAGGGCCAACAACACGGAGGTCAGTTCGGGGAGCCACGGCGGGACCGTGCCGTGGAAGTGTCGCCGGGGGCCCGCCCAGCCGAGGCTGCGCACGAGGGCTTGGGCGAGGACGTTCCAGTCGTCGATCGCCGAGTTCGTCGTGACCAGTAGCACCGCGTGGGTGGCCATGATCGTCAGGACCACACCGCCCACGAGGGTCCCCAGGGCGGCCATCGCACCGCGCGGGGCCGTGCGCGCGGGGAACGCCGGGCGCAACCACCACAGCAGGCACAGCGCGGCGATGCCCACCACGATGGCCACGACGTCCAGGGTCACGAACACCACGGAGGGGATGGGCCCGTGATTGGGGACCTCGGGACCCATGGCCCGCAGGACCTCCTGGAACACGGACCACAGCACACCTACGATCTGGGTGATCGCGACCGTGGCCAGCGCGATGCGCTTGCGGCGCACGAGCGCACCGGTGAGCAACCCGAGCACCACCACGGAGACGAGCGAGGGCGCCACGGGGATGTTGAGGGTCCCGAAGAGCAGGGTGGGCAGCGGATTGATGCGCACCACCCAATGCAGCAGGAGCAGGACCACCCCCACGAGGGTGGCCACGGCGAAGACCCACGTGAGGATCCTCGCCCACCGCCGTTGCGTCGGCGTGGTGGTGCTGAGCTCGGGCACACGGCAACCGTGCGCGAGCTGGGCGTCAACCATCAACTTCCCCTTACGGGCCCGGCGAGCGTCGCGCGCGGCGCCGATGTACCTATGCTGTTTTTCCGTACGGCTACCCATCGGTTATGTCTTATTCCGCCGGGCTTCGTACTGCACACAAGATACGTGGGGAATCTCTGGAAACGAGCAATTCGCAATGGCGTTCTTCGAGCTGAACGGGTGGCCCCTGTTCATCATCACCGTGATCTTGGCCTTCCTGGCGCTGGCATTCACCGTCGTGGTGCTGCCACGGCAACGCCGGCCGGGAATCCTCAAGTACGTGATGCAATTTGTGTGCGTGGCGCTCGTGTCCCTGTTGGTGCTGGTGGGGATCTTCCTCAAGATGAACATGGACAACCAGTGGTATTCCAGTTGGGGGGACCTACTCTCCGGCGGTGGCGGCCAGGTGGCCGTCACGGATGTGGGTGCCACCGCCGCGGCGGCCAAGCCCATCAAGGACCTGCCGCACCGGGCGTTCAACGCCATGCAGACGAACCCCACGCAGAACGCGTTCTTCGGGTCCCAGATGGATCCCAACAACACGTCAGGGCAGTGGGTGAATCTGAAGATTCACGGACCGCAATCCGGCATCACGCAGGAAGCCACCGTCTGGTTGCCGCCGTCCTACATGACACAACCGCAGCGGGCGTATCCGGTGATCACCGCTTTCACCGGTTTCCCCGGGGACGTGAAGACCTATACCAAGGCCATGGACATCGCCCAGCACATTCGTTCGCGGGTCAACAGCGGCGCCATGCGGGAAGCCATCGTGGTGATCCCGAACGTTTATCCCGGTAACAACGACACCGAATGCGTGGACAGCAACAACGGTCAGTGGGAGAGCTATGTGAGCAAGGACGTGGTCTCGTGGATCCGCGGCAATCTGCGGGTGTCCACGGACCGGGAAGCCTGGAGCACGTTGGGCTACAGCGCCGGTGGTTGGTGCTCGTCCATGTTCGCCGTGCGTCACCCGGACGTCTGGGCCAGCAGCGTGAACCTGGCCGGGTACTTCGCCCCCACGTACAGCAAGGGCCAGCAGTGGAAGACCACGGATCCTCGCTCCTACGACCTGGCCTCGGTCGTGGCCCGGGACAAACCGGACGTGAAGATCTGGTTCTTCTCCGGCGGTGAGGACACCATCTCGGTCGACGCGGTGCGCAAGTTCGCGGCGTCGGTGTCCCCGCCCACGACCCTGGTGTCCAACATCTCACAGAGCGGCGGTCACCGCGTGGCGCTGTGGGAGGCTCAGCTGGATCCGTCCCTCGAGTGGCTCGGCCGCACGTCCCCGGCCTTCGCGCCCGTGAGCGCCTGACCGGCACGGCGTAGATGAACACCCAGGAATACGCGCTCAGCGTCCTACTCACGGCCCTGGGTGGTTTCGACCCCGCGCCCATGCTCATCCTCGCGGCAGCTTTGGGCGCGGGGATCCGGAAACGGCACATCATGGGCTCCGCCGCGGTGCTGCTGGGTGGCACCGCCGCGTGGGGCATGACCCTGACCCTGCTCGTGGGTCCCGGTCTGAAGCGCGTGAACTGGTGGGAACTCATCCGCCACGGCAGCATCTCGGCGTGGATCGAACTGGTCCTCGCCCTGGCCATCGGCGGCTACGCCGTGTGGCGGGTGGTGGCGGCGCGGCGCTCCCGGGGCCGCGACACCCCCGAGGAGAAGCCCGCCACGAGTCCGTGGGCCCTGTACGTGACCGCGGTGATCTTCGTGGGCATCGTGATCTTCGATCTCCCGTTCGACGTGCACGTGGCCACCGGCGCCTCACAACCCCCGTCCCACGCGGTGGCCGGATGGATCGCGTGGTCCCTCATCAGTCAGTTCCCCCTGACACTTCTGATGCTACTGACGATCCTGGGGAAACAGCAGCGGTTTTCCCGGGTCATGCGCAGGGCGTGGGCCGCCGTGTCCCCGTGGGTCAACCGGCTGGTCACCGCGGTGCTGGGCCTCGCGGCGCTGCTCATGCTCCTGGACGCCGGGGAGTTCCTGCTGGTGGGCCACTTCCTGGTCCAGTAAGGCGCGCCAGGTGTCCGCGGAGCGCGGGTGGGGCGTCAGATGGCCTGTTGCGAGGCCGTCACCGGGAGGCCGGCCTTGAGCCGACGCCGCCGGTCCGCCTTCTGGCGCTTGACACCCGCGAGCGCGAGGAGACCTCCGATCACGGCCAGCGCGGCCGCCACGAGGGCCGGGGAGCGGTAGCCGAAACCGGCGGAGATCACCGCACCACCCAGCAGGGCCCCGATCGAGTTGGCCACATTGAACGCCGCGTGGTTGAGCGATGCGCCCATGAGCTGGGCGGGCCCCGCCGCCGTGATGAGCCAGCTCTGGATGCTGGGCATGATGAACGAGTTGGCCAGTGCCATGAGGAACCCGGCCACGAAGATCCCCACGGGGGATCCCGCGAGCGCCCCCACGAGCAACAGTGCCGCGGTGAGGGCCGGGAAACCCACGGCCATGGTGCGCCGGGCACTGCGGTCCGCGCTGATCCCGCCCAGGATGTTGCCCAGGGTCATGCCGATTCCCACGACCGCGAGCAACCACGGGATGCCGGCGCCGGACAGCCCCGCCAGCTCACGGCTCATCTGGGTCAGGTAGCTGTAGATCGCGAAGAACCCGCCGAAACCGATCCCCGCGATCCCCATGACGATCCACACCTGCGGTAGCCGGAACGCCCGCAGTTCACGGCGCCGGTTCGCTCCGACCACCCGGTCCTGGTGGGGGACGGTCAGCCACACGCCGATCGCAGTGACCGCGAAGACCACGGCCACCACGACGTATGCCATACGCCAGCCGTAGGCCTGACCGACCGCCGTCATCACGGGGACACCTACGACGTTGGCGACCGTGAGCCCCGATAAAGCAAGTGCCACACCCTTGGCCTGGTTCCCCGGACCCATCACGGTGGCGGCCACGAGGGACGCCAGACCGAAGTATGCGCCATGGGGAATACCCGCGAGGAACCGCATCACCAGGAGGGACTCGAACGTGGGCACGATTGCAGAGGCGAGGTTGCCCATGAGCAGTGCCGCGGCCATCACGAGCAGCATCGTGGTGCGGGAGGATTTCGCGGCGAAGAAGGAGATGACCGGGGCCCCGACCACGACACCTATGGCATACGCGCTCACGAGCCACCCGGCGCGTGCGATCCCGGTCTCGGAGGACACACCGTAGAGATCGGGCAGGAGGTTCTGGGCGATCTGGGGCAACAGTCCCATGGACGCGAATTCCGTGCAGCCGATGCCGAAACCGCCCAGAGCCAGGGCGAACAGCGCGAGTCTGCGACGGGCGGGGGTCAACTGGGACATGGACGCGCGACCTTTCGAGGATTCGCAGGTGGGGCTCCCCAGAGGGATGCGGGTGAGTGGCCGGAGAGGCCGTGGCGATCGGTCCGTGGCCTATGACAGCGCACCGCGCAGGCGCTCGTAGCGGGTGAACCGCGCGGGCGGACCATTCGGGCAGCACCCGGGCGGGCACAGAAACACCGCAACACGGTGCACGCGCGATTTATTCACGAGCCCGCGCACGTGTGGGTGAGGTCACGATCGTGAACTGTCCCCACCCCGTGTACGAAAGTTATCCACAGGTGTGGAGAACCTTGTGCATATCGCGATCGACATGTCCCCTACGGGGCAGTCCTAGCGCGCTGTCGCGGTATCCACAGGGGTGTTCACAGTTGTGGAATTACACATCTGTAAGTTGTTAACAGGTGTGGACAACCCCTGTGGACAGCCATTGGGACGCCCGGATCAGAGCGCGATCCCCGACCCGGATCCGGCGGAACGGGAGAGCTTTCCCTGCTTGCGGCCGGGCCCGGTCAGAGTCGGCGACGCAGCCCCGGCAGCATGGCGAGCGCCACGAGACCACCGGCGATCAACCCGCCCACGTGCGCCTGCCAGGCGATGCCGCCCACCAGGAAACCGAAAGCCAGGTTGATCGCGATCAACACCGCGATGGGCGTGATGTTGTTCTTGAAGTGGCGCATGAACACGAACATGGCGCCGAAGAGCCCGAAGACGCCGCCGGACGCCCCGATGACGAGCACCCACGGATTACCGAGCAACAGCACTCCCACGGATCCGCCCAGCACGGACACCACGAACAGGACGGCCATCCGCCAGGTCCCCAGCAGCGGCTCGAGCATCCGACCGAAGAGATAGAGCGTGTACATGTTGAGCAGTAGGTGCAGTGGCGAGGGCAGCGCGTGGACGAAACCGCTCGTGAGCATCCGCCACGGCTGGGTGTCCGTGAGCGAGGGAGCGTATCCCAGGATGCTCGTCAGGCTGTAGGGCGTGAACAGGCTCGTGAGCCACTGCAGGCCCCACATGACCACGCAGATCCCGATGAGCGTCCACGTCACGGGCATGCCCCCGACGCGCTGGGGGCTGCGACGACGGCGCGGCGCAGCGCCGTCGTACCCGCCGCGTGGCGCGCCACCCGGGTGGGCGGACTGCTGACCGTGGACGTACTGCCCGTACCGCGGGGCGGGAACGGGCGCGCCGCTCCACGGGGCGGGACCGTCCGGGGCGCCGGCGGGCCGTCCGTAATCCGGCGGGTCGTCGGGGTGGTGGGTCATGGTCATCCTCCGGGAGTGGGCGGGGCGGCTGGACGGGGCTCGAATACGGACGAAGCCCACCCGGGGACCGGGTGGGCTTCGTGCCGGGCGTGAAAGCTGCGGGTCAGAGCTTCTCGATGTCGATGGAGGTGATCACGCAGTCCTCCACGGGACGGTCCTGGCCGCCGGTGCGCACGTTGTTGAGCTCGTCCACGACCTTCTTGGACTCGTCGTCCGCGACCTCACCGAAGATGGTGTGCTTGCCCTGCAGCCACGTGGTGGGCGCGGTGGTGATGAAGAACTGGGAGCCGTTGGTGCCGCGGCCGTTGCGGGTACCGGCGTTGGCCATGGCCAGCATGTACGGGGCATTGAAGTTCAGTTCGGGGCTGATCTCGTCGTCGAAGTTGTAGCCCGGGCCGCCGATGCCCTGGCCCAGCGGGTCCCCGCCCTGGATCATGAAGTCCTTGATGATGCGGTGGAAGACGACGTCCTTGTAGAGCGGGCCGTTCTGCTTCTCACCCGTGCGGGGGTCCGCCCATTCCTGGGTGCCGTCCGAGAGACCCACGAAGTTCTTGACCGTCTTGGGCGCGTGGTTGCCGAAAAGGTCCACCACGATGTCCCCGTGGTTGGTGTGGATGGTGGCCTTGTGCGTGGCGATAGCGGAAGTCATGATTCACATTGTGGCACGGCGTCCTCGGGGCCGACAGAACGCTCCCGAGGTGTTCAGCGCACAGTGAAAAGGGCTGGGGTGTCACTTTTCCCCGGGAATCCCGGGGTTGTCAGACCGTATGCTGAAGGTGGAGATTTTACGGTCACCACTGTAGGAGGGACACACAATGAGCTTGTTCAAGAGCAAGGCCCAGAAGCAGACCGAGCACGCCCGGAAGAACGCCGAGTCCAAGGTCGTCAGCGCTGGGGACTGGCTCTCCAGCGAGATCGGTGAGCTCGGGGAGAAGTTGCAGCACGGCGTGCAGGCGGGTGCGTCCGCCCTCGCGAGCGGTGTGGAGGCCACGGGCCCCTACGTCCAGGACGGTCTGGGCAAGGCGCAGAACCTCGGTGAGGACATCAAGCACCGCGGCGAGAAGGCCAAGACCGCCGGTGCCGCTGCCGCCGCCCCCCTGGCCGCGAAGGCCGCCAAAAAGACCGCCGAGGGCCGTGCCATGGCGCAGGACAAGTACTCCGGTGCCGTGGCCGCGCTGGCCTCCAAGGTCGCCCACGCGGACACCTCGGACCAGTTCGACGCCCTCGTGGCCAAGCTGACCGGTGACAAGAAGACCGTCAAGCGCATCCAGAAGGCCGCGAAGAACTCGGCCAAGGAATACGCCAAGCAGCAGAAGAAGGCCCAGGGTGGCCACAAGGGTCTGCTGCTCCTCGGTCTCCTCGCCGCCGGTGGCGTGGCCGGTGTGGCCGCGTGGCGCGCGTCCCGCCCGGTGCAGGACCCCTGGAAGACCCCCGTCACGGCCTCCCCGCGTGTATCGGCTTCCCCGGTCAACACGAACTCCACGGTCGCCGCCGGCACCGGTGTGAAGGTGGACGACGTCAAGGACCCCACCTCCTCCGCCCAGAAGGCGGGCACCGCGTCCCAGGCCGCCCACCGCGCCTCGGACAGCGTGAAGTCCGTGGCCGAGGACGCCAAGCAGACCGTGAACGAGGTCAAGGAGCAGATCAAGGGCTCCAAGACGGACGACATGGGCACCCCGGACAACCGCTCCAAGCACAACCCGGGCGATCCCAAGCACTGAGCCGGTTCTCGCGCGTCGACCGCGCGTGACCCGCACGACGACGGCGCCGCATCCCTTCGGGGGTGTGGCGCCGTCGTCGTACCGGAATGAACACACGAACCCGTGCGTGGCGAGCGCACGGGCCGTGCAGGGAGACCCTCGGCCCCGTGCGGTGGGACTCAGGAGAAGATGTCGGAGACCGTGTCCCACATCTGGTAGACGCCCAGGATGATGAACAGCACGGCGCAGACCACTAGGACCGCATTGGTGAACACACCGTTGCGCCAGCGCTTGGGCGTGCGGGACGTGTTGAGCAGTCCCAGCAGCGTGACCGCCAGGAACGGCATGAACAGCGCCCCGAGCACGCCGTAGAGCAGGATGAGGAACACGGGCCGGTCCAACAGGAGCAGGAGCATGGGCGGGAACGTGAGCCACAGCAGGTAGAACTTGAAGTACTTCCCGCCGTTGCGGGTGTCCGGGTGGCCGCTGGGCTTCTTGCGGATGTTGCCCCAGTAGTCCGCGAACATGAGGGACACCCCGGACCACACACCCACCACGGAGGAGAACGAGGCCGCCCAGAACCCCACGAGGAACGCGATGCCGATGACGTCCCCGTAGCGGTCGCGCAGCACCCGGTCCAGATCCAGCAGGCCCTTGTCCCCGGCGCTGATGGCGTAGCCGGCGGAGTAGAGGACCTCGGCACCCACCACGAGCATCGCGAGCACGAAGATACCGGTCACGGTGTAGGCCACGGTGTTGTCGAGCTGCATCACGCGCATCCACCGCGGTTGGTGCCAGCCCTTCTCCCGCAGCCAGTAACCGTAAGCCGCGAGGGTGATCGTGCCGCCCACGCCGCCGGCCAACGCGAGCGTGTACACCACACCGCCCTGCGGGATCACGGGGATCAGCCCGGTAAGCATCTGAGGGATGTTGGGCAGGGTGATGATCGCGAGCCCCACCATGACCAGGAACATGATCCCCACCATGGCCGCGGTGATCTTCTCGATCACCGCGTAGCGCCCCGCCCACACGATCACGAACCCGATCAGGCCCATGAGGATGGCCCACGCCCATAGGGGCAGGATGGGGAACAGCGCGGCGAGCGGCAGGGCGGAGGAGGACATGGCCGTGGCGCCGTACACGAATCCCCAGATCAGGATGTACGGACCGAAGTACCAGGACGTCCACCGGCCCAGGGAGCGCCAACCCTCGAAAATGGTGCGCCCGCTCGCGAGCGAGTACCGACCGGCGCCCTCCACGAGCACAATCTTCATGATCGTGCCCGCGATGACCGCCCACAACAGGGTGTAGCCGTAGCGGGAGCCGGCGGTCAGCGTGGCCACCATGTCCGCGGCACCCACGCCCGTGGCCGCCACCACGAGACCGGGACCGATCAGCTGCCACCGTTTGACCTTCTCCAACGACTCATCGGGGTCGATGGACGGAAGGGGTTGCAGCAGGGTCTTGTCGCGCATCGGGGGGCTCCACACTTCGGGCATGAATCAGGTCACAGTTGTGCTCATGCAGTCTTTCACGCCGGGTGCGCCACACTCCTTCGGTGGCGAAGTATGGCTGGTGTGTCCCCGCCGAGGACCGGGGACGCGCACGCCAGGCCGGGGACAGGAGGAACCGGGCCAGGACGAACCGGATGAGAGCGGATGAGCACGGACCAGGAACAGGCCCGGCACGAAGGAACCCCCGGGGACCGGCGCTGCGGTCCCCGGGGGTTCTCGGGTGTGGAGCCTAGGAGATTCGAACTCCTGACATCCGCCTTGCAAAGGCGGCGCTCTACCAACTGAGCTAAGGCCCCGTGTTCAATTGTGGTGCTGATCCTGCAGAACGCGGATCGCGGTACCGGGACGGTCAGTCCACGGGGTCCACGGCCGAATTCCACGCCTCTCGTTTGGCTTCCGCCTCGCGCCAAGACTTGAAGGCTGCCACGGACAAGCCGGCCAGTGCGGCCAGGGCTGCGATTCGTGCCTTCATGGGGACCCTCCGAACGAGATCATCTCGTGGTTGGCGGGAATTCGATGGGTGGGCGTACCAGGAATTGAACCTGGGACCTCTTCGTTATCAGCGAAGCGCTCTAACCGTCTGAGCTATACGCCCTCAGCGTGCACCGCCAGAATTGTCCTCTGATCGGCCACGCCAAGACTTTACCGGAGTTTCATCCGCCGCACAAAATCGGGCGGACCGCGGGATCAGTCGTCGGTCAGGGTCACCCCGATGCCACCGATCAGGGACGCCGCGATGTTGTACACGAGCGCCCCGAGCACAGACAGCACGGTCAGCAGGATGACGTTGACCACGGAGATGATCGTGGCGAACAGGGCCACGTTGCCGAGCGAGAGGAACCGCTTGATGTCCGCTCCCCCGGCGCTGCCGCCGAGCATGGACAGCAGTTCGTTGATGCCGTCGAACAACCCGGTGAGGCTCAGCACGATCCACAGCACCAGGGACGCCACGACCGTGATGATCCCGAGCGCCACGGAGAGCAGGAAGGCCAGCTTGAGCACGGACCACGTGTCCACCTTGGACACCACGAGCCGTGCGCGGCGCACCTTGGCCCGGGGGGCGGGTCGCACGAGTCCCTTGCCGGAGCTCTTGGCGCTCTGCGGGGACGGCTTCTGGGGGGAAGAAGTCTTCACGGGCTGGCCCGCCTTCGAGGCTGAGCTCGCGCTCATGCGTCACCTCCGTTGTCGTTGTGCTCCAACGCTACTGCATCGTCGTCACCGACCGGCGCAGCGGCGTCGGCACCGTCCTGGCCCGCGGGGACGTCCGCGGTCGTGGCTTCGGGGGAGTCCGTCGTGGAGCCGGGGGCGACGTCGCTCGGCCCGGTGGCCTCGGCGGCATCCTCCTCCGCGACCTCCTTCTCGATCTCCCGCTCGGCGTTGCGGGCGACCCCCACGATGGCGTCGTTGGGACCCGGCTTGGCGAAGATCACACCCATCGTGTCACGGCCGCGGGCGGGGACCTCGCTCACGTTGGAGCGCACGACCTTGCCGCTCTCCATGACCACGAGCACCTCGTCGTTCTCGCCCACGATCAGCCCGCCCACCTGGCCACCGCGGACCTCGGCGAGTTTGGCAACCTTGATGCCCAGGCCACCACGGCCCTGCACGCGGTACTCCTGGACGCTCGTGCGCTTGGCGTAGCCGCCCTCGGTCACCACGAACACGTAGGAGTCGTCGCTGACCACGTTGGCGGAGAGCAACTCGTCCCCGGGGCGGAACTTCATGCCCGTGACACCGGAGGTCGCGCGACCCATGGGGCGCAGGGCGTCGTCGTCAGCGGTGAACCGCAGGGACTGGCCCAGGCGCGAGATCAGCATGACGTCGTCGTCGGTGTTCACGAGCATGGCCGAGACCAACTCGTCGTTCTCGCGCAGGTTGATCGCGATCACGCCTGCGGAACGATTGGTGTCGTAGTCCGTGAGCCGCGACTTCTTGATCAACCCGTTGCGGGTCGCGAGCACGAGGTACGGGGCGTCCTGGTAGGAGTGCAGCTCCATGACCTGGGCGATGCGTTCCTCGGGCTGGAACTCCATGAGGTTGGCCACGTGCTGGCCCTTGGCGTCCCGGCCGGCCTCCACGAACTCGTAGGCTTTGACGCGGTAGACGCGCCCGAGGGTCGTGAAGAACAGGATCCAGTTGTGGGTGCTCGTCACGAAGAAGTGCTCCACGACGTCGTCGCCGCGCAACTGCGCGCCCTTGATGCCGCGGCCACCTCGGTGCTGAGCGCGGTACTCGTCCGCGCGGGTTCGCTTGACATAGCCGTCGCGCGTGATGGTCACGACCACCTGCTCCTGCGGGATGAGGTCCTCCATGGAGACGTCCCCGTCGAAGCCGTAGAGCACCTCGGTGCGGCGGTCGTCACCGTAGTGGTCCACGATGCCCTGCAGTTCCTCCGAGATAATCTCGCGCTGACGCTCCTCGGACGCGATGATCGACTCGTACTCGGCGATCAACCGCTGCAGCTCGGCGTGCCGGTCCTGGATCTTCTGCCGTTCGAGCGCGGCCAGGCGGCGCAACTGCATGTTGAGGATCGCCTGGGCCTGGGCCTCGTCGATCTCGAGCAGCTCCATAAGCCCGGTGCGTGCCTGCTCCACGGTGGGCGAGCGCCGGATCAGGGCGATGACCTCGTCCAGGGCGTCCAGGGCCTTGAGCAGGCCGATCAGGATGTGCGCTTCCTCCTGCGCCTGCTTGAGGCGGTACGTGGTGCGCCGGACGATGACTTCCATCTGGTGGGTGACCCAGTGGTGCACGAACGCGTCCAGGGAGAGCGTCCGGGGCACCCCGTCCACGAGCGCGAGCATGTTCGCGGAGAAGTTCTCCTGCAACTGCGTGTGCTTGTAGAGGTTGTTGAGCACGACCTTGGGTACGGCGTCCCGCTTGAGCACGATCACCAACCGCTGACCCGTGCGCCCCGAGGTCTCGTCGCGCATGTCGGCGATGCCCTGGACCCGCCCTTCCTTGACGAGGTCCGCGATCTTGATGGCCAGGTTGTCCGGGTTGACCTGGTACGGCAGCTCCGTGACCACGAGGCACGTGCGGTTGTGGATCTCCTCCACACTGACCACCGCGCGCTGCGTGATGGAACCACGACCGGTGCGGTAGGCCTGTTCGATGCCCTTGTGGCCGAGGATCTGCGCCCCGGAGGGGAAGTCCGGACCCTTGATTCGCTTGATGAGTTCTTCGAGCAGGGTCTCGCGGTCCACGTGCGGGTTCTTGAGGTACCACTGCACGCCGTCCGCGACCTCGCGCAGGTTGTGCGGGGGGATGTTGGTGGCCATGCCCACCGCGATGCCGGAGGAGCCATTGACCAGCAGGTTGGGGAACCGCGCGGGCAGCACCACGGGTTCCTGCTGCTTGCCGTCGTAGTTGTCCTGGAAGTCCACGGTGTCCTCGTGGATGCCCTGGACCATCTCCATGGCCAGAGGCGCCATCTTGGTCTCGGTGTACCGGGGGGCCGCAGCGCCGTCGTTACCGGGGGAACCGAAGTTGCCCTGCCCCAGCGCGAGCGGGTAGCGCATGATCCAGTCCTGGATCAGTCGCACCAGGGCGTCGTAGATCGCGGAGTCACCGTGCGGGTGGTAGTTGCCCATCACGTCGCCCACCACGCGCGCGCACTTGTTGAACGAACGATCGGGGCGGTAACCGCCGTCGTACATTGTGTAGAGCACCCGCCGGTGCACGGGCTTGAGACCGTCCCGCACGTCCGGCAGCGCGCGCCCCACAATCACCGCCATGGCGTAGTCCAGGTAGGAGCGCTGCATCTCCGTCTGGAGATCGATCTGCTCCACGCGGTCGCCCGTGATCGCCACCTCGTCGGTCACGACGCCGTCGCCGGCCTCGGGTGCGCCCTGCGGGTCCACGGGGCCGTTGCCGTCCTGCGTCTCGTCACTCATGGGTTGCTGTTTCCTTCTCTCGTTCCCGGGATCATCGTTCATACTCGCGCCGGAATATTCCGGGCGTCACATGATCAGATGTCCAGGAAGCGGATGTCCTTCGCGTTCTGCTGGATGAACTCGCGGCGGGACTCCACGTCCTCGCCCATGAGGACCGAGAACACCTGGTCCGCCGCGGCGGCGTCGTCCATGGTGACCTGCAGCAGCGTGCGGTGCTCCGGGTCCATGGTGGTCTCCCACAGCTCGGTGTAGTCCATCTCGCCCAGACCCTTGTAGCGCTGGATGCCGTTGTCCTTGGGCAGCCGGCGGTTCTCCGCGAGACCCTTGGCCAGGGCGGCATCGCGCTCCGCGTCCGAGAACACGTAGTCGTGCGGCGCGTTGGACCACTTGATGCGATACAGCGGCGGCTGCGCGAGGTACACGTACCCGTGCTCGATGAGCGGACGCATGAACCGGAACAGCAGCGTGAGCAGCAGGGTGGTGATGTGCTGACCGTCCACGTCCGCGTCCGCCATGAGCACGATCTTGTGGTAGCGGGCCTTCTCGATGTCGAAGTCGTCACCGATCCCCGCGCCGAAGGCTGTGATCATGGACTGCACTTCCGCGTTGGACAGCGCCCGGTCCAACCGGGCCCGCTCCACGTTGAGGATCTTCCCGCGCAGCGGCAGGATCGCCTGGTGCGCGGGATCGCGGCCCTGCACGGCGGAACCGCCCGCGGAGTCACCCTCCACGATGTAGATCTCGGAGACCGTGGGGTCCTTGGACGAGCAGTCCTTGAGCTTGCCCGGCATGCCCCCGGACTCCAGCAAGCCCTTGCGTCGTGTGGTCTCGCGTGCCTTACGCGCGGCCAACCGCGCCTGGGACGCGTAGATCGCCTTGCGAATGATGTCCTTGGCCGGGTTGGGGTTGCGCTCCAACCACGCCCCGAACAGGTCGAACATCTCGCGCTGAACGAAGGTCTTGGCCTCCGAGTTGCCTAGCTTGGTCTTGGTCTGCCCCTCGAACTGGGGTTCCGCGAGCTTGATCGAGATCACCGCGGTGAGCCCCTCGCGCACGTCCTCGCCCGTGAGGTTGTCGTCCTTGTCGCGCAGCAGCCTGTTCTCCCGCGCGTAGCGGTTGATGAGCGTGGTCAGCGCGGTGCGGAAGCCCTCCTCGTGGGTGCCGCCCTCATGGGTGTTGATGGTGTTGGCGTACGTGTGCACGGACTCGTTGAACGCCGTGGTCCACTGCATGGCCAGCTCCAGGGACATCTTCTTGTCCGGGTCGTCCACCTCGAGCGAGATGACGTCGTCGTGGATCAGATCGACCTTCTTGGCCGAATTCAGGAACGTGACGTAGTCCAGCAACCCGTGCTCGTAGCAGTAGACCACCCGGCGGGCGCCCGCGTGGGCGTGGACAGCGGCGTCGTCCGCGCCGGCCGTCCCTCCGTCCTGTCCCTCGACCGGACCGGAGGCGTCCACGGGGGACTCCCCCGCGATCTCCTCGCCGGTCTCGTCCGTGACGCGCTCGTCCGTGAGCGTGATCCGCAGACCCTTGTTGAGGAACGCCATCTGCTGGAACCGCGCCCGCAGGGTCTCAAAATCGAAGTCCACGGTCTCGAAGATCTCGGGGTCCGGGTAGAAGACCTGGGTGGTCCCGGTCTCGTCCGTCTGCTCGCCGCGTGCGAGCTCACCCTGGGGGTGGCCGCCGTTCGCGAAGCTCATCCGCCAGACGTAGCCCTGCCGACGGACTTCGGTGTCCACACGCCGGGACAGGGCGTTGACCACCGAGATGCCCACGCCGTGCAGACCGCCGGACACGGCGTAGCCACCGCCGCCGAACTTGCCACCGGCGTGCAGGATGGTCATCACGACCTCCACGGTGGGCTTGCCCTCCGTGGGGTGCATGTCCACCGGGATGCCGCGGCCGTTGTCGCTCACGCGCACGCCGCCGTCCGACTGGAGGGTCACCTCGATGTGGTCGCAGTACCCCGCGAGCGCCTCGTCCACCGAGTTGTCGACCACCTCGTAGACCAGGTGGTGCAGGCCGCGGGGGCCAGTGGAACCGATGTACATCCCCGGGCGCTTCCTGACCGCCTCGAGGCCTTCCAGAACGGTGATGTCGCTCGCTCCGTACTCGTGCTGTAGGGGATCCTCTGTAGCCACGGGGTCTCCGGTCCTCCTGCGTAATCGATGGCGATCATCACCCGACCCATATGAATACAGCCGATGAGACGGCTCGCGGCTCATCGGCTGGCGGGACGGAAAGATCTTTGGCTTCCCATTCTACCGCATGAAGCGCTGGACGGCCCGCAGACGCCCCGGAGCCCCGCCGCGCTGGGTGGACCCATTTTCGGGGTGCGGTGCGCCTCGCGCGCTTCTGGCGCGTTTTTGACGATTTCAGCTCACCCGTAGGTGTCCCGCGGCCCCCTGCCCTGCACCGACCAGCGCCCCCGTTTCCAGCTCGGCCCCACGGGACCGTGGATCTCGAGCCGCGTGACGATCCCCTCCCCCAGCTTGTCCGAGAACTTCCTGATGATCTGGGGTTGGATCAACCGCAGCTGGGTCGCGTAGGCCGTGGAGTCGCAGCGCACGCGCACCACGGTGTCCTCGAAACTCTCGGGCCACGTGTGCTCAGCGTTGCGCGCACCCACGAGGGACGGCCAGTCCGCGAGCACACTGCTCACGTTCACGGGCGTCTTCCAGCCCCTGTGGGTCATCAGCGCGTCCACCACGGTGGACAGCGCTCGGGGGTCCCGCGCGGAACGCCCCGGTCCCGAGAAGCCCCCGAGCTGCCGCGGATCCACGCCGTAGCGGTCCCGCGCGCGCAATGCCGGGGAGCCCGTTCCCTCCTCCATGGCCGTGCCGAAGGCGCGCATGTTCTTGGCCGCGGCCGCCTTGGACAGGGGCGTGTCCCCGCGGTCGCGGGCGGCCTTCCGGGCCCGTTGCAGGGCCACGGCCGCCGCGTCCACGACGTCGCGATGCACGGGCTCGCTCACGGCTGCTCCGCCTGGGGAGCGTTCTGGTTCCCGCCGGACCCGGGCTCGGGTCCGGACTCGGGCTCGGGCTCGGCCGACGACGCTGCGCGGTTCCATACCGCCCCCGGCTCCACCTCGATCACCGTGGGCGAGTCCTCGAGCAGCGCCGCGGGTAGGTCCTCGTCCACCGCGGCGGTCACGAGCACCTGCTCGGCCTGCCGCACGAGCTCGGCCAGGCGGCGTCGACGGCGCGCGTCCAGTTCCGCGAACACGTCGTCCAGGATCAGCACGGGCGCCGAACCCCGGGCCGGATCGTCGGCGAGGTGGACATACCACGAGCCCAGGCGGAGGGCCAGGGCCGTGGACCAGGTCTCCCCGTGAGACGCGTAGCCCCTGGCGGGGGTGTCGCCCAGCCGGATCACGAGGTCGTCCCGATGCGGTCCCACCAGGGTGATCCCGCGATCCCGCTCATGACGTGCCATGCGCTCGAAAGCATTCATCATGAGCTCGTAGAGGTCCGTGACCGAGAAGTGTTCGAGCGCTTCCTGATCGGCACCGGGTGCCACGGACGAGCTCTCGTAGCCCAGGGACACGTGCTTGGGTCCGTCCGTGAGCTGTTGGTATGCCCGGTCCACCTCGGGATCCAAAGCCTTGAGCAACTGCAACCGCGCACCCATCACGGCCGCGCCGGCGCGCGCGAGCTGGTCGTTCCACACCGCGAGCGTCGCACGATCCGAGTCCGAGAACCCCCGGGAGCGCCGCGCCGATTTCAGCAGGGCGTTGCGCTGCTTCAGCGCCCGGTCGTAGTCCGAGCGCGCGGCACCGAGCACCGGCCGCATGGCCGTGGCGAGATCGTCCAGGAACCGCCGCCGGTGGGACGGATCCCCCTTGACCAGGGTCAGGTCCTCCGGGGAGAACAACACGGTGTGCAGGGTCCCCAGGGCCTCACGGGCGCGGACCGGGGCCGCCCGGTTGATCCGCACGCGATTGGCCCGCGCGGCGTTGAGTTCGTACTCGAGGACCGTGCGCTGTCCCCCGCGGTTGACGCGTACCCGGATGATCGCCTGGTCCGATCCCGTGGTGATGAGCGGTCCGTTGCCCGAGACGCGGTGGGAGCCCAGGGTCGCGGCCCAGTCGATCGCCTCCACGATGTTGGTCTTGCCCACACCGTTGGGTCCCACGAACACCGTGAGACCCGGGGCAAGTGGGAGGTCCAGACCGGGGTAGGTCCGGAAGTTGGCGAGCGACAGGTGGTCTACGAACACACGATCACTGGTTGGGCAGACGCACCGGCATGAGCAGGTACTTGTAGTCCACGCTGTCCTCGCCGTCGGGCTCGCTCTGGGCCGAGAGCACGGCCGGCTTCGGAGGGGCCGTGAACGAGAACCGGACGTAGTCGGAGTCGAACGCGTGCAGTCCCTCGGAGAGGTAGGTGGGGTTGAAGGCCACGGTGATGTCGTCCCCGTTGAGCTGGGCGTCCAGAATTTCGGACGCTTGGGCGTCCTCCCCGGTTCCCGCGTCGAGCGCGACCCGGGACTCGCTGAACGCGAGCCGCACGGGGGTGTTGCGTTCGGCTACGAGGGACACGCGGCGCACCGCTTCCACGAGTTCCGAGGTCTTCACCACGGCGGTGATCGGTGTGTGATCCGGGAACAGCGAGCGGATCTTGGGGTACTCGCCGTCGATCAGCAGGCTCGTGGTGCGTCGTCCGCCGGATTCGAATCCCACGAGTTCCGTGTTCTGAGCGAGCGCGATGTTCACGTCCCCGGAGGATCCCAGGGTCTTGGCGATGTCGTTGAGCGTCTTGGCCTTGATCAGGGCCGCCGTGGAGATCGTGGGATCGGAGGGCCGCCAGGTCAGTTCCCGCATGGCCAGCCGGTAGCGGTCGGTGGCCAGCAGGGTCATCTTCTCGCCCTCGATCTCCATGCGGATACCCGTGAGGATCGGCAGGGTGTCGTCCTTGGACGCCGCGATGTTGACCTGTGCCACGGCGTGCGCGAACTCGTCCCCGGCCACGACGCCGGACAGGTCCGGCAGTCCGGGCAGCTGGGGGTAGTCGTCCACGGGCATGGCCGCGAGGTTGAATTTGGCGGAACGGCACGTGAGGGTGACCTTGCCGCCGTCGGCCTCGAGCTGCACGGGAGCGGAGGGCAGCGAGCGGCAGATGTCCGCGAGCAGACGACCGGAGACCAGGGTGGTGCCCTCCTCGAGGACGTCCGCGCTGATGGTCAGGCGCGCGGAGATCTCGTAGTCGAAGCTTGCGATGGACAGCGAACCGTTCTCCGCCTTGATGAGCAGTCCGGACAACAGGGGGACGGGAGGCCGCGGTGACAGCGAACGGGCAGTCCAGGTGACTGCTTCAGCCAGTACGTCGCGCTCGACCGAGAACTTCACGGGGTGCCCCTCTTTGGTTCGGAACCGAAGTGTTTTGTCTGCATGGTATCCGGCTGCGGGGACGTCATCCGAACCCCCGGATCGTCAGGTTCGGACAGGATCCGCCCGTGGCGGTTCCTGGATTCTTGTAATTACAGAGATCCCGGGGACCCGTTCGGCCGGGAAGAACCGGATTTTTGTTATTCGGTCGATCTTTTCTTAAGGGGTAGAAGTGTTAATAACCCCTGTGGACTCTGTGGATAACTGCCTGTTCCTCAGGAATCCTGCGGTTCGAGGGTGTTGATCCGGTGTGGACGATTGTGGATTGCCTTGTGCGTGCCGAGTGCACAACTTCCGCGTGATTCCGCGGATTCCACAGGCTCGCCCACCGGTACGCGGCGGTTGTCCACCACCTGTTCTGCGTTGTCCACAGATTTTTCCACACGGCGCTGAACAGGACTGTGCACAGCGCGTCCACACCCCCGAATTTTCCTGTGCACCGTGGGCGGCGAAAGCAGTGGATCTGCAGGCTCGGCCTGTGGACGAATCACAAGAAGAACGGGCCCCCGGAACCGTGTTCCGAGGGCCCGTCTCCGGGTGTCGCGTGATCGGGGCGGGTCTTAGCCCTCGCGCGATTGTTGTTTGATCCGGTTGGTCAGCTCCGTGACCTGATCGAAGATCTGTCGGCGTTCGGCCATGAGCGTGCGGATCTTACGGTCCGCGTGCATGACCGTGGTGTGGTCCCGCCCGCCCAGTTCCTGACCGATCTTGGGCAGGGACATGTCCGTGAGTTCCCGCAACAGGTACATGCCGATCTGGCGCGCGGTCACCAGGGTGCGCGTGCGGGACTTGGACTTCAGCTCGTCCAGGGTGATGTTGAAGAACGCGGCGGTCTGTCCCAGGATCGAGGCCGCGGTGATCTCCTGTCCCCCGTCGTCGGTGATCAGATCCTTCAGCACGAGCTCTGCGAGCGGGAGATCCACCGGTTGCTTGTTGAGGGACGCGAAGGCCGTGACCCGGATCAACGCCCCTTCCAGTTCGCGGATGTTGGTGGAGATGTGGGAGGCGATGTACTCCATGACATCGTCCGGGGCGTCCATCCCCTCGCTGATCGCCTTCTTACGCAGGATCGCGATCCGGGTCTCGAGCTCGGGCGGCTGCACGTCCGTGATCAGTCCC
The DNA here is from genome assembly GCF_031844145.1 of Kocuria sp. PD6. Taxonomy (NCBI): domain Bacteria; kingdom Bacillati; phylum Actinomycetota; class Actinomycetes; order Micrococcales; family Micrococcaceae; genus Kocuria; species Kocuria sp. PD6. The sequence continues at coordinate 218,846 of NZ_JAUZUS010000002.1, forward strand.
CACTCGAAGCGGGAGCGCATCCGCTCGGCGAAGCCCGTGAGCTGTTTGGGCGGCATGTCCGAGGTGATCACGATCTGCTTCTCGTGATTGTGCAGCGCGTTGAAGGTGTGGAAGAACTCCTCCTGCGTGTGCTCCTTGCCCGCGAGGAACTGGATGTCATCGATCAGCAGCAGGTCCACGTTGCGGTAGATGCCCTTGAAGGACGAGCCCTCGTCGTCGCGGATGGAGTTGATGAAGTCGTTGGTGAACTCCTCCGAGTTCACGTACCGTACGCGCAGTTTGGGGTAGAGCCGCTTGGCGTAGTGCCCGATCGCGTGCAGCAGGTGGGTCTTGCCGAGACCCGAATCCCCGTAGATGAACAGCGGGTTATATGCCTTGGCGGGGGTCTCTGCGACCGCGAAGGCTGCGGCGTGGGCGAACCGGTTCGACTGGCCGATCACGAAGGAGTCGAAGACGTACTTGGGGTTCAGTCGGGCGGAACTGTCCCATTCCGAATCCGCCGGGCTGGTGTCCGAACCGTTGCCGGTGCTGAGCACCTCGCGCTGTTGCGGCACCGGGGGCGCGGCTTCGGGTAGGCGGCGCGGGGGCAGATCGTCGTACTCGCCGGCGCCGTCGCCGGGCTCGGTGGTTGCCAGGCCGGCCGGGGAGCGCGGGACGCTCTCGCCCGACGGCGCATCGCGGCCGGGAGCGGGCTGGAAGGACCCGGGCGTACGTTCGGCTTCGAGCTCGTTGAGCGAGGGGATGGTGCGGTCGGAGGACCGCGCGTCGGTCGCGGCGCGCGTGGTGGGCGGCTGGACCTCGAGCTCGGGGTCCACGACGAATGCCACGAGCGTGTCCGCTCCCAGGACCCGGCCCACGCTCTCGTCCAGGATCTCGGACATGGGGCGGTTCTGCAGGAATTCCCGCGTGGCCTCACTCGGGACCGCGATCAGCAGCGTGGTGCCCATCAGGCCGCGGGGTTCACACACCGCGATGGTCCCGCGTGCCCGTCCCGTGACCCGCGGGTTCTCGTTCATGACGCGGACGCACTCTGCCCATTGCTCGAGCAAAGCCCTGTTGTCCTGCTGCATGAACGACTCCTGACGTGAGATACGGGGAAGCCCCAGTTTTCCACAGACTTGTACACAGCGGTGGATAACCTCGTGGGGGCGGCCGCAAACCTCAGCCTAGAGCATGGTTCCGGGCTCGTCATAGCCCGTTGGAGCCGGTGCACAGAACTACAACTGTGTAGTTCCCACCTGGGGATAACTCGCTCCGGCGGGGTGTGATCCGGCGCTTTTCCACATGCTCCCGGGAGGCGGTGTACACACTTGTGGAGGGACGCGGCCGCCCGTCTGGCAACCCACCGGACCGCCGATCGTAGTGTGCGGCAATTTGACCGGTGTGGCCCTTTTGACTACTGTGAATCAGTCTTGTGCGTGTAGGATTGCGATTTCTGCGCGTCCGCATGCCCCCAAATACGTACCGCGTGCGTCCCCTGTGATCCGTCGCAGTTGGCGCGCCGTTGTCCAACCTCGTGGAGTGACTAATGCCCAAGCGGACTTTCCAGCCCAACAACCGCCGCCGCTCTCGCAAGCACGGCTTCCGTGCTCGCATGCGCACCCGTGCCGGCCGCGCCATCATCGGTGCCCGCCGCAGCAAGGGCCGCGCCAGCCTGTCGGCCTAACTCATCGTCAACTCGCGAGGTTCGCATCGTGCTGCCCACCAGGCATCGGATGCGGACCTCGGCGCAGTTCTCAGACACCGTACGTTCCGGCGCCCGCAGTGGCCGCCGGAACGTCGTCGTATCCGTGCGAAGCACCACGGAGCAGGCGTCCCGCGTGGGGTTCATCGTCTCCAAGGCGGTGGGCAACGCCGTGGTCAGGAACAAGGTTAAGCGCCGCCTGCGTGAACTCGCTGCCGTGACCGTCCGCGAACACCCGGCCGGGCTCGACGTCGTCGTCCGTGCTTTGCCCGCGGCCGCCGCGGCAGGGTGGGACGAACTGGGGCGTGACTACCACGACGCCCTGCACGCCGCGCTGCGCAAGGCGCGATGACCTCCCCGTTGCGTACGCGGCGGATGCCGTAACGTTGCTTGTACAGAGTCGAGAAGGAGGCCCGCACGTGACATCACGTCCGTCTCCCGAGCAACTCCTCGCGCGCGCGCCGCACGAATACAACCCCGGCGGTGGCCTCGTGCGCACCATGAAGCATCTTCCGCAGAATCTTTGCATCGCCCTGCTCAAGCTCTACCGCACGATCGTCTCCCCACTGTACGGAGACGTGTGCCGGTATTTCCCCTCCTGTTCCGCATACGCGCTGGAGGCGTTCACCGTGCACGGCGCGGTGCGCGGACTGGGACTGAGCGTCAGACGTCTGCTGCGCTGCCACCCGTGGGCGGCCGGCGGGATCGATAGAGTCCCGAGCGGCGGTCGGGAGTTCCCCTCCGTGGCCTCGACCCCCAAAATCGTTCTGCTCAACCACCCGACCCTCGTGCGCGACCACGTGCACGACTGCCCGGCCCGTGACGACCACGCGGCTCAAGGAGCCAACGCTCGATGAACTTCTTCGACATCATTCTCTTCCCCTTCAGGTGGATCGTCTCCGCCGTGCTGTGGGTGTTCCACGAACTGTTCACCACCCTCGGGATGGATCCGGCCTCCGGTGTCACCTGGGTGCTGTGCATCGTGGGCCTGACCCTGGTCATGCGTACACTGACCATCCCGCTGTTCCTCAAGCAGATCAAGTCCATGCGCGGCATGCAGGAACTGCAACCGGAGATGGCCAAGCTGCAGGCCAAGTACAAGGGCAAGAAGGACCAGCTCTCCCGCCAGGCCATGGCCGAGGAGCAGATGGCCCTGTACAAGGAACACGGTTCCAACCCGTTCGCGGCGTGCCTGCCGATCATCGTGCAGATGCCCATCTTCTTCGCGCTGTTCCAGGTGCTGCGTTCGGTCCCGCAGGCCGCCCAGAACAACGAGTCCATCCACGTCCTCACGCCGCAGCTGGTCCACCAGTTCAACGACTCCACGATCTTCGGCGCTCCCCTGTTCTCCACCCTGATGCAGCCGGGTACGGGCAACCACACGGCCACCATCGTGCTGGCGATCGTCATGATCGTGGCCATGTGTGCCACGCAGTTCATCACGCAGAAGCAGCTGACCGCGCGCAACATGAGCGATGCCGCCAAGGAATCGCCCATGTACCGCCAGCAGCAGATGATGCTCTACCTGTTCCCGCTCATCTTCGCGATCGGTGGCATCAACTTCCCGCTGGGTGTGCTCATCTACTGGACAGTCTCGAACCTGTGGTCCATGGGCCAGCAGTGGTGGGTCATCCGCAACAACCCCACCAAGGGGTCCCAGGCGGAGCGTGAACTCAACGAACGCCGTGCGGCCAAGGGTCTGCCCCCGGTGGGCATGACCAAGAAGGAACACGAGGAGAAGCTCGAGGAGCAGCGTGAACGCGCGGCGGCGGGCCAGCGTCAGCAGCCCGTGTCCAAGAAGCGCCAGAAGCAACAGGCTAAGAAGAACGGCTGAGAGGTCGCACCCGATGAACGACATCGACGAACAGCAGCAGCTGCCCTCGCAGGACGCGTCCTCCGACGCGCAGACCTCCGAGCTCTCCCCCCTCGAGGAGGAGGGTGAGATCGCCGCGGACTACATCGAGGAGCTCCTCGACACCGCGGACATCGACGGCGACATCGACATCGAGGTCCGGGACGGCCGCACGTACGTCTCCGTGGTCGCGGAGGACGGTGACGACTCCCCTCTGCGAGAGCTCGTGGGCGAGAACGGCGAGACGGTCGAGGCGCTGCAGGAACTCGCGCGGCTGTGTGTCCTCAGCGCCACGCAGCGGCGCAGCCGGTTGATCTTGGACATCGCGGGGCACCGTGACGAGAGAGCCTCGGAGCTGCGCGAGATGGCGCAGGACGCCGTGGCCAAGGTCGAGTCCGAGGGCGGCAGCGTGCACCTGCCCCCGCTATCCCCGTACGAGCGCAAGATCGTCCACGACGCCGTCGCGGACGCCGGTCTGGTCTCGGAGTCCGAGGGCGACGGCGCCGGGCGCCACATCGTGGTCTCGGCGGCTCAGTGACCGTGTCGCGTTCCACCCCGCACCCCGCCGCGTCCGGGCAGGATACGAACGGGTCGGGCGCCGAGGGCGCGTCGCGTCCCGCTCCCGAGCCCCAGCCAGCCCCTGAGCTCGGTGAGCACGAGGCCGCGGCGCGCACGATCTTCGGTGACCGCCTCGACCTGGCGCGGCGCTACACGGAGCACCTGGCGTCCTCGGGCATCGTCCGTGGACTGATCGGTCCCCGTGAGGCCCCGCGATTGTGGGAACGTCACGTACTCAACTGCGCGGTGGTGGAGAGCCTGATCGCGCGGAACGCTCACGTCGCGGACGTGGGCTCGGGGGCCGGCCTTCCCGGCCTGTGCCTCGCGATCGCCCGGCCCGATCTGTCCATCACGTTGATCGAGCCGCTGGAGCGCCGTGTCGCGTGGCTCGAGGAGATCGTGGCGGATCTCGGCCTGGACAACGTCCGTGTGCTGCGGGCGCGCGCCGAACAGGCGAAGAACCAGGTGGGCCCGGTGGATGTGGTCACGGCCCGAGCCGTCTCCGCGCTCATCGGTTTGGTGGACATCACCCTGCCGCTGTTGAAGGGTTCCGGTGAGCTGCTCGCGCTCAAGGGACGCTCCGCCCAGGACGAGCTGCGCAAGGCGAGTAAGAAGTTCAATCGTTTCGGGGTCCGGTCCTCGGAGGTCGTGACCGTGGGCGAGGACCTCCTGGAGGAACCCACCACGGTGGTTCGGCTCGTGTTGTGACTCCGTCGTTGCCGGTGCGGCCTTGTCGATAAGCTATTAGGAGCACCGCACCAGTCACGGAAGGGACAGTCGATGACCGAGCCGGAACGGCCCACCGCAGGACGTACCCGTGGACACGACTTCGGACCGCCGCCTGATCCAATTTCGCAAACAAAAAGAGTTGTTCCTGATCGCGGACGCCATGTTTCACGTGAAACAAACGGTCAGGCAGGAGTCACGGCACAAGACGCGGTGGCGGATACCGCCCTGGGGAGGAAACTCGTGGAAGAGAACAAGCGCCGTGCCAAGCTCAAAAACGTGCACCTGGACCGCCCCGAGAGCACGCGCTACATCACCATCAGCAATCAGAAAGGTGGTGTGGGGAAGACCAGTACGTCGGTCAACCTGGCCGTGGCGCTCGCGCAGCAGGGCCAGAACGTGATGGTCGTGGACAACGATCCGCAGGGCAACGCGTCCACCGCACTCGGGATTCCCCACGGTGTGGATGCGGACTCCGTCTATGACGTGCTCATCGACGAGGTGCCGGTGGCCGAGGTGGTCAAGGAGTCCCCCGAGGTGTCCAACCTGTGGGTCCTCCCGGCGACCATCGACCTTGCCGGTGCCGAGATCGAGCTCGTGTCCGTGGTGGCTCGTGAACAGCGATTGCAGCGGGCTCTGGCGGAATACGCGACGTCGCGCGAGGAGCAAGGGCTCCCCCGCCTCGACTACGTGTTCATCGACTGCCCGCCCAGTCTCGGTCTGCTCACGATCAACGCGTTCGTCGCGGCGACGGAGGTACTGATCCCCATCCAGTGCGAGTACTACGCGCTCGAAGGGCTGAGCCAGCTGCTCAACAACATCGCCATGATCCAGAAGCACTTGAATCCGAATCTCGTGGTGTCCTCCATCCTGCTGACGATGTACGACGGGCGGACGAACCTGGCGTCGCAGGTGGCCGACGAAGTCCGGCAGCACTTCCCCCGGGAGGTCATGGAGACCATGATCCCGCGGTCGGTTCGTGTCTCGGAGGCACCGAGTTATCAGCAGAGCGTCATCACCTACGACCCCAGTTCCACCGGAGCGCTGTCGTACCTGGAGGCTGCGGCGGAACTGGCCAGCCGCGGATCCGGTGCGGCCGAGTAGGCATCTCCGATACCGCGAACAATGCAGCCCCTGTCTGCGTAGTTGGAGCTGGCGGGCGCCAGGTCGCAAAACGCTGCGCTAATAGATCTTTCCATCATGACCCGGATGTTTCACGTGAAACATCGGGGCAATCTGATGTCAGGCGCGCGGTTACCGCCGGTGAATGGGTCATATGAACGATCCGTTCTTGACTACGATGGATACACCATCACCACCGGGAGGAATTCATCGTGGCAGAACGACGTCGTGGTCTCGGGCGCGGTTTAGGCGCTCTCATCCCCAGCGGGGACGCCCAGGAGCAAACGACACCGCCGGCGGTCGACCCTGGGGAGACCGCAAGTAGTGGCAAGCAGTCCTCTCGAAGCGGCGCGACGGAGACCCCCGGTCGGAGCTCGTCTCGTATAGCAGGTACTGCCAAGGGGGTACGGGCCACCCCCGCCTTGAAGTCTGCCGACGAGGATCGCCAGGAGGCAACTCCACGGGCGACGGCAACCCCCAAGAAGACCGCGACGAAGAGCAACAAGACCGAGGCATCAGGCGCCGACGCTGAGGCAGCTGGTAAGAAAGCCGGCCCGACCGGTGACGGCAATAGAATTGGAACCTCAGTGCGTCGGTCGTCGCGATCGACTAAAACGGGGGAAGCGGGCTCCGAAAAGGGTGCGGGCACTAGGCCGGACGCGGCCAAGTCTAAGACGCAGGTGAGTACGACCAAAAACGACGCCAATGCCGCCGGGTCACGCTCCGACGATGTTTCACGTGAAACATCCGATTCCCCGAAGGCTCCGGCATCACGTGGAAGCAAGTCACCACGGACCCGGAGGGACATGGGCCAGGCCCTACGCAGTACAACGAATGTGCGCCGCCCGGTGGACATGTTCTTCCTGCCATCGAGTGGTGACGAAGAAACTGATGCGGAAAACGCTGACGACTTTTCGCGTGCCGACGAAATCCGTGACTCTTCGCGGTCCGGAGAGGTGACCTCCTCGAGTACAGCGGATGGGACGCACCAGGAGACCGTGAGCAATACACCCATGAATGCCGGTCAGGGGAACCAGAAGGTAAAATCCGGCTCTGCCGACGTTTCACGTGAAACATCGGCCCAATCTTCTACCACGCGGAACATAGCGCCTCCTTCCGTCTCCGCCGATGGCGCTGCGGACACCGTCGGAGAGCATATCCCCACGGCGGATGTCACCGCGTCACAGCGGGGGGTCGTGCCTCTCGAACACTCTGCCCAGGAAGACCTGCAGAGCGTCCCCGGAGCCACCTTCGCGGAGATCTCGGTCACGGACATCCACCCCAACCGCAAACAGCCGCGCCAGAACTTCGATGAGGACGAGCTCGCCGAGCTCGCCTTCTCGGTGAAGGAACTCGGTGTCCTGCAGCCCATCGTCGTGCGTCCCAGTCATGAGGGGGGAGAGCAGCAGTACGAGCTCGTCATGGGCGAACGGCGTTGGCGAGCCGTTCAGGAGGCCGGTCTGGCCGTCATCCCGGCCATCATCCGGGATACAGCGGACGATGATCTTCTGCGGGACGCCCTGCTGGAAAACCTGCACCGGGCTCAGCTCAACCCCCTTGAAGAAGCCGCCGCGTACCAGCAGCTCATGGAGGAGTTCGGGGCCACTCAGGAGCAGCTCTCGGAACGGATCGGACGCTCCCGGCCGCAGATCTCCAACACCCTGCGCCTCCTCCGACTCCCGGCGCTCGTGCAGCGTCGCGTGGCCGCGGGGGTACTGAGCTCGGGACATGCGCGTGCACTGTTGGCGCTGACGGATCCCGCCGAGATGGAGCGGGCCGCCCAGCGGATCGTGGCGGAGGGGCTGTCAGTGCGCGCCACCGAGGAGCTCGTCGCCCTCTCCGACGGTCTCAAGCGACACTCGACCAAGCGGAAGACCCCCGCAACCCGCCACGATGACCGACTGGGTTACATCGCAGATGCCTTCTCCGACAAGTTGGACACGAGCGTGAAGATCCAGCTCGGTGCGCGCAAGGGCAAAATGACGATCGAGTTCGCATCGGTCGAGGACCTCAACCGCATCATCGACGTGCTGGACCCCAAGCTGGACGCGAACTGAGCTTTCGCACCCACGAATAAGGGCCGCGATGTTTCACGTGAAACATCGCGGCCCTTATTCCATCACCTCAACAGATCAGCCGGGCGATCGAGTGTCAGCAGCAAGGCGATCAGCCTTGTCTCCAACGAATCGCCATCGCCCCATGATGAGGTGCGTTCAGCCGTCCCTACGGTAATAGTCCTGGATGTCGGTCAGGCTCATGGTTCCCGTGGCGGTGGGTTCCGGAGTGGACGCCAGGACGCGCTGGAGGCCACACAGAAGCGCCTCCGCCAAACGGGCGCGGTACTCACCGCTCCGCAGTCGGGAGGCCTCATCCTCGTTCGAAAGGTATCCCAGATCGACCCACGCCGCCGCGGTGCGGACCTCACGGAGTGCGCTCCACTGCCGCGCATGGCTCCCCAGGTCCAGGGCACCCGTGCGGGCCACCAGCTCACGCAGGATCATGTCCGACGCGAGCTGACCCACGGGGGAGTACGCCTGACGCGTATCCGGTGCACCCCAGAAGAAGGTGGCCACACCCTGGGCCAGGGGCGAGGAGTTCCAATCACACTGCAGAGTGAGCACAAGGGCGTCGTCGGGGAGGACCTCGGGGACCTCTGGGACGCTCCCGTCCGAGTCCTCCGGTCCAGCACTTGACGTTGAAGCGCCGGCGGCTTGGGCTGCTGCGATCACGGGCTTGGCGCCTACCGCGCGGAGAAGGTCGCGGGTGCGCTGCGCGACGTCGAGGGTGATAGCATCCTGATCCGCGGCGAACGAATCCGGGGCCCCAGCTGGGGACACCTGAGGACCGGCACCGGAGGGCACCAGGAGCACCAGGCGATCACGGAGGGCCTCCTGGAGGCTCTCCAGCCGGTGGTGATCTCGTAGGGAGAAGGCCTTGGCCGAGGTGATCTTCTTGCGCACGCGAGCCAGTCCGGAGAGGGTATCGAGACCCACGGTGCCGTCACTCGGGACACCCAGGCTGTGTTGGAGTTCCTTCACGGCGTACTCGGTCTGGCGGTTGAACACCGCATCCAGGTGCCCGTAGTAGAAACCCAACAGCGAAAGGTTGTCCTGCAGCTCCTCGACGTCGTCGCCGTGCAACGGGGCCACCTCGTCGAAGAACAGTGGACGGTCACCCAGCCTGTACTGAGCGTCGTTGAGTGCTGCCTCGGTCTCCGGACCGACCACGCCGTCCACAATGAGCCCCTTGCGCTGCTGGAACACCCGCACGGCGTGGTCCACACGGTCATCGAAGATCGTGGGGTCCGGCACGCTGTCGCCGGCCAGGGGTAGGTCTTCGCCCCCTGCCCTGACGAGGCGTTCCCTGAGACCCGTGATGCGGCGGTCGGTCATACCGTGTCTGAGCGCGGCTCCGGGGGTGGATTGCGGCACGTGGTCTCCCTGGGGTCGGCGAGCCACTCCCACGGTGTGGTTCGCACACTGCAATTGGGTTCGAGAAAACCCGGGCCCGCACACGTAAGTGATGCGGGCCCGGGTCGGATGTGTCACGCGGAGGGGTTGAGGTAGTCCCCGAACTCCTTCTCGAGCGCGGACTTGGGCTTGGCACCGATCGAGGTCTTGGCGACCTCGCCGTTCGCGAAGAGGTACACCGCGGGGATCGACGTGATGCCGTACTGGGAGGCGATCGCGGGGTTGTCGTCCACGTTGACCTTCACCACGTCCACGTGATCCGCGTGCTCCGCGGCGATCGCGTCCAGGACGGGTCCGAGTTGGCGGCACGGACCGCACCACTCGGCCCAGAAGTCCACGATGGTGGGCTTGGAGTTCTCGAGCACCTCGGCCTTGAAGTTGGCGTCGGTGACGTCCTTTGCAGAGCTCATGTGTGGTTCCTTTCGATGGGTTTCCCCGCTCGGTCGCCGAATCGTTCCGGCGGTTCCGGGCTGGAGTGGGTTGTCGGGTGGGTTCGGATCAGCTGTCGAGGGCCGCGAGGTAGTGCTCCACGTCCACCGCGGCAACACAGCCCGAGCCCGCGGCGGTGATCGCCTGGCGGTAGGTCGCGTCCACAACGTCGCCGGCGGCGAAGACACCGGCCAGCGAGGTCGTGGAGCTGCGACCGTCCACGGCGATCGTGTTGTCCACCGTCAACTCGAGCTGATCCTTCACGAGTCCTACGCGGGGGTCCGAGCCGATGGCCACGAACAGACCGGTCACGGCCAGCTCAGAGGCCTCACCCGTGACGGTGTCCTCCAGGGCCAGGGACTCCACCTTGTCCGCGCCCTGGATCCCCGTGACCTTGGTGTTCCAGAGGATCTCGATCTTGGGGTCGTCGAACGCGCGCTGCTGCATGATCTCGGACGCACGGAACCGGTCCCGGCGGTGGATCAGGGTCACCTTGTCCGCGAACTTGGTCAGGAACGTGGCCTCCTCGATCGCGGAGTCACCGCCGCCCACCACCGCGATGTTCTGCTTCTTGAAGAAGAACCCGTCGCACGTGGCACACCACGACACACCGTGGCCGGAGAGCCGTTCCTCGTCCTCGAGACCGAGCTTGCGGTACTCGGAACCGGTGGAGATGATGACCGCGCGGGCGCGCAGCACGGTCCCGTCCTCCATGGTCACGGTCTTGATCTCTCCGTCGAGTTCCGCGGAGACGACGTCCTCGTAGCGGATGTCCGCCCCGAAGCGCTCGGCCTGCTGCTGCATGTTGTTCATCAGGTCTGGGCCCATGATGCCGTCGATGAACCCCGGGTAGTTCTCCACGTCCGTGGTGTTCATGAGTTCACCACCGGCGGTCACGGACCCGGCCAGCACCACGGGGTTGAGGTTTGCGCGCGCCGTATAGATGGCGGCGGTGTACCCCGCGGGACCGGAACCCACGATGACGACGTCGTGAACGGCGTCGTCCGCGGAGGTGGTGCGGGCGTCCTCAGACGCAGCGGAGGCCTCCGCCGCGCCGCCGACCTTGAGGTTCACAGCATTCGCGAAAATGCCGGGCTGATTGCTCACTGGTACGAAACCTTTCCACGAGTCACCGCGTGTGCGGATGTCAACTACACCCAAGAACGTGGGGAGTACCGCCAGATATTCCGTTCGGCGGCGTCACCGGGTTCAGCGCACGGACAGTTCGCTGATCCGCAAGCCGTACGGGTAGCCGCCGATGGGATTGTTCAGTCGCGGCAATTCGTTCCACACCACCAGGACGTACCGGTGCGGGTCGTTCTGCGCGGCCTCGGAGAGCGGGACGCTGACCTGCGGCCCGGTGAACGAGCCCGTGCCCACTTGTTGCGCGCCGTCGAGCGACGGGCTGTCCGAGACGTACACCGTGAACTGTCCGCCGGTGCCACCGTCCTGCTGGATCGTGAGTTCCCGGACGGGTGCGGGGTCCTGCAGCTGCGCGGCGAGTCCCACGTACTGGACTAGGTTCCCGAACTGGGAGTTCGAGAAACCGTAGCTCAGCCACGAGGTCCCCGGGTTGCCGTCCGTGGCCTGGCCCAGCGTGGCGTCCGTGTCGGTCATGAAGTTCGGGTCCTGGGTCACCCGCGTGACCGTCCCGACCTGCGGTGTGGCGGCCGGGCTCGGCGTGTTCGACGCCGCGGGGGAGCCCGCGGGCCCGCTCGGCGCTGCGTTCTCCTGCGGGGCCCCGCCCTGTCCGAACTGCCCGGTAAGCGCACCGAGCCCGCGGAAGCCCAGCACGATCGCCGCGATCAGCGCGATGATCAGTAACAACAGCAACAGCCACCGCAGCGGACCCTTGCGGGATCGTTCGGTGGAGCCGGGCCGGGCGCCACCCGCGCCCGCCGGATCAACGGCATGCTCGCGTTCGGCGGCGTGGGCGGTGCGTGCGGCTGCGCCGCCGGCCGCGGGCTCCCTCGCCCCGTCCGCGGTGCGCGCCGCTGCGGTGTCCGTCCCCGCGGGGGAGTGCCCTGCGGATGCGTTCGCCGACGACGCCGCTGCCGCACCCGCGATCCCGCCCGCCGCCGCGGTGGTCGCCGCGGCGTTCATCATCCCGCCCCCGGCGGCATGGGCCGTACCCACGCTCTCGGCGGACGCGGCGGCATCCGAACCACCGGCGGTCGTCCTGGCCGGGGCGGCGGGATCGTCCAGGGGAGCAGCGTCGTCACCAGGGGCCGTGCCGGGGAGCGACGCGGCGGCGTCGTCCGATGCCGAAGCATGCCCGGCCGCTGCACCGGAGGGCGGTGCGACCGTGCGGATGGCCGCGGTGCCGTCGTGAGCGGCGTCGTCATCGCGGGCCGAGCGGGGCGCGGAGGACTGTTCATCCAGGCGCCCAGGCTTGCCCTCGGTCCGTTCGTAGCTCTCGTAGCGGTTGTCGCCGTCGTAGGTGGGATCGATCGCCTCGGCCGACGTCGCTGAGGTCGCCCCGGTGGCCGCGCCCCGGGTGGCTGCGCGGTCGAACATCGTGGAGCGCACGGCATCGGGGCGGACCTTGCGCGCGAAGCCGAGCTTGTTGCGCACGGACGGGGCGGCGGGGGCGTCGTCGTAATCGTCGTAGTCGGAGGCGTTCCAGCGCGTGACGGCGGGGCGCGCCGAGGGTTCAGGATCCCGGGAGACGGTCTCCTGCGGCTGTGTGGGGTCCGGCTCCTCGTAGATGTAGGCGGAGGAGGCGGCCGAGCGGGAGTCCCCGAAAATGTCGTCGGAGAGGGAGTAGTCGTCGGCGCCGTCGTCCTGGACCAGCAGCGCGTCCAACAGGTCCGCGGTGGGTGCATAGGAGGTGACCAGGTAGGTGGAGTCCTCGGTCCGACCCATGTCCAGGACCTGGAAGCCGCTGTGCCCGGCGCCGGCGGCCAGGGAACGCGCGTTGTCCACGAGCAGTGACTCGTGAGCCGGGGAGGGCACCAGGATTGAGACCCTGTGGCGCAGGATCTGGTCCTCGCCCTGGAGCACGTGATCGTTTTCGGCGGTGCTCAGCAGGGACGCGGTGACCTTGTAACGGCCCCCCAGAACGGCTCCAAGCGCAATGGGCTGGGACACGGTGGCTCCCTCTGGTAATCGGGCGCCACGGGGGTCGCACGGGCGCGAGAACGATCTTTCGGGCAGTCTACCGGCCGAGTTTGGCGCGCAGCGGGGCCAGCAAACCCGTGAACTCCTGGACCCGGAACAGCTTCAGGGCCACGGCGTACACGGCGGCCATCACGAGCCCGCCCACGACCAGGCTGATCAGGGCTGCTGCCTGATTACCCCATGGGAAACCGTCGGTGCGGTACCCGCCGAGCAACCACAGCGTCACGACTCCCGCCACGCCCGCGACGAGCGAGGCTGCCAGGATGCGCACGTGACTGCTCACGATCCGGGACAGGCCGTAGTCCCCGATCCGCCGCGTGAGGGCGTAGTGGTAGATCACCGTGGCCAGCACGTTCTGGATGGCGTAACAGGCCGCGACGGCGAACACCATGTGCTCGGGCGGAAAGACCCGGGCGATCAGCACGGCGGCGATCACGGTGAAGACGGACACCCCCAGCTGCACGAGGAACGGGGTGCGCGCGTCCTCCTGGGCGTAGAACGCGCGGCCCAGCATGAACGCGGTGGACATGAACGGCGCGCCGATGGCGATCACCGTGATGACCTGACCGATCACCGCGCCCGCGGCGGGAACACCACCGGAGAACAGCATGCCCAGCGGACCCGCGTACATGATCAGGGCGACCATGCAGAACACGGTGGCCACACCGGTGACCCGCAGGCTCGAGGACAGGGATGAGACCAGGGAGTCACGGTCCTTCTCGGACGCCGCGGCCGCCATGCGGTTGAACAACACGGTGGCGATGGACAGCCCGATCACCCCGTGGGGCAACGCGTAGAGCATGGTGGCCTGGTCCAGGACGGCCGTACCCGCGATGGGGGGCGCCCCACCCGGGCCGGACGCGATGTCCGCCCGGGCACCCGTGGGGATCGCCGCGGTGCGGTACAGGGCCATGAACGCGAGGTTGGCGATCACGCCGGTGGCGAGCGTCCAGCCGCCCAGGCGCGCCGCGGTGGACAGCCCGATCCCGCGCCACCCGAAGCGCGGGCGGATCCGCAGTCCCAGCCGGGCGAGCGGCCAGAACAGGATGAAGGCCTGCGCGGCGACACCCACCGTGGCCATGACCACGAGCCAGAAGGTCTGGGCGGAGCTCCAGTTCTCGAGGGTGTGCGGGTTGGTGCGGAACGGACCGAACTGCTGGATGAAGACCAGCAGGGCGGCGATCGCGATGACGTTGTTGAGCACCGGGGCCCACATGTACGCACCGAACGCACCCTTGGCGTTGAGCACCTGACCCACGACCGTGTAGAGGCCGTAGAAGAAGATCTGGGGGAACGTGATCAGCGCGAACGTGGTGCCCATGGCCAGCTGGGCGTCCGACCACCCCGGGCCCATGAGATTCATGATGGGGCGCACCAACAGCACGACCGCCGCGGTGATCACCAACAGCGCGATCACGGCGAGTGTGATCAGCCGGGAGATGTAATCGGCGCCCTCGTCCTGCGCCTTGGACGCCTTGATGATCTGCGGCACCAGCACCGCGTTGAACACCCCACCCGCGATCAGCACGTAGATCAGGTTGGGCAGTGTGTTGGCCAGCTGGAACACGTCCGCCATGGTCGCGGCGGAACCGATGGCCACCGTGATCAGGAACGTCTTGACGAACCCCAGGATGCGGGACACCAGGGTCCCGGAGGCCATGATCGCGCTGGAGCGCGCACCGGACTTCTGCATGGATCAAGGCCTCCTGCGCGGGGGGACGGGCCGGGTACGGCGCACGACGGATCGGACGGGACAGCCTACAACTGGTGAATGATGTATTCCCGGGCGATGTCCGCGATGCGCCGCTCGTTGGGGAAGGACAACTTCCGGCCGAGGGCGTCGATCCCGGACCACGCTACATCCACGGCCTCGTGGTCGGGGTCGTTCTCCGTGGTCAGGAATCCGCCGATGGCCTCCAGCAGGAAATGGTGGACGGTCTTGTGCACGCGGTGTCCGGAGACCGTGAACCAGTAGTCGATGCTGCCCAGCGGGGAGAGCACGCGGCCCATGATTCCGGTTTCCTCCTCTATCTCCCGCACGGCGGCTTCCTCGTTGGTCTCCTCGCCCTCGGGATGACCCTTGGGAAGGCACCACTCGAGCCGTCCACCGCGGTTGATCCGAGCAATGATGGCCACCGGATGCGTGGGATCGGACAGGTCCACCACGATCCCACCGGCCGACACCTCTTCCACCGTGGGCAGCGCGGAGACCGGTTGGTTCGGTCGCCTCTTGGGCGCGCTGGGTACGGGGAAAGCCATGCCATCTACCTTAGCGACATTCCCGGGACACTCCCTGATATGGGTCCGGCGGCGGTCCGTCCGCCGCGGTCGAGAGCGGTTGTACCGCCGCGAGCCCGACGACGCCCGCGCCGGTCGGGCCGGCCGGGCCGGCCGACGGCACATTCCGCTCGCACCCGCCGACGCAGACGCCGCCCCGAGCCGGCCAGCGGCGCTCGCCGTGATGCGATAATGACGCTCATCATGACGCAGTTGCTGGACACCTCCTCACTTCACCCCGTTTCCCACGAGCTGGGGCGCCTCTTCGACAGCGCCGGATACGAGCTGTCCCTGGTGGGCGGGCCCGTACGCGACCTCCTGCTGGGCCGGGACGCGCTGGACCTGGACTTCACCACGAACGCGAGCCCCGGTCAGACCCTCGAGCTGATCCGGGACTGGGCGGATGCACACTGGGAGATCGGCCGGGAATTCGGGACCATCGGGATGCGCAAGTCCGGCATGCAGCTGGAGGTCACCACCTACCGCGCCGAGGCGTACGACCCCGATTCCCGCAAGCCCACCGTGGCCTTCGGGGACGATCTGACCGAAGACCTGCGACGCCGCGACTTCACCGTCAACGCCATGGCCCTGCGGTTGCCGGGCATGGAGCTCGTGGACCCGTTCGGCGGGATCAAGGACCTGCACGCCGGTGTGCTGCGCACCCCCGGGACCCCGGAGGATTCGTTCACGGACGATCCCCTGCGCATGATGCGTGCCGCGCGGTTCAGCTCCCAGTTGGGTCTAACCGTGGCGGAGCCCGTGCGGGAGGCCATGACCGCGATGGCCGAGCGGATCGAGATCGTCTCCGCCGAACGGGTGCGCGAGGAACTGGTCAAGCTGATCTGCGGCGCCCATCCCCGCCGGGGCACCGAACTCATGGTGGACACGGGACTCGCGCAGATCGTGCTCCCGGAGGTGCCCGCGCTGCAGCTGGAGACCGACGAGGCGCATCATCACAAGGACGTCTACCAACATTCCCTCACGGTCATGGAACAGGCCGCGGAGAAGGAGACCGGTCCGGACGGCCCTGTGCCCGCCCCGGACTTCGTGTTGCGCTTCGCGGCGCTCATGCATGACGTGGGCAAACCCGCCACGCGCCGCTTCGAATCCTCCGGGGCCGTGAGCTTCCGGCACCACGAGGTGGTGGGGGCCAAGCTCACGCGCAAGCGGATGAAGGCGCTGCGCTTCGACAATGACACGATCAAGCGGGTCACTCGCCTTGTGGAACTGCATATGCGTTTCTACGGATATGGTGACGCCGACTGGACCGATTCCGCGGTGCGCCGGTACGTGCGGGACGCGGGGGACGAACTCGAGCGGCTGCACCGGCTCACCCGCTCGGACGTCACGACCCGCAACAAGCGCAAGGCCTCCCGGCTCGCCCGGCACTACGACGAGCTCGAACACCGCATCGACCAGCTCGCCGAGCAGGAACAGCTGGACGCCGTCCGGCCCGAGCTGGACGGCCAGCAGATCATGGCGATCCTGGGCATCCCGCCCGGGCCCCAGGTGGGCCGCGCGTACAAATTTCTCTTGGAGATGCGTCTGGACGAGGGCGCCGTGGGGGAGGACGTGGCACGCGAGCGCCTCGTGTCCTGGGCGCGTGAGAAGGGCGTCATCGACTCCTGACGGAGAGGGCCACGCCGAGGTACCGCAGCGGAACACTCGCGCCATGACGCGTGGACTCCCCGCCCCCGTGGAACACTGACAGCATCCGTACCCGCGTTCCGAGGAGATCCCGCATGAGCCTGGAAGGTGCGCGCAACAGATCGGGAGGCAATGCCGGTCTGATGCTGCTGGGCCTCGGCCTGTACACGGTCATGATGGCCTACCTGTTGCGCATCCCGTGCCGGGTACCGGACTGGAACATGGCCCAGCAGGTTCCCGAGCTGTGTGCCACGGTGATCGGCACCGGGGATCTCAGTGTGCGCTCGTCGGACGTGGCCGGGGGGTTCTTCACCGGGGGTCCCACGGGGGATCAGCCGGTGCTCGTGGGGATGATCACCACGATCATCGGGTGGTTCGCCTCCAACCTGACCTCCCTGCTAGGTCTGGACGTGGGGCAGGGCTTCTACCTGGACCTCTCCCTGATCCTTCTGGCCCTCGTGTGGTTGGCCATCGTGGGCGTGGTCTCCTCGCTGAGCGGCAACCGGCGCTCCGACGCCCTGGTCATGGCGTTGGCCCCCGTGATCGTGCTCGTGGGATTCCAGTCCTGGGACCTGTGGGCCGTGCTGTTCATGATGCTCGCCCTGCTGGGCTACGTACGCGGGAACCCGGCGCTCGCGGGGATCATGGTGGGCTTCGGTGCCTCCGTGGCGTTCTTCCCCGTGGTGGTGCTGCTCGCGATCCTGATCATGGCCGCGCGTCACCGGTTCCTCAAGGACATCCTCTCCGCGTTCATCTGGGCCGTGGTCGCGTGGGCCCTGATCAACGGGACGTACATGATCACGGCGTGGGACCGCTGGCGGGCCCAGTTCGGGGACATGGTGCGCTCCGACACCGAACAACCCTCGCTGTGGAACGTGTGGAGCTCCACCGTTGAACCGCGCACCGGGGTGTCCCTGGGAACCGGCGCGGACGGTCAGTACGTCCTGCTGAGCATGATCCTGGCGCTCGTGTTCGTGCTCCTGATCGCGCTGCTCAGCAAGCGGGAGCCCTCGGCCGTGCAGATCACGTTCCTGTTGCTCGCGCTCTACATCCTGTTGGCCAAGGAGTACTCCCTGACCTACGTGGTGTGGCTCGTGCCCCTCGTCATCCTGTGCCGTCGCAACTGGATCGAGTTCGGGCTGTGGCAGGTGGTGGAAGTGCTCTACTGGGCCACCGTGGTGCTGCCGGCCTCGGCATGGCCCACCCTGCCGTGGGTCGAGGAATTCGGCTGGAGCGCCCAAGATATATTGGCCGTAGTACGTTATGTCTTTCTCATCTATCTGGTGGTGGCGGTCGTGGTGGACATGTTCCGGGGACGCAAGGCTGCGGCGCTCGGCGCGTCCGCGGTCCAGTAAGAACCCGGCATGGCACCGCGCGACTCCGAGACCCTCGCTCGTCTGAGGCTGCCGTCCTGGCGTTCCCTCCGCCTACCCCTGTTGCTCGTGCTGGTGTTCGTCGCGGTCGCGTCCACCGTGTGGGCCGCGCTCGCCAACTACTTCCTGGTCTCGCGGGACCCCGAGGCTCCCGTGGGCAGGTACCTGGGGTACCTCGAGGGCGGCAGTTCCCGTCAGGTCCTCGCACCGTTGTTGATCGGCGGGGACCGCCCCCTGGCCCAGCTGCTGTCCAACGGGGTGTACCGGGATGCCGCAAACCGCCCGCAGGGCCACGACTTCGTGGGGGTCCAGAATCACGGGGAACACGCCGCGGTGGGGGTGGACATCCACCTGGGGGACGGTTCCACCGTGCACCGTGAGTACACGGTCGAGAAGGTGGCGTCCTGGGGCCCCTTCAACGACTCGTGGCGATTGGTGGAACGCGACAACGCCATTGTGGACGTCCGACTGCCTGCGGCGGTGGACGCGGCGTCCGTCAACGGCAACAAGGTGCGTCCGAACGGTTCCGAGCTCTTCCCCACGGACCCTTCCGATCCCGGGTCACCCGCGCGCACGTGGCAGTTCGAGGGCCTGCCCGGGGTCTACGACATCGCGATGCCCGAGGACTCGTATCTCCTGGCCAGCGAACATGCCTCCGCGGAAATATCCATGAGCGATCCCCGGTCCGCCGCGGTCGAACTGGACTTCACGGCGTCGCCGCGCATGTGGGAGGGCGCGGAGCGGGCCGTTCAGGACGCCGTGGGCCAATGCGAACGCGTGCTGCGCTTTGACGCTGCGCAGTGCCCGCTGCCCGCGCAGTTGGGAGGCGGGCCCGCGGCGTCACCCTCCGCTTCGCCCAGCGCTTCACCCACCGGAGCTCCCACGGAGGTCCCGCCGGGCGTGTCCAACATTCGGTGGGAACTGCAGTCCCGCCCGTCACTGCTCCTGGCACAGGATGACGACGATCCCCTGGCCTTCCACGCCGTGCGGTTCCGCCCCGCGGTGGCCACCGTGACCTGGCTGCAGAACGGGCGGCAGCACTCGGAGACCGTGGGCTTCGGGATCGACGTGACGGCCCGGACCAACGGTGAGGACCTGGACACGGACGTGCAGTTGCGCTCAACGCTGACCGAGCGGGAGAGGGCCAGCCAGCGCGCCTAGGATGGGAGCGGTTGCCTCAAGGCAACCGGGGAGTGGAAAAGGGGTTCATCATGGCCGACGAACCGGAGTACTACACGGCACAACCGCTACCGCGCCGCGACGAGCCGTCCCGCGGCTACGGCCAGGGCGCCGGCTTCGGCCCCGCAGGCACCGTGCCCGGGTGGGGTCACCAGCGCCCCGTCGGTCAGCCGGTCAACGTCAACGTGGTGGGCGGCAGGTCCATCGTGCTGGCCTATGTCCTGTGGTTCTTCCTGGGCAACTTCGGCGTCCACAAGTTCTACCTGGCCCAGCCTTTCCAAGGGATCTTCTACCTGGTGCTCTCCGCGATCGGGTGGCTCACCGTGGGGATCCTGATCGGCTGGTTCTTCCTGGGTCTGTTGTGGTTGCTCATGCTGATCGACCTGTTCGTGATCCCTCTGCGCGTGGGCGCGCTCAACGCTCGATTGGCCCGACGCGTCGGTGGCTACTGAGCCCCCGTTGTAGTAAAGTGGGGAAGTCTGTGTGCCGTGCGCCGATCGCTGCCGGCACCGACATACGCACAGAACCTCCTGCTGCGGAAGGACCGCAGCCGCTTAGCCCGAAGGAGGTGGGTTCTTTACATGCGTGAATACGAACTGATGGTCATCCTCAACCCCGAGGTGGAGGAGCGCGCCGTCGAGCCGACCCTCAAGAAGTTCCTCGAGGTCGTCACCAAGGAGAACGGCACCGTCGACAAGCTCGACATCTGGGGCCGTCGTCGTCTGGCCTACGAGATCCAGAAGAAGTCCGAGGGGATCTACGCCGTGGTGAACTTCACCGCCGAGCCGCAGACCGCCAAGGAACTGGACCGCGTGCTGAGCCTCAACGAGGCCGTGATGCGCACCAAGATCATCCGTCCGGAAGAGCAGAAGATCCACGGCAAGTGAGGTGAGCGTGCGGCCCACCCGGGCTGCACAGCACGCACTCACCGCGGGCTCGTGAGAGTCCCCGTGAGATGCTTTTCACCCCACTGAGTCTCGCATCCAGCGTCCACAGAATCCGGAGGTTCACATGGCTGGCGACACCGTCATTACAGTGATCGGAAATCTGACTGCAGACCCCGAATTGCGCTTCACGCCGTCCGGAGCCGCCGTGGCCAACTTCACCGTTGCGTCCACCCCGCGCGCCTTCGACCGGCAGAGCAACGAATGGAAGGATCAGGAGACCCTTTTCATGCGTTGCTCGGTGTGGCGCGAGGCTGCCGAGAACGTGGCGGAGTCCCTGACCAAGGGAACCCGCGTGATCGTCCAGGGTCGGCTCAAGGCACGCTCGTACGAGACCAAGGAAGGGGAGCGCCGCACCAGCACCGAGCTGGAAGTGGACGAGATCGGCCCCTCCATGAGGTACGCGACCGCCAAGATCAACCGGAACTCGCGCGGCGGAGGCAACTCCTACGGCGGGAACCAAGGCTTCGGCGGCGCTCAGGGCGGTTTCAACGACAACCAGGGTGGCGGCTTCGGCGGCAACCAGGGTGGTGGCAACCCCGGCGGTGGCAACCAGGGCGGCGGGTTCAACGGGAACCAGGGCGGCCGCGGGGGCCAGCAACCGCGTCAGCAGGGCAACGATCCCTGGGGTCAGTCCTCCGGTGGGAACTACGACTGGGGAACCGGCGCCGAGGACGAGCCCCCCTTCTAAACACAACCATTCCAACCCATCCCGCAGGTACGCCTGCGGGCTCCGCACCAGAAAAGGAGCACCACGATGGCCAAGGCTGAAATTCGCAAGCCGAAACCGAAGCAGAACCCGCTCAAGGCGGCCGACGTCACCGAGATCGACTACAAGGACGTCGCCTTGCTGCGTAAGTTCATCTCCGATCGCGGCAAGATCCGCGCTCGCCGCGTGACCGGCGTGTCCGTTCAGGAGCAGCGCAAGATCGCCCAGGCGATCAAGAACGCTCGTGAAGTGGCACTGCTGCCCTACTCCGGCGCCGGCCGCTGATCAGAGAGGACTGAGAATTCATGGCAAAGATCATTTTGACCCAGGAAGTCTCCGGGCTCGGTTCCGCGGGTGACGTGGTGGACGTGAAGAACGGCTACGCCCGTAACTTCCTGTTCCCCCGCGGCTTCGCAACTCCGTGGACCCGCGGCGCCGAGAAGCAGATCGACTCCATCAAGCAGGCTCGTGCGGCCCGTGAGCTGTCCTCCCTCGAGGACGCCCAGGCTCTCGCCGCCAAGCTGACCTCCACCACCCTGACCGTCCCGGTCAAGTCCGGTGCCGAGGGTCGCTTGTTCGGTACGGTCCGCGCCGGGGACATCGCCTCCGCGGTCGAGACCGCCGGTCTGGGTTCCATCGACAAGCGTCGCGTGGACCTGACCCAGCGCATCAAGACCACCGGCGTGTACCAGGCCGTGATCCACCTGCACGAGGACGTCAACGCGAACGTGGAGTTCGAGGTCGTCCCCGCCTGATCGCACCTCGAGTGCATCCGGGCCCCTGAACTGTTCGCGGGGCTCGCGGGTGATGTATGAGAACCCCGTGGAACGCTCGTTCCACGGGGTTCTTGCCGTCCTCGGGCTTCCAGAGATCGCGCAGAGCACCGTGGGAGGATGCCGGTCATGATCATGAGCGCACGCAGGTTGAGCACGGGCCGCACGCTGTTCTGGGTGGCATTGGGGTGCGTGGCATTGACCCTGGTGCTCTTCTTGGGGGCGTTCCTCGCCGGCAATTCCTTGGCGCCGCGCGGTGCGGTGGCCGTCCTGGTGGCCGGCCTCATCCTGAGCGTGGTCGCGTCCCTTGTGGCATTGATCCTGGGCATTGCGGGCACCGTGGCCTTCCCGGCCCTGCGGGGCCGTTACGTTCTGGTGTTGCTCCTGGCCATCGTGACATCACCCCTGCTCTGGCTGCTCTTCTTCGCGCTGCTCGGGTGAGTTACCCACAGCTGCGACGGGTTTTCCACAGATCTCTCCACAGCCCGTGCACAGCACTGCACGGCGTGTTCCACATGTTTTCCACGTACTTTTCCACAGGCCGTGGACGACGACGCCGCGCCACCGGGCCGCGTGGCGTCGTCGTCTACTCAGCGCCCGGTTCTGCGACGGGCCCGGGCGGCTATGGGGGTCGGAGAGCGGTGGGAGAATGAACGGGTGCGCCGCTCGAGGTGAGCGCATTCGTCTGCAAGGAAAGTGAGTGAGGGTGTCGGAATATTCGTCCGGGCCGCGCGAGGACTACGGCCGTACCATGCCGCACGACAACCAGGCCGAGCAGTCGGTGCTGGGCGGGATGATGCTCTCCAAGGACGCCATCGCGGACGTGGTGGAAGTGCTGCGGGGCGTGGACTTCTACAAGCCGGCGCACGAGAACATCTACGACGCCATCGTCTCCCTGTACGGGCGCGGCGAACCGGCGGACGCGATCACCGTGGGGGACGAGCTCACCAAGAACGGTGAGATTGAACGGATCGGGGGGATCGCGTACCTGCACTCGCTGATCGCATCCGTGCCCACGGCCGCCAATGCGGGGTTCTACGCGGAGATCGTGCGGGAACGCGCGGTGCTGCGGCGGCTCGTGGAGGCCGGGACCAAGATCGTGCAGCTGGGCTACGCGCACGACGGTGAAGTGGACGACATCGTCAACGAGGCCCAAGGCGAGATCTACCAGGTGGCCGAGCGGCGCACGGCGGAGGACTACGTCCCGCTCAAGGACGTCATGGAAGCCACCGTGGACGAGATCGAGGCCGCAGGCAACCGCTCCGGGATGCAGGGTGTGCCCACGGGGTTCATCGAACTGGACGAGCTCACCCACGGGTTCCAGGGCGGACAGATGATCGTGATCGCGGCGCGTCCGGCCATGGGTAAGTCCACGCTCGCCCTGGACGTGGCACGCTCCGCGTCCATCAAGCACAACATGACGTCCGTGATCTTCTCCCTGGAGATGAGCCGCAACGAGATCGCCATGCGCTTGCTCTCCGCGGAGGGCACCCTGAACATGCAGGACCTGCGCGCGGGCACCCTGCAGGACGAGCAGTGGGCCAAGATCGCGCAGATCATGGGCAAGATGAACGAGGCGCCCCTGTTCATCGACGACTCCCCCAACATGTCCCTGATGGAGATCCGCGCCAAGTGCCGCCGGCTCAAGCAGAAGCACGACCTCAAGCTCGTGGTGCTGGACTACCTCCAGCTCATGAGCTCTGGCAAGAAGGTGGAGTCCCGCCAGCAGGAGGTCTCCGAGTTCTCGCGTGCGCTCAAGCTGCTCGCCAAGGAGTTGGACGTGCCCGTGGTGGCGCTGTCCCAGCTGAACCGTGGTTCCGAGCAGCGCCAGGACAAGAAGCCGCAGGTGAGTGATCTGCGTGAATCGGGGTCAATTGAGCAGGATGCGGACATGGTCATCCTGCTGCACCGCGAGGACGTCTACGACAAGGAGTCCCCGCGCGCCGGTGAGGCGGACGTGATCGTGGCCAAGCACCGCAACGGTCCCACGAAGACCATCGTGGTGGCGTTCCAGGGCCACTACTCACGGTTCGCGAACATGGCGCTGGAGGGGTTCTAAAGTCTTCAGCTCCCCGTCTTGTGCTGCGTTCCGGGCAAGCCGAGCTGCGCCTTGCGTCCAACCTCCCACCCCCTGGGATCGCACCCACCTCGCCCGTAACCGGCCCGTCCCACTACGCTTTGTCGGTGCTTACCACTGAACAGGCTGCTTACAAACTCGCCTTCCAGATTGCGGACGCCCTGATCCGCAGCGGGGCTGGGTCCGCCAACACCACCAAGTCCCTGCTGTCGATCTTTCGCAAGACGGACCTGCGGGACGTCACGGTGAGCGTGGGCCTGGGGCAGGTGACCATCAGCCACCAGGATGCGCCGGACAAGGCGCCGAGCACTCGCGTGTTCGAGTCCCAGCCCGGAACCCTGGACATCCAGCTGCGCACGGACACGGGCGAGGTGCTGGAGGACTTCGTGCTCGGCCGGATCTCTGCAGAGGAGGGGATCCAGCGCATGGACGAGATCCTCGCGGAGTCCCGGCACATCGGCCACCGTCTGACGGTGACCGGTTTCGGGATGTTCGGTGTCGGGTTCGCGCTGATCCTCGGCGGAAGCTGGCCCACCGCCATCACTGCCGCGATCGTCTCCGCGATCGTGTACGGCGTCTACGCCCTCGTTCAGCGGATCAAGGCCCCGGAGGTCTTCAGCCTCGCGGCCGGGGGACTGACCGCAGTGCTCGGGGCCACTGTGGCAGGGGTCCTCTTCGACATCACCCAGACGGCGGTGTGCATCGTGGCAGCCCTGGCCGCGTGGCTCGCGGGGATTGCCGCGTACGGTGCGGTGCACGACGTCATCACCGGGTGGTACGTCTCCGCCTCCGGGCGCATCTTCGAGGCGGTCACGAGCACCGCCGGTCTGGTGGCCGGTGTGACCATCGGCATCCACGCGATGCAGCCGCTCGTGGGGGACTCCGTGGACTACATCGAGACCCTCAAGATGGACGACTCGCGCTGGGCGCTCTCCATCCTGGGTGCGGCCGTGGTCTCCGCCGGCTTCGCCCTTGCTTCCGGCGGCCGCGGCTGGAAGCTCGCGTCCCTCGGACTCTTCGGTGGTCTGGTGCAGCTGGGTGTCCTGGCCATCACAGCCGTGGGCATCAGCTCCTTCGGTGCCATCCTGATCGCCTCGATCGTCGCGGGCGTCCTCAGCGTCACCCTCACCCGCGCCCTGAACCTGGCCTCGAACGCCACGCTCATGGTCGTCCTGCTCCCGCTGTTCCCGGGAATGCTCGTCTACCAGGGTGTCCTGGGCGTGATCTTCGGCCTCGAAGACGCCGGGGAGAACGTCCTCGAGGCTGCCATCACCGCGTTCTGCCTGTGCATGGGCGGCATGCTCGGGCAGTACGTGGCGTCCGAGATCCTCTGGGCCGGGCGGCGTCGCCAGTTCGCGCGTCACTACCCGGGCCAGAAGTTCCGCCGCGAGATGGCGGACGAGGAGAACTTCAGCGACATCATGGTCCCGATCTTCTCCAAGCCCTTCACCAGCTGACGCGGGCGCAGATCAAGCTGGGGCGGTCCGCGCTGCGCGCCCGGCGGCGAGGTGGGTCCTGCCCGCGTGTGCCCCGCCGCGGAGGCCGCTACTTCCCCATGGCCTCGGCCACGCGCTCCACGAGCCCGCGCATGTTGGCGAGCGCGCGATCGGCGCGCTCCTCCGGGCTCATGGTCTCCTCCATCTGCCGGATGCCTTCGGGCTTGCGGCGCCCCAGCGTGTAGTCGCTGCACGCCAGGTTCGAGCACACGTAGGTGCCCACGGAGTTGTAGCGGTCTTTCGCAGTCTTGGAACGCTGGATCGACACCAGTGAGACGCCGCTGGCCGGGTGCAACGTCAGGCAGATCTGGCACATGCGTGCGCCACCGCTCGCCTTCTGCGCGCTCTTCTCGAGCACCAGCCCGCGCAGCCCGTGCTCGGTCTCGACGACGACGTAGCCCGCCCGCGGTGACTTCGGGTCGTACCAGCCCAGGAAGATCTGGGACTCCCAGTCCCCGTGGAGTACGTCCTGCGGGATGTTGATGCGCTGCGCGGCGCCCTTGGAGCAGTTGACGAAGCTCTTGCGGATCTCGGTTTCTGTATGCGTATTCATGTTCTTTGGTCCTTCGAGGATGGTCTCCCCCTGCCTGCCACGTGCGGGTCAGGACGGCGCGCGGGCACCCGGATGCCAAGGAGTGCGGTGGGTGCGGGCGGCGTCGTCGTGCCGTGTGGTGCGGGAGGGCGACGGCGTTCGGCGCGCTCATGGAGCGCGGTCGCCGCGGGGAGGTGGAAAGGGGTGGGTGAAAGCGCACGACGGGGTGGTCTTCACCCGCCGCGTCCGGTCAGCGCTGTCTAGTGCCGACGTTGAAGAAGCCAGCAACCCCCTGACGCACGAAAGCCTCGTTCCCCCACGACTGTGGATCTCGAAAACGTACGGGGACAGTTTAGATCCACCGTGGGGCTGCCCACCACCTGGCATCGGGTCGCCCAGAAGGGTATCCCGCTGGAGGTGAGCATCAAGTTCCCATACTCGTAGAAGTCAAGAATTTACAAGTGGGTATTGCCTTCTTCCCCTGTGTTTCTAAGGGACAGAGGCTCCGATGTTCAAATTTGTCTGATTCTCGGCTAAATTTTGATACATGCAACCCATGGTCTTCCCCGAGGTCGATTTCGCGAGTGCGCTCGTGACGGATCTGTTCGCCCTGGAGCGGGTGCGCGTGGATTTTCGTACTGAGCACCTTGAGGACCCTCTTGGCCTGGAGCTGCGCAGGCTGTTCCAAGGTCTCACGAGCGTCATGTCGGCACGCATCGAAGGGAACCGGACCACGGTGGCGGATGTCGTGGCCGAAGCCCGGCGGGCCGCGGCCACGGGACAGCCAGCAGCAGACGCCGTGCGAGAGATTCTGCAGCTGGAGCAGGCAACTGACTACATGGACGAGTTGGCAGCCCATGGAAGGCTGTCCCTGACTCATGGGCTGATCCGTGAACTCCACCAGCTCGCCGTGCAGGGACTCGAACGTGAAGGTGACGAGCACCCGGGCAGCTATCGAACAATCCCCGTCGGGATCGCTGGAGCGTCCCATGTCCCGCCCGCACCCGGGTCCGTCCAGGCGGACATGGACCAGCTCCTGGAGTTTGCAAACAAGGAGGTGCCCGCTCAGCACCAACTCCTCCAGATCGCGCTTGTCCACCACCGGTTCGTCTGGATACATCCGTTTGCCAATGGTAACGGGCGGGTCTCACGCCTGCTGACGTACGCCATGCTGAGCAACCAGGGCTACACCTCCAGGAGCGCCGCGCGTCCGCTCAACCCCACAGCAGTTTTTGGTGCCGACCGGCAGTCGTACTACGACCACCTCGCAGGAGCGGACTCCCTGAGCCCGGAGGGGGTACTGGCCTGGGCCGGGTATGTGATCCACGGCCTCAAGGACGACATGGACAGGGTCAGTCGGCTTGCTGCCCCCCGCTTCATTTCCGAGGAGGTCGTGGGGCCTTCGGTCAATGCCGCCCTCGCGGCGGGGGAGCTCACGGAGACGGAGGCAGATGTGATCTACGCGGTGGCGCGCCAAGGGAAGGCCAAAGCGGGCGATCTCGAAGACGTGATCAAGGGGTCTCCGTCGAACAGGAGCCACCGTCTGCGCCGCATGGTCGAGTCCGGGTTGCTACAGAAGATGTCAGGGCCGGGGCGGTACGTGGTGAGTCTGCATCGCAACGTTCTGACCAAGCACGTGGTGCGCCGCCTCAACCAGTTGGACATGCTCCCGGCTATCCTGCGTGACTGAGGTGCGGGACTGTCCACACGACGGCAGGTGAGCGCACAATGCTCCAGTACTCAGCACCTACCCTGGAGGCATGACTTCCTCCGCCACAGCCACCACAGCCCTGGGCGTCCTGCAGGAGGTCTTCGGCTACGACGCCTTCCGGGGTGAGCAGGCGGAGATCATCGAGCAGGTGGTCGGCGGCGGGGACGCCGTGGTGCTGATGCCCACCGGCGGCGGCAAGTCCCTGTGCTACCAGATCCCCGCCCTGCTGCGGGACGGCACAGGCGTGGTGGTCTCCCCGCTGATCGCGCTCATGGCGGACCAGGTGGCCGCGCTCGAGGCCGTGGGCATCCGCGCCGCGTACCTTAACTCCACCCTGGAGCCCTACGAGGCGCAGGAGGTGGAGCGGCAGCTTCTCGCCGGGGACATTGACCTGCTCTACATGGCCCCCGAACGGCTCATCCTGTCGCGCACCATCGATCTGCTGAAGCGCTCGCCGGTCGCCCTGTTCGCGATCGACGAGGCGCACTGCGTCTCCCAGTGGGGGCATGACTTCCGCCCCGATTACATGGGGCTGTCCGTGCTTGCGGACGCCTTCCCGGATGTTCCCCGCATCGCACTCACCGCGACCGCCACCCGGGCCACCCACCAGGAGATCACCGAGCGGCTGCGCATGGAGAACGCGCGGCACTTCGTCTCCAACTTCGACCGCCCCAACATCCAGTACCGGATCGAGTCCAAGGACCGCGCGAAGGACCAGCTGCTGCGGCTCATCCAGTCGGAGCACCCGGGGGAGGCGGGCATCGTCTACTGCATGTCCCGCAAGAGCGTGGAGTCCACTGCCGCGTGGCTCGGCGCCCGCGGGGTCGACGCCATGCCCTACCACGCGGGTCTCGACGCCGCAGTACGCCAGGACACGCAGATGCGGTTCCTGCGGGAGGAGGGAATCGTCGTCGTCGCCACGATCGCGTTCGGCATGGGCATCGACAAGCCGGACGTCCGCTTCGTCGCCCACCTGGACCTGCCCAAGAGCATCGAGGGGTACTACCAGGAGACAGGCCGCGCCGGCCGCGATGGTATGCCCGCAACGGCATGGATGGCGTACGGCCTGGGTGACGTGGTCAACCAGCGGCGCATGATCGACCAGGGAGACGGATCTGACCTGCACAAACGCAATGCGCGCTCGCACCTGGACGCCATGCTCGCCCTGTGCGAGACCACGGACTGCCGTCGTGCGCAGCTGCTGCGGTACTTCGGCCAGGACTCCGAGCCGTGCGGCAACTGCGACACGTGCCTGAACCCGCCCAAGGTCTGGGACGCCACCGTGCCCGCCCAGAAGCTGCTGTCCACGCTCATCAGGCTGCAACGCGAACGCGGTGAGCAGTTCGGCTCCGGCAAGGTCCTCGACATCCTGTTGGGCCGCGGCAACGAGCGCACGGAGGCGTCGCGCCACCAGGAGCTGAGCGTGTGGGGGATCGGGCAGGACCTCTCCGAGCGGGAGTGGCGCTCGGTACTGCGGCAGCTGCTTGCCCGCCGGATCGTGGAGGCCGTCGGGGACTTCGGCGTGCTGGTTCCCGGGCCGCAGGCGGGTCCCGTGCTGCGCGGTGAGGGCACCCTGGAGCTGGCGGTGGACAGGACGCCGACGGCGCGCGCGAACGGACGCGCTCGCAGCGGCGGGGGCAGCGGGCGCTCTCGGGCCGCAGACACCCTGGACGAGGCCGCGAAGGAGACCTTCGAGGCGCTGCGGGAGTGGCGGACATCTGTGGCCAAAGAGAAGCAGATCCCGCCCTACATGGTGTTCTCGGACGCCACGCTCGTCGGCATCGTGGAGGCCGCCCCCGCCTCGACCGCGCAGCTCAGCGGCATCAGCGGAGTGGGTGCCAAGAAACTCGCCGAGTACGGGGACGCCGTGTTGGAGGTGCTGGGCTCCCCGGGGTCCTGACGGTGAGAACTGCCCCGGCCGTTCGGCGTCAGTCGGACGTGACGGAGGATATGCGGTCCACGATGGCCTCGGCCACCGCGGGGGCCTCGCGCTCGGGCAGCCAGTGCCCGGCATCGAGCTCGATGAACTCGTACGGCGCGTGCACGTACACCTCGGTCTCCTCGGCGGCCGTTCGGCCCAGGGCGGGATCCCGGTTGCCCCACACGAACGTGGTGGGCACCGTGATGATGCCGTTTCCGGCATTCTTACCGGTCACGCCGTCCTTGCGCAGCATGGCGCGGTACCAGTTAATGGGCCCGCGCAGGTCGTCCGCGGTGGCGAAGCGACGCCCGTAGCGTTCCGCGGCCTCCTCGGGGATGCCCGCACGGCGGGTGAGGGTTCCCACGCGACCGGCGAGCAGACGCTCCGGTGCGGCGGGGATCTGGAACATGCCGATGTACCAGGATTTCTTGACCTGGTCCGGGGTCTTGAGCGCGTGCCCGAGCGCGGTGGGGTGCGGGGTGGACAGCACGGTCAGCGAGGCCACCCGCTCCGGTGCGCGCAGGGCGATGTCCCAGGCGAGCACCCCTCCCCAGTCGTGGCCCACCAGGTGGAACCGCTCCGCTCCGGCCTCGTCCGCGAGGGCCAGCGCGTCCCCGGAGAGCTCCTCGCGGCGGTACGCGGCCAGCTCGGTGGGTCGGGCGCCCGGGGAGTACCCACGCTGGTCCATGGCGAGAGTGCGCAGCCCCTGCGCGTTCAGCCGTTCGGCGACGTCGTCCCAGCCGCGGGCATCCTGCGGGAAACCGTGCAGCAACAGGACCACGGGGCCGTCCTCCGGGCCCTGGTCGAGAACGTCGAACGTAAGTCCCTGTCGCGTGAAGCTGGTGATCCGAGTCATGCCTCCACCCTATGACGCACGGAGGGGCTCGTCAGCCGTGGCCCCGGACCTGGGGCGGGTCTGCGGCGGAGCGGGTCTAGAAGCCCCCGATGACGCGCCCAATGATGGCCAGGACGGTGAACGGTGCCACGACCACGGCCAGTCCGATCAGCACGACCTTGTCCACGGCGCCCGCATCGGAGCGCTCGCGGTCGAGGTGCTCTCCGGGCGGGAGCCCGTGGTGCGGGTGCTGCGCGCGGCGGCCGCTCACCGGGAGCTGCCCGTGTACCTGTTGAGCCGCCAAGTGCGGTTCGTGGCCGTCACGCAGGAGGCGCACCGCCGGATCGCCGCGCGCCAGCTCGAGCAGCTGGAGACGGACCGCCGCATCCACGAGGTCTTCACCCAGCTGACCCTGGAGGCTGCCCCGGTCCAGCGGATCGTTGCGGAAGCCGCGCGGCTACTGGGTGCCGAGGTCGTGTGGCGGCGGCGTGTGGCGTCGTCGTCACCGGAGGACAGCGGGGGGACCGTTCCCGTGGCGGTCGCGGGGGAGACGGTCGGGTGGCTGTCCGCCGAGCCGCGGGGTACTGGGCCCGCGTTGCGTGCCATCGTGCTGGAGCGGGCGGGGCAGGCGGTGGCGCTCACGCTGCTGTCCGAGCGCAGCCGCCGGAATGAGAAGCGCCAGGCGGAGACCGCCCTGCTGCACGAGCTTCGGCGCCCGTGGAACGTGGACGATGACTCCGCGCGGCGGCGCGCGCACGAACTCGGGATCGGCGTGCTGCGCGACGGGGTGCTGAGCGAGGCGGCCCCGGCCGCGTGGCTGCCGGTGGTCGTGCGCTGGGAGCGCCCGGGCGCGGACCCGCTGGGCGAGCACCAGGGCGGCGCCGTGCTCGACGCGCTCGCGTGGGCGCTGGGCCGGGAGCGCACGACGGCGCTCGCGGGCCGTCTCGGCGCCGCCTCCGTGGCCGTGCTGGTGCCGCTGGCCGCGCGCACCCCGCAGGACGCGGTGGTGGAACGGGTGTTCGGGGCGGCGGAGCAGCGCCTGGAGGGAGCGTGGCGGGTGCTCGCGGGGGTCACCGATCCCGAGGCGGGCATGATCGGCCCGGCCGCCCGCCTGGACGAGGCCGGAATGATCGCGGAGGCCGCGGTGTCTCTGCTCGCGCGGGACGGTTGCGCGGAAGGTGGCCCCTCGCAGGACGGGACCGTGGCGGACCGCGCGGCACGGCAGGACGCCGCCCGGTCCGGTTCTGCGCGCTCCGGTTCCGCGCGGCGGCGGTGCTTCCGCGCACAGGACGTGCGGCTGCGCGGGCTGCTCGCGATGCTGCGCGGGGACGAGCGCGTGCAGATGTTCGCGCGCGCGGAACTCGGGAGCGTCCTGGACGTGGAGCGCCACGAGGACCGTGAGCTGTTGACGCAGTTCCTGGCGTGCGGCGGGAACAAGAGCCTGCTGGCCCAGCGGATCCACCTCTCCCGCCCGGCGCTCTACGGGCGGCTGGCCCGGTTGGAACGCAGGCTGGGGGTGTCGCTGGACGATCCGGAGTCGCGGACGTCCCTGCACGTGGCGCTGCTGATCGCGGAGGTGGAGGGGTGCTGAGGACGGCCCGGGCGGCGTCGTGCGCTAAAACTCGGTGGGGTAGTCGCGCGGCCAGCTGTGGCCGAGGGTGGCCTCCACGCTTTCGTTGAAGCGGCGGGTGAGACGGGCCAGCGCGGTGACGTCCTCCTGCGGCCAGTCCGCAATGAAACGCTGGTAGGACTCGCGGCGGACCTCCAGTTCCTCCGCAAGACGGTGCACGCCCTCCTCGGTGGGTTGGTGCTTCTTGGCGACGCCGCCCTCAGGGTCCTTGATGCGCTCGATCAGACCGCTCTTCATGGCGGCTGCGACCTGCCGGTGGACGGTGGAGATGTCCAGGCCGAAGGACTGGGCCAGCTCGGCCACGCTCATGGGGCCGCCGGCCTGCAGGCGGGCGAGGAGCACGGTGGAGCTGCGGTCCAGCGCCTCCCGGCGGGACTGGGGTGGTGCTCCCTGGAGGGCGTATCTCGAGAGCAGCATGTTCTCGTAGACGAGTTCGCTCACTGAGTCATCGCTGTGCACGGTTCCATCCTTTCATCCCCGGGTGGACGGCTTCCGAGGGGCTGCCGCCGTGGCAGCTCTCAACGGTAGGCGGGGCGGAAAGGCGGCGGAGCGGCGTCGTCGGCAAAAATTGCATAATACAAATCCTGGGGTAATATCTTGCACTATACAAACCCAAAAACTCCAGGAGGTGCCCGTGTCGGTCGACGCGAAGGACGACGTTCCCACAGGTCAACTGCCGGTTGTGGTGGAGCAGGCCACGCCCGGTCCCGCGCACTCGGCGGGCCCGGCACGGCTGGTCACTCCCACGTTCGTGGTCGCGTGGGTGGTCAACTTCCTGCAGTACCTGACCTTCTACATGCTGGTCACCACCATGGCGCTGTACGCGGTAAAGAGCTTTGCCGCCTCGGACGCCGTGGGCGGTTTCGCGTCCAGTGCATTCGTGGTGGGGGCGACCGTCGCGCGGCTGGTCTCCGGATACCTTGTCGACATCCTTGGCCGCCGGAAGATGCTGCTGATCGCGCTCGTGGTCGTGGTGGTCGCGTGCGCGCTGTACCTGCCTGCCGGGTCTCTGCCCGTGCTGATCGGGGTGCGTCTGCTGCACGGTTTCGGGTACGCGTTCGCGAGCACCGCCGTCATGACGATCGCGCAGTCCGTGATCCCCGACTCCCGCCGCGGCGAGGGCACCGGGTACTTCGCGCTGGGCACCACGCTGGCCACTGCGGTGGGGCCCGCGCTGGGGCTCTTCCTGGTGGGTTCGCTGAACTACACGTGGCTGTTCTGGACGACCCTCGTCACCGCCGTGCTCGGCCTGGTGCTGGGTGTCTTCTTGCGGGAGCCCCTGGTCAAGCGTGAAGCCCAGGCCAACCAGGAGGTGGACAAGCAGCGCGCCGCCTTCTCGCTCAGCGACATCGCCCACCCGGCAGTGCTGCCCATCGGCTCCTTCATGCTGGTGGTGGGCGTCTGCTACGCGGGCGTCATCACCTACCTCAACGCCTATGCCGAGGACCGCGGAGTCACCACCGGTGCCGCCCTGTTCTTCGTGGCGTACGCCGTGGCCATGCTGATCATGCGCCTAGTGCTGGGCAAGGTGCAGGACCAGCGCGGCGACAACGTGGTGGTCTACCTGGGCCTCGTCTGCTTCGCTGTGGCCCTGGGCTTCCTGGCGGTGGCGAACCAGGACTGGCAGGTGGTCGTGGCCGGCGCCATGACTGGTCTGGGCTACGGCACGCTCATGCCGGCCGCGCAGGCCATAGCCGTGAACGCGGTGCCCGCCCACAAGCTGGGCACCGGCATCTCCACGCTGCTGCTGCTCATGGACGTGGGCGTGGGTGTGGGCCCCGTGATCCTGGGTCTGTTGCTCTCCGCCGCCGGTTTCGGGGCCATGTACGCGGTTCTCGCCGTGCTGGTAGTCGTTGCCGCCGTGCTGTACCACGCGGTGCACGGGCGGCACCCGCACGCCAAGCGGGGGCGGCTCGTGGTGGACTGAGGTTCGCTCTTTCGGGGGCCCGTGGTTTTCACTGCGGGCCCCTTTCCGTTGTACGGCTGCGTTCGGGGACGACGACGGTGAGGGGCCGGGTGGGCGCGTCTCGTCGTCTCCGCGCCAGGCGGTGCCCTCTCTTCCTGGATCCACTGGTCACGGGACCACCAGCACGGCACCCGCGCCTCCGCGCCCTCCGCCGGGTCCGGGGTCCAGGACTTGCCCGTGCGCGCACGGGGAGTGTGGGCCTCGGTCACCGGGAACCGCTGGGCGCTGCGGCACATGCTCCGACGACGGGCGGGGGTTGCGGGGGCTTGTGCCCCCACCAACCCCCGTGCCTCCAATGGGGATAATGGGGTTAGCGGCGTCGCTAAGTCTGCTGGTAGCCTAGACATAGCAACACCTCGATGGGTGCTTTACCTGGTGTCTCATGAGGAACTTTCGTTGCTATCGGAACACCGCGAAAGTTTGGTCGCTGGAACGGTGTTCGAGACTTTGAAGGCGGTCCCTGGCGGGGGGCCGCCTTCAGTCATGTGCGGGCGGGTATTCGTATTGGGGTAGATCGAGGCTCCGTGCTGCTTGAGCGACGATCCACCATGACATGCTCACGTCGTCCTGCGCCGCAGCGGAGCGGATGGCGGTTTCCACTTCCTGCGGGATCTGGATGACGAGGGGAACCATAGGCCCCAAGGCGCGAGGTATGCGGCGCGCCCCCTTGTCAGTCATGTGACAAAGTATGCCCCATGATTCTGCATTCGTACACAAACCGCCGCTGGTGTGTCGCCAGGCAGGCCAAAAACAGGAATCAGCTGACGGTGCGCAAGGCGTTCCAGTCGGTGGTGTAGCCGGGGGAGAGGGCTGCCTGGTGGTTGTCCCAGGGCTTGGGGGTGCTGGTCGCGGATCGTCCCAAGCCGACCGTGCCGGTGCCGAACCGGGTGTTGACGGCGTCGATCAGGGACCCGATGGGCGCTGTGGTGGGGGCGGTACCGGGCAGGGGCGCGGCAGCACCGGTGTCGGTGAGCTCCAGGCACATCACCCCGGCGCGCATGTACGGGATCCCGTGCACCAGGTGCGGCTCCAGGGCCCTGCGGGCCGTAGCGGCCAGCGCCCCGGGCTCGTGTGTCGGAGCAGGCAGCCTTACATGAGCGTTGGGGTGGTGGTCAGGGCCTGGGCGGTGGGGTGAGGTGGCGGCGAAGACCGTCAGACGCGCGGCTTCCTGGTCCTCCTTGCGCAGCCGGCGCGCGGCCCGCTGGGCGAAATCGGCCACCGCCTCTGCGATCAGGGCAGGGTCGAGGATTGGTTCGGGGAAGGAGCGGGAGACCAGGATCTGCTGCTTGGTGGCGGTCTCTTCTTCCACGGGGATCGCCGGCACCGCGTTGAGCTCGAGCGCGGTGCGCATCAGCACCACGGAGAACCGATCGCGGATCCGTACCGGGTCAGCGTCGCGCAGCTCGGCGACGGTGGTGGTCCCCTGGGCTGCCAGGCGGCGGGCGGTGCGCGCGGCCACCCCCCACACCTCGGTCACTGGCAGGGTGCCCATAAGCCGGCCCCAGAAGCCCGGCGGGGTGTTCTCCCAGTGCACCACGCCCCCGGTGGCGGGGATCTTCTTGGCCGCTTCGGTGGCCAGCTTGGCCAGGGTCTTGGTGGGGGCGATGCCCACGCTGACGGGCAGCCCTACGTTGCGCGCTACCACCCGCTGCAGCTCCCGGCCCCAGGCCAGCAGCTCGCGTGTGTGCCCGGGGGGAGGGGTCAGGAAGCACTCGTCGATCGAGTAGATCTCCTGTGCCTGGGCGTAGCGGTCCAGCAGAGCCATGGTGCGTTGGGAGAGATCGGCGTAGAGCGGGTAGTTCGAGGATCTGCGCTGCAAGCCCCACCGGCGGGCATCGGCGGCGATCTTGAACCACGGATCTCCCATCTGGATCCCCAGGGCCTTGGCTTCGGCGGAGCGGGCGACCACACACCCGTCGTTGTTGCTCAGCACCACAGTGGGCTTGCCGAGCAGGGACGGGTCGAAAAGACGTTCGCAGGACACGTAGCAGTTGTTCACGTCCACCAGGGCGATCACGCCGAGCGCCCCACGGGGCGTGTTGGTATGTCGCGATGTTCGTTCTTGCGATGTTCCCTGTGCTTGGAGATCTGATCCCTGCCCATGAGAGCAGGTATAGCCGCCGGAGGCGACATCATTGCTGACCCCGCGTGAGGGGGCATGGGTGGGGGTCCGGAGGCCAGGGACCTAGCTTCCTCGAATCAGCGGCCGCGCCCACCCCGGGCGGTGTGCATAGCGAGGTCGCCTCGTCCTTGCCGAGCCGGTTCACTGCTGTCGATCGTGGAACTAGGCTCGGCGCACACGATCCGGATGCACCGGGAGGGGGAGTCCATGCCGAGGATGTCCGCTCTAGAAGCTTCGTGCTGCCGCAGTGCGCCATGGAGTCTTTTGGCCCGGCGAATGGTCCCCTGGGCGACCCAAGGCTTCCCCGTCACCGAGAACGTGCTGGAAATCGGCGGGGGCAGCGGGGCGATGGCCGAAGCGATCGTCCAAGCCAACCCTTGGGTGCGGCTCACTACGACCGACGCCGACCCGGTGATGGTTGAGGTTGCGCAGCAATGCCTTGTCAGATTCCCCCATGCTGAGGCCTGTCAGGCCGACGCCACCCGCCTGCCCTTCGAGGACGAGTCATTTGACACGGTTGTGAGCTTCCTGATGCTCCACCACGTCATCGAGTGGGAACACGCGGTGGTCGAGGGGTCCCGGGTTTTGCGGCCGGGCGGGGCATTGGTGGGATACGACCTGCTTGCCTCACGGATGGCCTCCTTGGTTCACCGGGCCGATCGCTCTCCCCACCGACTCATCGACCCCGGAGCCTTCGAACCAGTTCTCGACCAGGTCGGCCTGGAGCTCCTCGCCCTCCGGTTGTCCTTCGGTGGGCGGATTCTACGCTTTGTTGCCCAGAAGCCAGCTACGCGGTGACCTGCGTTGGCAACCAGGCCTGGACTGCGGGATGAGATCCCGTGCTGTGGGGGCCCTGTCGTTGACAGGGCCCCCACAGCACGGGGGCGGCTTCTCCGGGAGCCCCTGGGTGGATGCCCAAGGCATCCAGTGGTGTGGGTCAGCGGAAGGTGACGTAGCCGACCACGGGCATGGCGTTGACGTCGTGGACGAAGGTGCCCTGGGTCGGATTCAGCGCGGAGATCATCTTGCCGCCGCCCAGGTAGACCCCGATGTGGCCGCCACCGTTCTGGACGACAAGGTCACCGGGCTGGGGGTTGGCGGTCGGGGTACCAGCCGCCCACTGGGCCTGGCTGGTGCGGGGGATCTCGATGCCGTTCTGGGCGTAGACCCACTGGGTGAACCCGGAGCAGTCCCAGGCGCCGAAGGCGGTACCACCCCAGACGTAACCACCGCCCACACCCTGCATGGCGGTGCCCACGAGCCCGCTCCCGGAAGTGGAGACAGCAGTAGTGTCGGTGGACTGGACGGAAACATCCGAGGCCGAGGCCATCTGCGGCGTCGAGGCCGCCTGCGCCCCAGGGGCCGGGGTGGCTGCCGGGACGATCGGGGCCGCGGCGGGGGACGAGGCCAGGGTCGCCACCATGGGGGCGGGGGTGGAGGAGGCGGTGTTCGAGGGGGTCGGTAGCTCGGCGTAGGCCTGGGCGGGTGCCACCGAGCCAAGCACCGTCGCACCAGCGGCGGCTGCGAGAGTGGTGCGGCGAACGAGGCGGGACGGG
Organism: Kocuria sp. PD6; assembly: GCF_031844145.1. Classification (NCBI taxonomy): domain Bacteria; kingdom Bacillati; phylum Actinomycetota; class Actinomycetes; order Micrococcales; family Micrococcaceae; genus Kocuria; species Kocuria sp. PD6. The sequence goes on from NZ_JAUZUS010000002.1 coordinate 256,555, forward strand.
GTCTGGGCGCGGTGGCGAGCAGTACGGCGCTGGAACATGGGCATGAGTGGATTCCTCCCTTTGCCTGCGAGGTGAGCTGTCGGATGCGGGTGGGAGACACCCGGCCGGGCGGACGCGCGCGTCCGGCCGGCTTAACCCCCAGGCCCCAAGGGCGGGACCGTGTATGGTTCCCCCGCTTCTGCCAAGCGATGTCTTTTCAGCAGACCCCGGGCACCGGCAGAATTCGGCGATGTACCCGGGGATGCCAACCGGATCGGCGATCGGCACGCAGAGGACAGTAGCGAACAGATAACGGAAAAGTCACGTTACGGTTACGGCCGCTCCTCCCCCCTTGTTTCACCGCCGAGCGGGACGGAGAGACGCTCGGGAGTGACCGCCGAGGCGGCGGCCGCCTTCTACTCGCGCCCCAGCACATTGCTGCCGAAGAGGTGCATATCTGACGGCGACTAGCGGATTTACGCGGTGTGCGCCCAGGCCCTCCTGTACCTGCGGCTCCGTCAGAGGGGTGCAAGAGCGCAGCTGCCAGCCCCTGCCGCCCCACAGGGATTGGTAAGAAAAGGCTAGGAAATAATCCAGGCTATTTTCAGGAAGTCGTTCTCTTCCGGCGGCGCGAGAGAGATTTCTTCATGAGATCTTCATGGTTCCTATGCATCTTTCACAAAAGGAAATGGATGCGTGGCGTGGCGCGCGCCTCGCTCTCGGGATTTCTTCACGGAATCTTCAAGGAGTAAGTGCTTCATCCGGCCAGATCCGCAGTTTGCTGTCGGTTGTATGGCGGATTGGCTCCGGCCGGTTCGTCTCCTCGGCCGAACCGACGAAGGAGCAAGCCATGACTCATCATGTGACGTCGATGCTGGAGACCTACCCGAAGGACCTGGGCGGGGTGGACGAGGAGAAGCTAGCCGCCTGCATCGAGGCCTGTTTCCAGTGCGCCCAGACCTGTACCGCCTGCGCCGACGCGTGCCTGTCCGAGGACATGGTCGCGGAGCTGACCAAGTGCATCCGCACCAACTTGGACTGCGCGGATCTGTGCGAGGCCACCGGGCGGGTGCTCTCCCGGCACACCGGCTACGACGCGAACATCACCCTGGATGCGATCCGGGCCTGCCAGATGGCCTGTAAGGCCTGCGCGGACGAGTGCGAGAAGCACGCCTCGATGCACGAGCACTGCCGGATCTGCGCGGAGGCCTGTCGGCGCTGCGAGGCCACCTGCGCCGAGCTGGTCGCCGCCCTGGGCTGAGCCTGCCCCCGCGGACCCATCACCCGGGTGGCGGACGGCGGTGAGAAGCTCCGGGGCTGGCTGGGAGCGAGGCCGCGGAGCAAGCCCGAGCTGCACAAGTCGGGCGACGCCATGACACACCCACCGCCCGGGTGATGCCCCGGGTGACTGATCACCTGGGGAGAAGTTCCTCCACGGAAACCGGGCCTCTTCTGGAGGCCGACGCTGACCCACGGAGGCCGTGGATGGGCCTCCGTCGGTGAAAGAGGAATCTGATCCGTTGACCGGGCACCTCCGGAGGCGGGGGTTCTCTCTTCCCCCCCGTATCTCATTGAGCACAGCCCCGCCCGCGCGGATCGTTCCCGCCCCGGCGGCGGGGTGATCACCGAGCCGGCATCTCAGGGTCGAGCTCCCTCGTCGTGGAAGAGAGACATCATCATGGGTTCCACCCCATTCCGTGGCCGCCCCACGGTGGCCGCCACTATCGCCGTCGCCACCGCCTTGCTGGGCGGGGCGACCGCCCCGGCCTTCGCCCGCTGGGAGGCCACCCCGGTCCCTGCCCATACCCAGACCGAGACTCTCCAGCCCGAGCCCACCTCCCCGACCGCCTACGAGTTCGGCGAGACCCTGGCCGGCCTCGAAGGCGAGGAACTGGAGATCACTTTCCTGGCCGAGATCATCGGCCACCACCAGGGCGCCATCGAGATGGCCGAACTGGAGCTGGAGCGCGGCACCAGTCCCGACATCCGCACGCATGCGGAGAACATCGTCGCCGACCAGCAGCACCAGATCGAGCAGTTCACCCGGTGGCTGGATCAGTGGTACGGACTGACCCCGGACGAAGCCAAGGCCCAGGCCCCGGAGGAGGCCCGCCAGGAGATGGCGACCATGGAGGAGGAGATGCAGATGATGCACGAGGAATTGCTGGCGGTGGAAGCCGGTGAAGGCTTCGACGTCGCCTTCGTGCAGAAGATGATTCCGCACCACTCCAGCGGAATCATCGAGTTCCTCGAGCCCCAGGCCCGGGCACCGCACGCCGAACTGCGGGTGGCCTCCACCGCCGGGATCACCACTCAGCAGGCTCAGGTCGCCGACTTCCGCACCTGGCTCGCCGGCCACGGCTGAGGCCCGGTCCCGGGCCCCGCGCGCCGGGGGCCCACGGGCATCCGGCGCGTGGGAATCAGTGGTCACCGGCCCGGAGGGGCCCCACGCATTCGGGTGGGGCCCCTCCGGGCCGGTGACCTGCGGTGGCTCAGGCTGACTGCGGGAAGGACTCGTGCCTGGTGGTGGGGGGCCACCCAACAGCAGGTGCTAGTGCGGTGACCGGGTAGGTCGGCGGTGTTTCAGGCCGCCGCGGTGGTGTGGTGGCCCCAGCGGTGGCCCCTTGATGGCGCTCAGGTGAAACTCCCCGCGGCGTACGATCCGCTGCAACCGCTGGCCCTCCGCCGGCGTCAACCGACGCACCTTCACACGTTCAGCCATGCCACCAGTCCAAACCCGGCCGACCCAACCGGTCAACGCACTAGCTCTGGAGCTGCTGGAGCAAGCCGTCCATTTCCTGGATCTCGGCTTCCTGGTCATCGATCACTTTCTGGGCCATCGCGATGGCCTGCGAGTTCTGCCCATTGGTGACCTCTTCCTTGGCCATGTCGATGGCCCCGCGGTGGTGTTCGGTCATCTGGGTCAAAAACAGCTCGGCGGCCTCATCCCCTTCGGCGGCCTGGAGCTGATCCATGTCTTTCTCGGTCATCATGCCCTCCATGCCCGAACCGGAGTCGGAGTCGTGACCCATGGACTCGTGGCCCATGTCCCCGGCCGCCGCTGAGGTGGGCTCACCCCAGGTCTGGAGCATCTGTTCCAGGCGGTCGATCTCCGGGCCCTGGGCGGCGACGATCTTGTTGGCCAGCTCCTGGATTTGCGGATCCACGTTGTCCTTGGCCAGCATCATCTCGCTCATCTGCACGGCCTGCTGGTGGTGGGGGATCATCATCTGGGCGAACATCGTGTCGGCGTCGTTGTGCTCCTCCGAGATTTCCTGGGCGGAGGAGGAGCCAGAGGGGGCGGTCGTGCCGGTGGTCTCGGTGCTTCCGGCACCTGCCGCTGCAGACGTAGCGGCCTCGGAGGCCGCCCCGGTGTTCTCCTCGCCGTTGGTGCCGCAGCCGGCCAGGGCCAGAGCCGAGGCCAGGGCGAGGGTGATGAGGGTGGTGGAACGCTTCACAGTGTGTCCTTCTCTTGTTGTTGAGGGGTTGGGGAAAGGGTGGCTCAGGAGGTGGGGACGGTCGCGGGTTGTTCGGCGGGCCGGCGGTCCTCGGTGCTGGTGGTGGACAGGTGGGCGGGGTCCAGGTCGAGCCGGCGCAGCAGCTGGGCGTTGAGTGCCACCACGATGGTGGAGACCGACATCAGCACCGCCCCCACGGCCGGGGACAGTACGATCCCGACCGGGGCGAGCACACCGGCGGCCAGGGGCACCGCGATGACGTTGTAGCCGGTGGCCCAGGCCAGGTTCTGGATCATCTTCCGGTAGCTGGCCCGGGACAGCTCGATCATGGACAGTACCGAGCGGGGGTCGTTGCCGGCCAGCACCACCCCGGCGGACTCCATGGCCACGTCGGTGCCAGCGCCGATGGCGATCCCGACCTCGGCCCGGGCCAGGGCGGGGGCGTCGTTGACCCCGTCGCCGACCATCGCCACCGTCATCCCGCGGGACTGCAGCTCGGTGACCTTGGTGTCCTTGTCCTGGGGCAGGACCTCGGCGAAGACCTCGTCGATGCCCAGATCCGCCCCGACCGCCTCGGCGACCTGCCGGGCGTCGCCGGTGATCATCGCGACCTTCACCCCGCGCTCCTGCAGCGCCGCCACGGCGGCGCGGGACTCGGGGCGCACCTTGTCCTCCAAAGCCAGGGCGCCGATGATCCGCCCGTCCCGGACGACGTGGAGCACACCGGCGCCGCGGTTGGTCCACTCGGTCACGGTGGCGCGTAGCGGAGCGGGCGTGTCGAGAGCCAACTCGCGCAGCATGTTCGGCCCGCCCACGACGATCTCGGCCCCGTCGACGGTGGCCTTCACACCGCGGCCGGCGGCCGCGGTGAAGCCGGTGCCGCGCAGGCCCAGCCGTTGTGCTTCGGCGCTGCGGGCGGCGGCGGTCACGATCGCCCGGGCCACGGGGTGCTCGCTGTCGGCCTCGGTGGCCGCCGCCACGGCGAGCAGCTCGGCCTCGGAGGTGCCGGGCACCGGCGTAGCACCGGTAACGGCGTGCGCGCCCTCGGTCAGCGTGCCGGTCTTGTCGAAGAGCACCACGTCGATGGTGCGCATCCGCTCCAGGGCCATCCGGTCCTTGATCAGCACCCCGGCCTTCGCGGCGCGCTCGGTGGAGATCGCGATCACCAACGGGATGGCCAGGCCCAGGGCGTGGGGGCAGGCGATCACGAGCACCGTGACGGTACGGACCACGGCGTCGTCGGGGCTGCCCAGCAGGGTCCAGGTGATGGCGGTGAGCACGCCGGCGGCCAGGGCGAACCAGAACAGCCACGCGGCGGCCCGGTCGGCCAGGGCCTGGGCGCGGGAGGAGGAGGCCTGGGCGTCGGCGACCATCCGCTGGATCCCGGCCAGGGCCGTGTTCTCGCCCACCGCGTCGACGCGGACCCGGACCGCGTTGTCGGTGGCCACGGTCCCCGCCACCACCGTCTCCCCGGGCCCCCGGGAGACGGGCTGGGACTCGCCGGTGATCATGGACTCGTCGAACTCCGCGGCGCCGTCGACGATCTGCCCGTCGGCCGGAACCCGAGCCCCGGATCGGACCAGGACCACATCCCCGATCGCCAGCTCGGCGATCGGCACGGTGATGGTCTCGCCGTTCACGATCTTCTCGGCCTCGTCGGGCAGCAGTTCCGCCAGGGCGTCCAGGGCGGAGGAGGCCGCCCCCAGCGCCCGCATCTCCATCCAGTGCCCCAGCAGCATGATCACCACCAGCAGCGCCAGCTCCCACCAGAAGTCCAGCTCGAATCCGCCGATCCCCAGGGTGGTCACCCAGGAGGCCACGAACGCGACCGTGATGGCCATGCTGATCAGCAGCATCATCCCCGGCTGCCGGCTCTTGAGCTCGGTGAGTCCGCCCTTGAGGAACGGCATCCCGCCGTAGAAGTAGATGACCGTGCCCAGCACCGGAGCGATCCAAGCCGACCCGGGGAACTCGGGGATGTGGTAGCCCAGCAGGTGCCCGACCATGGGGCTGAACACCACCACCGGGACCGCCAGCACCAAGGAGAACCAGAACTTGTTCTTGAACATCGCCGTGGAGTGCCCGGCATGTTCGCCGTGGGTGTGGACGGTGTGGTCCTCGTCGAGGGCGGAGTGGGCGTGCCCGTGCGGCATGGCCTGCCCGTGGGTATCGGCATCGCCGTGCTGCCCGTGACCGGCGTGGCCGCTGTGGTCCATGGGTTGCACGGCGTCGGGGTCGGCGTGCGGGTGGCCGTGGTCATGATGCGGGGTGCTCATGATGCTCCTTCCGCGAAGATGGTTGGCTGGTCGGTACGGCGGTGGGGTTACTCAGGCCGCGACGACGGCGTAACCGGCCGCCTCGACCGCGGCCTGCACGGCCTCCGGGGTTGCCATACCGCTCACAGTCACAGTGGAGAGGCCACCGGCCGCCAGGTCGATGCGCACATCGGTCACACCCTCCAGGGCGGTGATCTCCTCGGTGACGCTGGTCGCGCAGTGGCCGCAGGTCATGCCCTCCACCTGATACGTGGCGGACGTGCCGGCCGAGGGGGCCGCTTCGGCGGCGGGAGCCGTCTGGTCGGAGGCCGGGGTGCAGCAGGCGCAGCCGGTGGAGGCCATCGGCAGCGGCTGAGGGGTCTCGGGGGTCATCTGGAGTTCCTTCGCTCGGGTTATGCGATACCGCAGGGACCCAAGGGATCCCTACAGCTCTAGGGTATATACCCCATGGGGGTATAAAGCAAGTGGGTCATCCGGTGACCTCTGCTGCCGGGGAACCCACGCGGTGACAGGTGGGCAGCTCCATGGTGAACACCGCGCCGTGTCCGGGTCCGGGGGAGGTGGCGGTCAGGGTGCCGCCGTGGGCTTCGACCAGTGCTTTGGAGATGGTCAGGCCGATCCCGGAGCCGCCGTGGTCGCGGTCGCGGGCGGTGTCCCCGCGGTAGAAGCGTTCGAAGACGTGGGACAGGTGTTCGGCGCTGATGCCATCACCGGTGTCGGCCACGTGGATGGCGATCTGCCCGGGACCCTGCCGGGCCGCCCTCAGGATCACCTTTCCGCCCAGCGGGGTGTGGCGCAGGGCGTTGGTGAGCAGGTTGCCCAGTACCTGGCCCATCCGTTGCCGGTCCACGTCCACGGTCCCGGCCGACTCGTCGACGTCGAGCTCCAGGGCTACGCCCTTGGCGGCGTAGCCCTCCCGGTGGGCCTCCACGGCACTCCGGAGGAGCTCACCGACGGGCTGCTCGGTGCGGTCCAGGTCGATCCGGCCCTCCTCGGCGCGGGAGACGTCGTTGATGTCGTCCACCAGACGGGTCAGTCGGGCCAGTTGCTCGCTCATGAGCTCACTGGTGGTCTCATCCCAGTGGGTGACCCCGTCCTGGAGGGCCTCGCAGTAGACGGTGAGCACCGCGATGGGGGTGCGCATCTCATGGGCCAGGTCTGAGAGCATTCGCCGGCGGGTGTCCTCGGTGCTCCGCAGACGGGCGGCCATGGTGTTGAACGAGGAGGCAAGGGCCTCGACCTCCGCCCCGGCGCCCATCGCCGGGACCCGGGTGTCGTAGCGGCCGTGGGCCATGCCCTGGGCCGCCTCGGTCAATCGTTCCAACGGCCCCCGGATACGACGGGAGCACCAGGCGCTGACCACCAGGGCGCAGACCAGGGCGGTGCCCAGGGCCACGCCCAGGGTGATGAGGTTGGTGTCGCGGTAGGCCTGCTCCACGTGCAGCAATTCCGGGGAGTTCTCCGGGTTCCCGGCCATGATCAGGTGCTCGTGGAAGATCGCCGGGCCGGCCAGGGAGGCCACCACGACCGCGGCGAGCAGGCTGGCGGCCACCACCAGCAGCTGGGCGAGCAGGAACCGGGAGACCAGCCCCCGGGGGCGTCGGGTCATCGGGCCCCCATCCGGTAGCCGACCCCGCGCACCGTGCCGATATGGGCGGTCGGTTCCTCGCCCAGCTTGCGGCGCAGGTGGCCGATGTGCACGTCCACGATCCGCTCGTCGCCCACCCAAGCCGGGTCCCACACGATGTCGATGAGCTGACGACGGGAGAACGCCTGGTGTGGGCGGGCCGACAGGGCCGCCAGCAGGTCGAACTCGGTGCGGGTGAGCGCCACCGGATCGCCGCCCACCCGCACCTCGTGGGCGGTCAGGTCGATGACGAGGTCCCCGAACACCCGCGCCGGTTCGGCCGGGGCCACGGTGGGGCGGGGCCGGCGCAGCACCGCGGCCACCCGGGCGACGAGCTCGCGCACGCTGAAGGGCTTGGTGATGTAGTCATCGGCCCCGGCGGCCAGCCCGGCCAGCTTGTCCTCCTCGTCCCCGCGGGCGGTGAGCATCAGCACGTAGCACTCCGAGAAGGCCCGCAGCCGCCGGCACACCTCGACCCCGTCCAGCCCCGGCAGCCCCAGATCCAGGACCACGACGTCCGGGTGCTCCGTGCGGGCGGTCTCGAGGGCGGCGGGGCCGGTGTGCGCCTGGGCGACGGCGTAGCCGGCGCGGGACAGGTAGGTGGCGACCATCTGCGCCAAAGGCTTTTCGTCGTCGACCACCAGCACGCGCTCCGGGCGGGTGCCGGCATCGGAGCCAGAATTCATGCCTCCAGTGTGTCCCTGACCTGTATGCCGATCCGGCTCAGAGGCCCTTCCTGCGGCAATCTTCGCCAAACCTTCAAGGAAAACGGCGCAGAGCCTCTCTCCAGCCGGTCGAGAATGGTGGGTGGTCCTCGTGATGTGGTTGCGAGGCGGAAAGGACCCATGAACTCCTTGACCCGCAGATCCCTTCTCCTGGGCGGGTTCAGCCTGCTGGGCTCCGGGGCCCTGGTGGCGTGCTCGCCGCAGGCGAACTCCACGGCTCCGACTGCTTCCTCCAGCACCAACAGCGCTGGAACGGCGATCACCCACGTCCACGCCATCACCCGCGACGCAGCCACCGGGGTGATTCTGTTGGCCACCCATGAGGGCCTGTTCCGGTTGGAGAGCCGGCAGTTGACCCAGGTGGGTCCGGTCGTGGACCTGATGGGTTTCACCCTCACCGAGGGCCGCTACCTGGCCTCGGGCCACCCCGGGATGGGGACCGACCTGCCCGAGCCGGTCGGGCTGATCGAATCCACCGACGGCGGTGAGACCTGGGAGGTGCTCTCCCGAGGCGGGGAGTCGGACTTCCACGCCCTGACCGCCAGCCCGAACGCGGTCATCGGCTTCGACGGACAGCTGCGCGCCAGCACCGACGGCCGCACCTGGGACACCCTTGAGATCCCCTCCGCCCCGGCGTCCCTGGCGATCGCCCCGGGCACGGGCACGGTCCTGGCCACCACCGAGAACGGTGTGCTGCGCTCCAGCGACGACGGGACCACCTGGGACACCCTGGACACCCCGCAACTGATGTCGATTGTGGCTTGGGCCGATGAGAAGACCATCGTCGGCGCCGGCATCGACGGGCGCCTGCTTACCAGCGCTGACGCCGGGGACACCTGGGACACCAGCGAGAAGGCGATCGGGGAGATCACCGCCCTGGGATCGAGCATCAGCGAGGAGGGGACGGTGGAGGCACTGCTGGTGGCCGATTCGGCCGTCCTGCGCACCACCGACGGAGGCAAGACCACCGAAGCGCTGTTGTAACGACACAGGTGAGCCAGCCGGCCCCGTGGGTTCCTCAGTACTCACTGCACCGGTGGTGGACCGGCAGGCTCTTGAGATTGCGACCAGGCAGGAAGTCCAATGAGCGACAGTCCGCACCCATCACCCACCCGTGGCCGTTCCCGCCCGGGCTCCCCGGTTCGTCTCGGCATCCTGGTGGTGGTCCTTGCCATCGTGATTTATTTGCTCACCGCTCACTGGCTGCACATGGCCGATGCCCTGCCGTATGTGTTCGTGGCCGCCATGTTGGTGATGCACCTGTTCGGTCACGGCGGTCACGGCGGCCATGGTGGCCACGGAGGTGACCTCCAGGAGAGAGGAGCCGGCGATGTCCGGTGAGTACGGGTACGGTCTGTGGTGGCTGGTGATCCTGAATTCCTTGGTGTTCATCGCCTTCGCATTCAGTTTCATCCAGCCCAAGACCAGGCTGGACTGGCGCGCCCTGGGCGGGTTTTCGGCGTTTATCGTCGCGCTGTTCACCGAGATGTACGGCATTCCGCTGACGATCTTCTTGCTCTCGGGCTGGCTGGGCGAGAAGGTGCCCGGTCTGCAGTCCCTGGATCATGGATCGGGGCACCTGTGGCAGGAGCTGTTCGGATGGGAAGGGGATCCGCATCTGAATCCTCTGCACCTGCTCAGCAACCTCGTGATCGGGGCGGGGCTGTACCTGCTCTACCGTGCCTGGCGGGTGCTCTATGCGGCCCAGCACGAAGGGCGTCTGGCGAGCACCGGCCCGTATGCGCGTCTCCGCCACCCGCAGTACGTAGGGTTCTTGGCTGTCATGGTGGGCTTTCTGCTGCAGTGGCCCACGGTGCTGACCCTGCTGATGTTCCCGGTGCTGGTGGTGGTCTACTGGCGCCTGGCGCGCAAGGAGGAGCAGATCCTGGTCCGCCAGTTCGGCACCGCCTACCAGGACTATGCCCGCCGGGTGCCGGGGTTTCTCCCCCGGTTCCGCCGGCAGACGGCCCGCTCCTGAGCAGCACAAGGGTAGCCCCGGACCGAGGGGCGCCCCGGGTGGGGACCATGCTGTGGGTGACGACGGCCTGGGGCCTGTGTTTCGTGGCCATCCGATGGGGTTTGCAGGACGCGCCGGTGCTGTGGTTCGCGGCACTACGTGCTCTGATCGCCGGGGCCGCGTTGTTGCTCGTCGCCGCCGCGCAGCGACGGCCCCTGCGGCCGCGGGGGCCGTCCTGGGGTCTGCTGACGGCGATGGCGGTGGTGAACGTGACCGTGGCCTTCGCCGCGATGTTCGCCGGGACCGCAGGACTGGCCACGGGGGCGGCAGCGGTGCTGTCGAACGCGCAGCCGTTACTGATCCTGCTGCCGGCCTGGTGGTTCTACGGTGAGGCCGTGTCCGTGCGTTCCGCGGCCTCTGTGGTGGTCGGGTTCGCCGGGTTGGTGCTGGTGGGGGTGGCTAGTGGTGGCGGGCAGGGGGCGTGGCTGTCGCTGCTCTCAGCGGTGGCCGTCACCGCCGGAACGCTGATGTCACGGAGGCTGTCCGGAACGGATCTGGTGGTCGCCATCGGCTGGCACTTTGTGATCGGCGGTCTTCTGCTGGTGGCGTTGGCCGCCGCGGTCGAGGGCGCCCCGGCCATCGCCTGGACCCCTCGGTTCGTGCTGGCACTGGGGTTCCTGTCGCTGATCGGGACCGCAGCCGCCTTCCTCGCCTGGTTCCGCCAGACCCAGGTGGCACGCCTGGACCTGCTCAGCGCGTGGACCCTGCTGGTGCCCGTGATCGCCATGGCGGTCTCGGCGGTGCTGCCTGGGGAACGGCCCACCGTGTGAAGCGCGGTGGGGGCGGTGATCGTGCTGGTCTCCCTGGCGCTGGTGACGGTCCCAGGCAGGGTTCGCCCGGGACCATGACCCGTCACGCCCTCGACGCCTGCCCAGGTAGCCACCGGCCCCCGTGGCTCACGGGGCTCCTGCCCATGGACCGCCCGTGACTAGACTCGGCCCGGACGGCACACCGGTTGCAGGGAAGGGCGCGACGGCGATGGACGGGCATCTCTCCCACCACCGGGTCAGCGATCAGGCGGGCACCCCCGGAGAGGCTGCGGCGGTCCGGCCGAGGCGCCTGCGCGCGCTGTGGAACTCCGCCATCGGCGGGATCGGCGTGGCCCTGGGGCTGCTCCCGCACGTGCTGCACCACGTGGGAGTGCTCGCCGGGACGGCGCTGATTGCCGGGTCCGGCGGGACCCTCGTGTTCGGTGTTCTGGGCCTTGCCGCCTCGGTCCCCCTCCTGCTGCGCCTGCGCCGCAGGTTCGACACCTGGTGGGCGCCGGCCGTCGGTCTGGTCGTCTTCGCGGGCCTCTACTCGCTCTCGGCCTTCGTCATCGGCCCGCTGATCAGCGGCAGCGCACCAGGCGGCGTCCCGGGCGGCGAGGACTCCCCGGTCCCCTCCCACGGCCCCGGCCACACCTCCGGTCACTGACCGGAAAGGGGAGCCAGGCCCTTTCTGGCCACAGGGCGCAGCGGGTGTGCCACACCCCAGGGGAGCATTCCTCTCAGTTACGGGAACAGTGTGTGATCCTCCGTGGCCGGCTGACGCTGCGACGTGCTCTTCTCGATGCTGCGCGGCAGCACTGAGCACCACCCCGTCTGAGTCACTGAATCCTTCAGGGATCGGGGCTCTTCGCAGATGAGCGGGGTCAGGGGGTTCTCCAGGGTCGGTGTCCTCCGGCTGCCATGAGGGCTCTGAGCCGATAGTTCTCTGGGTTTCGGAAGCCTCGGGCGACGCGGCGCATGGTCTCGATGACCCCGTTGACGGCCTCCGTGGGGCCGTTCGAGGCGCCATTGGTGTGGAAGTAGGCCAGGATCTCTTCCCTCCAGCGTCGCAGGGTCCTCCCGAGGCGGGCGACCTCGGGGATGGGGCAGGTGTGCAGGCTGTCGATGACCTCCACCGCCAGGGCCCGGCCGGTGGTCGAGGTGGGCTGGTGGTAGACGGCGCGCAGCTTCTGATAGCACTGCCAGGCCACCAGGACCTCGTCGTGCGGGTCGCCAGCGGCCAGGCCGGCCTCGAGGCGGGCGGCCTGGCGTTCGGTGAGGTGCTCCACCCCGCAGGTCAGCGCCCGTCGGATGCGGTACAGCGGATCACCAGCCCTGCCTCGGTGCCCAGTCGTGTTCTGCTGCACCCGCCGGCGGACCTCATCGACCATCTGAGTGCCGAGCTTGACGATGTGGAAGGCGTCCAGGACGACCTGAGTCGCGGGCAGCTGGTCACGGATCGCGTTGGCGTAGCCGCGGAACGGGTCCAGGGTCGCGGTGGTGACCCCGTCCCGGAAGGCCGGCGACTGCCGCGCCAGCCAACCCTGGTAAGCGGCACCCGAGCGGCCCGGGACCAGGTCCAGCAGCCGCGCCCGGGGGCGCCCGTCCTCGTCCGGGGTGTGATCGATGATCCCGGTCACCGCCCGTCGTCCCGGCAGCCCGACGTGGGTCCAGATGTGCTCATCCACGCCCAGGCGCCGCACTCCTTCGAGGCGGGCCGGGTCGGCGATCCTGGCCCGGATCATTGGGGCCACCGCGTTCCACACGGTGTGCCAGGCGACTCCGAGCATCCCGGCCAGAGCAGAGACGGTGATGTCGTGGGAGGCGATCTGGTCGGCGCACCAGGCCACGGCCCGGGTAATGAGCCTGGCCCGAGGGGCGGCGACCGGGTGGGGCTCGGTGAAGCTGGTCCGGGCGCAGGCCGGCTCCTGGCAACGCCAGCGGCGCTTGCTCCACACCAGGCGCACCGGCACCCCGTGAGCGGGCAGGTCGTGCAGCAGCACACGGTCCCGGTCCTTGGCCCGGGCAGCGATGACCCCGCAGTCGGGGCAGGCGGCCTCGCGGCCGCGCGTTTCCACGCTCAGTGCCCACCCACGGTCGGTGAGTTCGGCGGCACGCACGTGCATGTCGGGCTGGTCGAAGAGAGTGCACGCGGACACGCAACAGGCGTGCCCGCCGATAGGCTGGGTCACAGTCGAGGCCTTCGAAGGATGCGGAGTAGACGCCTTCATCCTGAAGGCCTCGACGCCTACCCACTCAGCTCGACACGGCCCCCACCGCTCCGGCAGAGAACCTCCCGGCCCCGCTCATCTGCGAAGAGCCGGGATCGGCCTGATTGCTCGACGAGAACCTGAGAGGCCTCCCACCCCCGGATCCGCAGCTGCGGAAACCACCGGGGCCGGACCCGGCTCTACAGCCGGCCCGGGTGACGGGGTCTGACGACGAGCACGGGGCAGCGGGCGTGGTGGAGGACCTGGTTGGAGACCGAGCCCAGCAGCAGGCCGGTGAAGCCGCCGTAGCCGTGGGATCCCACGACCAGCAGATCGGCCTCGGTGGAGGCCTCGACCAGCACGGCGGCCGGCTGTCCCTGGACCACCTCGCCGGTGATGTCCTCCTGCTCGGCGTGCACGCTGCGCATCGCGTCGTCCTGGAGGAACCGGGCCCTGGCTTCGTACCTGGTCAGGTCCCAGTCCGGCTCGTCGTCGCCGGCCACCATGGACGGGTGCTGCCAGGCGGTCACCACATGGACCTGGCCCTGGCGCAACCGGGCCTCGGTGACCGCCCACTCCAGAGCCCTCAGGGACTCGGGCGAGCCGTCCACCCCGACCACGACGCGGAAGGTCTCCGCGGCGTTCACGACCGTGCCCCCGCCGTGGGGTGGGGCCGGCCCGGGTGCGGGGCGGGCGCGAGGAAGTCCGCGCGCACCCCCAGGGCGGCGTCGGTGCGGCTCATGGATTCGGCCCCGTCCGTGACGGTGCCGGCCAGGGCCCGGATCGCGTCGATGTTCTCCGGGACGACCACCGCCTGGTTGTCGACGGTGTAGGTGCAGAACAGCTCGTCGCCCTGCACCGTGAGGATGTCGGCCCACACGGCGACCTCGTACATGTCCCCGCGGGGCCGGCCGAGGTCCCGCATCAGCTCGATGGTGCTGTTGGGCGCCACGATCCCCTCGCCGCTGCGGACCAGCGCGACCCGCGGCATGGCGCCCAGCGCCTCGAGGACCTCTTGCTGGGTGGCGGGGCGGGTGAGGTCGATGGCCCAGTAGTGCAGGTGGTTCTGGGTGTGGGAGCCCTTCGCGGCCATGGTCACCACGTCGAGGCCCGGCACGACCGTCCGGGCGTCGGGCCCTTGGTGGCTGGGGATGGCCGTTTCCGGGACGACGGTGTTCATGATCCCGGAGTGATCGGACTCCCACGGGTCGGTGGCCCGGCGGATGAGCACCCCGCGCGCCCTGGCCAGCAGTCCCGCGCCCTGCAGCGCGGTCAGGGTGCGGACCGTGGCGGTGGTGTTGCAGGAGACCACCCGGGTGGTGTCCCGGCCCAGGGCGGTGGCGTAGTTGGCGTGGGCGACGAAGGAGTGGCCGGTGAGGGCGTGCTTCTCCCCACCCTGGAAGACGGCTCTGACCCCGTGGGCGCGGTAGTGCTCGAGGTTGGTGGCCCCGCTCCTGGCCGGGGTGCAGTCCACGATCACGTCCACGGCCCCGAGCAGCTGGTGCAGCTCTCCTGCCACGGGCAACTGCGCCGAGCGCATCGCCGCTGCCCCTGCGGCGGTGGAGGCGTGGACGGGGATGCCGCGGGAGACCGCGGTGGCGATGCGGTAGTCGGAGACCACGTCGCTGATCCCGACCAGTTCCATGTCGTGTTGGGCGGTGACCGCATCGGCGACGCGTTTGCCGATCACCCCGTAGCCGTTGACGCCCACCCGGATCTTCTGGGTCATTTTCGTTCCTTTCCTAACAGGGACTACCGGCGGTCGGTGGTGTGGATCGGTGCTGGCCAGTGCTCAGGGCCGGCGTCGTCGTTGCCGGTGCGCCGACCACGCCAGATAGGCACCCAGGGAACCGGTCGCGCCCAGGCCCGTGCTGAGCACCGGCAGCTGCCAGGACCGGCGCCGCACCGGGTCGGAGGCGGCCAGATCACCGAGGCCACGCACGAACGCGGCCGCCAGGATCGCCAGCCCCAACCGGTGGCCTGCCGATTCCAGGCGGTCCACGAGAGGGTCCAGTTCTGCGGTGCGCAGGTGCAACTCGGGGCCCCCGGCCTCGAGCATGGCCTGGACGCGGCGCAGCTGCTCGGGCAGCTCAGCGGTGAGATCCAGGACATCGGTCCCTGCCTGGGACAGGCGTCCGGCGATGGCGGAGGGGGAGTAGCGCTCCAGCAGCAGACCGTGGGCGTAGGGCCGCAGGACCTCACCGAGCTGGAACTGGGGGTCCAGCATCGTCCCCACACCCTCGGCCATCAACAGCATCTTCAGCAACAAGGAGAACTCCCGCGGCAACTGCAGATGATGGCGGCGCAGGACCGCGTGAACTTCCTTGATGAGGCCCCCGACCGGGATCTCGCCCAAGGGGCGCCCCGAGTAGAGGGCCACGACAGGGGCCAGGTCCCCGGCCAGGGCGGGGATGTTCACCGGGTGCCGGGAGGTGGTCAGCTGGGCCAGGGCGGTGGCGATCCGCCGCGGGTTCTGGCGCACCAGGGCCAGCAACAGGGCCCCGAGACGTGCCCGCAGGTGCTCGTCGATGTCCCCGACCATGCCGAAATCGATCAGGGCGATGCGCCCGCCGGGTTCCACGAAGAGGTTGCCCGGATGCGGGTCGGCGTGGAAGAAGCCGTCCCGGAACACCATCTGGGCCACCGCACCGGCCGCCCGGCTCGCCAGGGCTGCCCGGTCGATCCCGGCGGCCTCGAGCCCGGCCAGGTCACTGATCTTCAGCCCGTGCATCCGCTCCAGGGTCAGCACCCGGGAGGTGGTGGTCTCCCAGAAGACCCGGGGGATGCGGATGTCGTCGTTGCCGGCGAAGTTCGCCGCGAAACGTTCGGCGTTGCGCCCTTCGGCGAGGTAGTCCAGTTCCGCCCGCAGCGTGACGGCGAACTCCTCGGCGATGCCGGTCACGTCGTAGTCGGCGGCGGCCTCCCAATAGCGGCTGGCCCGTGCGGCCACGTTCTGCAGGATCTCCAGGTCTTCTTGGACCTGGGCGGCGACCTCGGGCCGACGCACCTTGACCACCACCTCGGTGCCGTCGGCCAGGCGGGCCGCATGGGCCTGTCCCAGCGACGCACTGGCCAGAGGGGTCTCCTCGAAGGCGGCGAACACCTCCGAAGGGGCGTGGCCGAGCTCGCCCGCGATCAGCTCCGTGATGACCGGCCCGGGCACCGGTGGGGCGGAGTCCTGCAACCGGGACAGCTGCTCCCGCTACGGTTCGGGCAGCAGATCCGCCCGGGTCGAGAGCACCTGCCCGAACTTGACGAACACCGGTCCCAGTTGCTCCAGGGCCAGACGCAGGTGCTCGGGATTGGTGTAGGGCTCCTCGCGCTGTTCGTGGCCCAGCAGCCCGTGCTCCACCGGCAGCCACCGGTGCAGCCCGGCCGCCCCGATCCCGAAGCCCAGTCCGTGACGAGCCAGGACCTCGGTGATCTGACGGAACCGCTCGGCGTGGTGGTCGGTCATGGCCTCAGCTCCCCACGGTGGAGGCAGCGCGGCCTTGCGCGCTGGGGGGCGGGGGGCCCACCGCGGTGAGCGGCACCTTCCAGACCTGGCCGGGGCTCAGGGTTCTCTCCAGGCCCTCGGCACACACCCGGATGGGTGCGGCCGAGCAGGGATGAAGGCGCATCGCCATGGTGTGCCGGGTGAGGCTGACGCTGATCGGCTGGCCCCGGTACCGGAGCTGGAAAGAGGCCGCGGCCATCTCCTCGGGCAGCACCGGGTGCAACCACAGGGCCTCGGCCCGGGTCTCCACGCCCCCGTAGCAGCGCATCACCATGTCGGCGGTTCCGGCCATCGCCCCGAGGTGGATCCCTTCGCGGGTGGTCCCGCCCTGGGTGTCGTCGAGGTCGGCCCGCAGGGCGTGGTCGAACAGGGTCCAGGACCGGGCCCGATCGGTGCGGGCCAGCACCCAGCCATGGGCCAGCCGGCTGAGGGTGGAGCCGTGGCTGGTGCGGGCCAGGTAGTAGTGGACCGTGCGGGGAATGAGGTCCGGGGGCAGGGCGTAGCCCAGGCGGGCGAAAAGTCCGCGCAGTTCCTCGGCGGAGAACAGGTAGAAGAGCATCAGCACGTCGGCCTGTTTGGAGAGCTTGTAGCGGTTGGTGGAGTCACCCTCGGCCTGGAGGATGAGATCCAGCCGGCCGATGTTGCCGTAGCGGGCGCGGTAGGCCTGCCAGTCGAACTCCTCCAGGTCCTCGTAGCCCTCGAACTGGCTGATGATGCCGTCCGCGTGCCAGGGCACGCGCAGCCGTCGGCTGATCCGGTCCCAGCGCGCGGTCTCCTCGTGGGCCAGGTGCAACCGGCGCCACAGCGGGTCGCAGTCGTGGCCGGCCAGCAGCTCGACGGTTTCTCCGGCGCGGGCCAGGACCCAGGCGGCCAGGACGTTGGTGTAGGTGTTGTTGCGCACTCCCTGGCCGGGGGCGTGGGGGTAGCCGTCGTGGTACTCGTCCGGGCCCATCACCGCGGTGATGTCGAAGCGGTCCTCGACAGGGTCGTGGACGGCCAGGCTGCTGAACAGCCGGGCCACCTCGATGATCAGCTCCGCGCCGTAGTCGGTGAGGAAGCCGATGTCGGCGGTGGCCTGGTAGTACTGCCACACGCTGTAGGCCACGGCCAGCCCGACGTGGCGTTGACGGTGGGAGTTGTCGGGCATCCACTGCCCGTTGCGGACGTTGAACAGCGTTCTCGGCGTCTCCTCCCGCCCGTCGCTGCCGGACTGCCACGGGAACAGCGCCCCTGCCAGTCCTGCTTCCCGGGCCGCAGTCCGGGCCGCCCCGAGGCGTCGATGACGGTAGCGCAGGAAGGACCGGGTCAGCTCCGGCCGGCGCAGGGTGAGCATGGGGTAGACGAAGATCTCGTCCCAGAAGATGTGGCCGCGATATCCCTCCCCGTGCAGGCCGCGGGCGGGCAGTCCGGCGTCCAGGTCCAGGCCCGCTGCCGCGGCCGTTTGCAGCACATGGAAGATGTGCAGGTTCAGCGCCAGCTCCTGGGCGGGGCCGGCCTCCAGGCTGATGCCGAAGCGGTCCCACAGCTCCGCCCAGGCCTTCTCCTGGTCCCCCAGCAACAGAGCGAACCCGGGGGTCTCACCGATCTTCGAGGTCACGTCCAGGGCGGGGGTGGAGATTGCCCGGTCCCGGGAGGTCGCCACCGCCGCGGTCTTCTCCAGGGTCACCGGCTGCCCGGGACGCAGCACCAAGGTGATCTCGTGCCCCAGCCTGTGGCCGGGAACCAGGCGCCGGCCGGTCTGAGCGGAGCCGGGGGCGACCCGGGTGCGGGCGGCGGTGGCCACCGTGACGCCGGACTGGGTCGTGGCCGCTACGTAGAGCACCGTTTCCGCATCCAACTCCCGGGACTCCACCGGAGCCCAGTGTTCGCCGGCCAACTGACGATCAGCGATCACGTTGCGGTTGGACACCGCGGCGTTGACGGCGGATTCGACGATCAGCTCCCCGGACCAGTCCTCGGCCTCCACGGTGACCTCCAGGGCGGCCAGGTGCGGGTCGGCCAGGCTGTGCAGCTGCCGGGAGGTGACCCGGGTGGTGCGCCCGGTCGCGTCACGGTAGCGGTTGGTGCGGGTCAGCACCCCGTGGCGCAGATCCAGGAGCTGGTGGTGAGCGATCATCTCCGGGCACCCCGGGTGCAGCAGGGGCCCCTGCGCCGGGCGCACGCTCAGGTACGTCCAGTCGGGGGCGTTGACCAGGTGCTCTGTCTCGAACGGGTGCCCGGCCAGATCGGTGGTGCGGCGGTTGTAGATACCGGCGAAATAGGTCCCGGGGTAATGGGTCCCGTCGGCGGTGCTGCCCGGCACCGCCCCGCGGGTGGCCCAGTACCCGTTGCCCAGGGTGCACAGGGCTTCGCGGGTGCCTTCCTGCGTCGGGTCGAACCGGTCATAGACCAGCCGCCACCCGTCGGTCGTGGCGGTGACCGCCCCACCGCACCACGACCCTCGGTGCTCCACCGGCGCGGCGTCCTCGCTCAGGGGTACCAGCGGCACCGCCCGAAGGTCCTCCACCACGAGATGGGCACCAGCTGCCGCCAGCTCGTGGGCGGCCCCGGTGCGGTCGACCCCTATGACCTGGCCGAATCCTCCGGCGGTGGCTGCTGCGACCCCGGCGGTGGAGTCTTCGATCACCACGGCCTGGGCCGGTGGGACCTCCAGGCGGCGTGCCGCTTCCAGGAAGACGGCCGGGTCCGGTTTGCCCGGCATCCCCAGCCGCTGCGCGTCGGTGCCGTCCACGCGCACGGTGAACAGGTGCCCCACCCCGGCCGCCGCCAGCACCGCGGCACTGTTGCTGCTGGAGGTCACCAGGGCCGTGGGCACCCCCCGGGCCACCAGCGCGCCCAACAGCACCAGGGCGTCGGGGAACGCCCGCACCCCCTGCCGGGTCAGCTCCGCGGCGAAGAGCTCCTGCTTGCGGGCGGCCAGCCCGTGGACGGTGAGCAGCTGCGCACCGTCACCGGGCCCGCCCTCGGGCACACTGATCCCGCGGGAGGCCAAGAAGGTGCGCACCCCCTCGGGTCGGGGGCGCCCGTCCAGGTAGGCCCGGTAGTCCGTCTGCGCGTCGAAGGGCGCCTGCCCAGTGCCGCCCAGCTCGGGGAGGACCTCGTCGAAAACGGCTTTCCACCCCCGGGCGTGCATCCCGGCGGTGTCCGTGAGGACCCCGTCCATGTCGAAGACGACCGCACGATACCCCTCATCCGTGCGGGCCGGGCCCGGAAGCAGGTGTTCCAGGTACATCAGCAGCACCCCTGTCCGCGCGGGGCGCTGCTGGTGGGGGCGGAGGGCCAGCGCCAACCGCTGATCTTCGGGTCGTCCTCCCCATGGGCCCGGGTGTAGGCCCGGGCCCGTACCCGTTCCTCGACCATGCGCTGCCGCAACGGGGCGGCGGCCTCGGCCAGACCGGGCACCCGGTCGATGACGTCGATGACCAGGTGGAACCGGTCGAGGTCGTTGAGCATGACCACGTCGAAGGGGGTGGTCGTCGTGCCCTCCTCCTGGAAGCCGCGCACATGGAAGTTGCCGTGGTTGGTCCGGCGGTAGGTCAGCCGGTGGATCAGCGACGGGTAGCCGTGGTAGGCGAAGATCACCGGACGGCTGGTGGTGAAGATCGCGTCGAACTCCGCCTCCGGCAGCCCGTGCGGGTGCTGGCTGGCCGGTTGCAGGCGCATCAGATCCACCACGTTGACCACGCGCACCACCAGCTGCGGCAGGTGCTGGCGCAACAGGTCCACGGCCGCGAGGGTCTCCAGGGCCGGCACGTCCCCGGCGCAGGCCAGCACCACATCGGGCAGCACCGGCCCACCGCGTGTCCCGGAGTGGGCCGGTGAGGCGGCATCGGGAGCGGTCGCGGGTTCGTTGCCGGCCCATTCCCAGATGCCCACACCGCGGCGGCAGTGCAATGCCGCCTCCTCCATGGACAGGTAGGACAGGGCGGGTTGCTTGCCGGCGACGATGAGATTGATGTAGTCGCGGCTGCGCAGGCAGTGCTCGGCCACCGACAGCAGCGTGTTGGCGTCCGGGGGCAGGTAGACGCGCACGATCTCGGCTTTCTTGTTGACCAGGTGGTCGATGAAGCCGGGGTCCTGGTGGGAGAACCCGTTGTGGTCCTGACGCCACACGTGAGAGGTCAGCAGGTAGTTCAGCGAGGCGATCGGTCGGCGCCAGGGGATCTCCCCGGCGACCTTCAACCACTTGGCGTGCTGGTTCACCATGGAGTCCACGATGTGGATGAACGCCTCGTAGCAGGAGAACAGCCCGTGCCGGCCGGTGAGCAGGTATCCCTCCAGCCAGCCCTGGCACAGGTGCTCGGAGAGCACCTCCATCACCCTCCCGGAGCGGCCCAGGCCCTCGTCGGTGGGCAGCATCTGCGCCTCCCACACCCGGTCGGTGACCTCGAAGACCGCGCTGAGCCGGTTGCTGGCCGTCTCGTCGGGGCCCATCAGCCGGAAGGTGCGCGGATTGTCCCGGATCACGTCGCGCACCCAGGTGCCCAGCACCCGGGTGGCCTCGTGAACCGTGGCTCCGGGGGACTCCACGGGCACGGCGTAGTCGCGGACATCGGGCAACCGCAAGGGTTCCAGCACGGCGCCACCGTTGGTCACCGGGTTCGCGCTCATCCGGCGGGTGCCCTCCGGGGCCAGCTGGGCCAGCTCGGGGACCAGCGCCCCGGCGGCGTCGAAGAGCTCCTCGGGGCGGTAGGAGCGCAACCACTGCTCCAGCTGGCGCAGATGCTGGGGATTGTCCCGCAGACCGGACAGGGGCACCTGGTGGGAACGCCAGGTGTTCTCGGTAGGCACCCCGTCCACCTCCGCGGGCCCGGTCCACCCCTTAGGGGTGCGCAGCACGATCACCGGCCACCGCGGGAACTCCGGGGCGGTGCCCTCCCGGGCCTGACTCTGGATGCGACGGATGTCCTCGAGCACCTCCTCCAGCACGGCCGCGAACCGTTGGTGCACCTGGGCCGGGTCGCTCCCGCTGACCAGATACGGTTCGTGCCCGTATCCGCGCAACAGGCTCATCAGGTCCTGCTCGGGAATCCGGGCCAGCACGGTCGGGTTGGCGATCTTGTAGCCGTTCAGGTGCAGGATCGGCAGCACGGCTCCGTCGTGGACGGGGTCCAGGAACTTGTTGGAGTGCCAACTGGCCGCCAGCGGCCCGGTCTCGGCTTCCCCGTCCCCGATGACGCAGGCCACCAGCAGGCCCGGGTTGTCGAAGGCCGCCCCATAGGCGTGCATCAACGAATACCCCAGCTCCCCGCCTTCGTGGATGGACCCGGGGGTCTCCGGAGCCACGTGGCTGGGGATCCCCCCGGGGAAGGAGAACTGCCGGAACAGGCGCCGCAACCCCTCGGTGTCCCGGCCGATCCCCGGGTAGACCTCGCTGTAGGTCCCCTCCAGATACGCGCAGGCCACCAGCCCCGGGCCCCCGTGGCCGGGTCCGGTCACATACATCGCCTCCAACTCCCGGGCCTTGATCACCCGGTTCAGGTGCGCGTAGATCAGGTTCAGCCCCGGGGTGGTCCCCCAGTGCCCCAGCAGGCGGGGCTTGAGGTGCTCCACGGACAACGGCTCCCGCAGCAGCGGGTTGTCCAGGAGGTAGATCTGCCCCACCGACAGGTAGTTCGCCGCCCGCCACCACGCATCCAGCCGGGACAGTTCGGTCTCGCTCAACGGCTGTGGGCCCACGAGGGCGGGTGCCGTGGTTTCGGGAGTGGTCATCGGGCTCTTCCTCTTCTTCGGCGAGAACGGGTCAGGATCGGGTCGTACCGGGGAGCCGGGGTTACCGGTCTCCCACAGGTGTCAGCGCCGGTTCCGTGCGAGCCGCAGGGCTCGGCTGCGGGGGTTCCGGCAACCGCAGCCGCTTCAGCAGCAAAGCGTTCACCGCGACGATGAAGCTGGAGCCCGACATCGAGATCGCCGCCATCTCCGGGCTGAGCACGACACCGAACGGCACGAACACGCCGGCGGCAATGGGCAAGGCGATGACGTTGTAACCGACGGCCCAGAACAGGTTCTGCCGCATTTTCCGCACGGTCCCGCCCCCGATCCGCAGGGCGATCGGCACATCCAGCGGATCCGAGCGCATCAGCACCACATCGGCGGTCTCGATGGCCACATCGGTGCCGGCCCCGATGGCCACGCCTAGGTCCGCCTGGGCCAGGGCCGGGGCGTCGTTGACCCCGTCACCGACCATCGCGACCTTCTTCCGGCTGCCCTGGAGCTCGGCGATCTTGCGGGACTTGTCCTCGGGCAGGACCTCGGCGATAACCGTGTCGATGCCCAGCTGCCCGGCGATGCGCCGGGCGGTGGCCTCGTTGTCACCGGAGAGCATCACCACCTCGATGCCGGCCTCGTGCAGGGCGCTCACCGCCGCCGCCGCGGTGTCCCGGGCGGCGTCGGCCAGGGCGATCACGGCCGCCGCCCTCCCGTCCACCGCCACCAGCACCGCCGTCCTCCCGGTCGAGGCCAGCTCGTCGCGCACCCCCGCCAGGGAACCCAGCTCGATCCCGCGGTCGGCCATGAGCTTGCGGTTGCCCACCAGCAACCGGTGCCCCTGGACCGCGGCCCCAGCCCCGTGCCCGGGCACGTTGGTGAAGTCCGAGGCCGTGTACAACGGGGCGCCGCGCTGGAGGGCGTGGCGCACGACCGCGGTCGCCAGCGGGTGCTCGGACTCCCGCTCGACCGCCGCCACCAGGCTCAGCAGCTCCAGCTCGTCGATGCCCTCCACGACGACGTCGGTGACCTCGGGTTCGCCCTTGGTGAGGGTCCCGGTCTTGTCCATCACCACCGTGTCGATGTGGGCGGCGGTCTCCAGGGCGGTGGCGTTCTTGAACAGCACCCCCCGCTTGGCCCCCAAACCGGTGCCCACCATGATCGCCGTAGGTGTGGCCAGTCCCAGCGCATCCGGGCAGGTGATCACCACCACGGTGATGGCGAACAGCAACGCGGTCGGCACCGCAGCGCCCAGCGCCAGCCATATCGCGAACGTGGCGGTGCCGCCCACCAAGGCCACGAACACCAGCCAGAACGCGGCCCGGTCGGCCAAGCGCTGCCCGGGGGCCTTGGAGTTCTGCGCCTCCTGCACCAGCGCGACGATCTGCGCCAACGCGGTGTCCGCACCGACCTTGGTGGCCCGGACCCGCACAGTGCCGGTGGTGTTGATCGAGGCGCCGATCACCTCGGAGCCGACCGACTTCGACACCGGCAGGCTCTCTCCGGTGACCATCGACTCGTCGATCTCCGACTGGCCCTCCTCCACCACCCCGTCCACCGGGACCTTGGCACCGGGCCGGATCAGCAACAGGTCCCCGACCTGGACCTGGGCGGTGGGCACCTCCACGGTCTCGGTCCCCCGGATCACCACCGCCGCCGGGGGCGCCAGCTCCAGCAGGGTGCGGATCGCCTCACTGGCCCCGCCTCGGGCCCGCATCTCCAACCAGTGGCCCAGCAGCACGAAGGACGCCAGGACCGTCGCCGCCTCGTAGAACACCTCCCCACCACCGGTGAGAGTGACATAGAGGCTGTACAGCCACCCCGACCCCACCCCGATGGCCACCAGCACCATCATGTCCAAGGTCCGGGCCCGCAGGGCCCGGAAGGCGCCGTCGAAGAAGATCCAGGCCGAGTAGAAGATCACCGGCAACGACAGCAGCAGCGCGAACACATCGTCGCGCAGCCCCAACGGGGCCGGGACGTCGAAGCCGAACATGTCCCGACCCATCGGGGACCACAGTGTGACCCCGATGGAGAGCAGTGCCGCGACCAGGAACCGGTTGCGCATGTCGCGGACCATCTCGTCCATCGACATCATGTGCCCACCGTGCCCGCCATGGCCCATCACCTCACCCGGAGCCGGCGCGGCACGCCGACCGTCGCCGAGGTGTCCGCCGTGTTCCCCGGCCGGTTCCTGCCCATGCTCCTGACGACCCGCATGCCCAGCACGGCCTCCCGCCTCCGCCGCCGTCCTCACCGCAGCTGCGGTGGTGCCGGCGGACCCGGCGTGGTGGGGGTGGACGGGTGCCCCGGTTCCGGATGAGTCCGTGCTCATCGGCGCGCAGATGTGCTCGGGCACCGCCGCGCCGCGGCAGTGGTACCCGCACTCCTGCACCCAGCCGGTGATCTCAGCGACAGAAGTCCGATCCGGGTCGTAGGTCACCGTGGCCGTTTGGGACACCGCATTGGCCTCCACCGACACGACCCCTGGCCGTTGCAGCAGCGTCTTCTCGATGACGGGCTCAGAGGTGGCCCAGTGCAGCCCGGACACTTCAACGACAGTGTGCAGAGTCGATGGAGCCATCTGGTGTTCTCCTTATGATTGAGGGGCATTGCGAGTTCCCCGGCCCAGAGCCCATACGGCGGAGAGTACTCCGCCGTGCAAAGCACGGTGGGGTGGGGTGGTCGGAGAAGCGTTGGGGCTCAGCGCCACGGCGCTGCAGACACCCCCGGATACCGGCCGAGGAGTCCGGCGTGCAGACGTGCTGCCCGCGGGCTCCTGGGCACCGAAGAGAGGGCCTTCCACCACCTGAGCCCCCGCCACAGGGAATCGTTTCCAGAAGCGCTGCACGGACCAGGGTGCGGAAGTGCGTACCGACCGGCATCTCATCCTCGACTGCTCCTCCGGAGCACTCCACACCAGCACGCCAGCCGTGCCTCGGCGCCCACTGTTCCCCGCCGTGTCCTGCTGTCCCGCCCCGCCCGCAGCGGCCTCATCGCAGGAATGGTGACCCATGCGGTCCTCCGGCAGAGCCGGGGCCCCAAAGGCGGTGGATTCCACGGTGCTCCTTCCCGACCTTGTCCGCTGGGCACCAGGGCCCATCCCTGCCTCTAGATGTAGCCCAAGAACACCCCGTGAAGACCGCACGGCAGGAATCTTCAACGAATCTTCATCGGTAACCCGTCACCTCTTTCTTCTGTGCAATTACCGTGGTAGGGGAAGTCGTTCGTGGTCTTCGTGCAGGACATGGGCCCCGGACCGTCTTCTGTCCTTGTTCCTACCGGATCGGAGTCCTGTCGTGCCCTCATCGTCCCCCTCCCGTGAGGGCAAGAGCCTTGACCGGCGTCGCTTCCTGAAGTTCGGGACTGCGGGCCTGGTGGTGGTCGGTGGTGGCGCCCTGGCCGGCACCCGGTTCTTCGGCGACCCGACCCCGGTGGGACCCGGCGGCGCGGCGGTCTCGGCGGCCGAGGCCGGGCGGGCCACCACGGGCAAGGTGGTGCGCCGGCAGCTGCGGGCGGCCCCGGCCACGGTGGATCTGGGGGGCCGCACGGTACGGACCTGGGCCTACGAAGGCACCGTGCCCGGCCCCGAGATCCGCCTCAGCGCCGGGGACCAGCTGCAGGTGCGGCTGGTCAACGACCTCCCGGAGGACACCACCGTGCACTGGCACGGGCTGGCGCTGCGCAACGACATGGACGGGGTGCCCGGGGTGACCCAGGACCCGGTGGCCCCCGGCACGGCTTTCGACTACAGCTTCGTGGTGCCGGACCCGGGCACCTACTGGTTCCACCCCCACGTCGGGGCGCAACTGGACCGAGGGCTGCAGGCCCCGTTGATCGTGGAGGACCCGGCCGAGCCGGGGGACTACGACCAGGAAGTCGTGCTGGTCCTCGACGACTGGACCGACGGCTGGGGGGAGAGCCCCGAGGCCATCGTGGAGCGGATGGCCCGCGAGGGCATGGACATGGGTGGCATGTCCGGCATGGAAGACATGGGGCACATGGGCATGGGTGGCATGGACATGGAGGGATCGATGCCCTCGGCTGACCAGCCCTTGGGGGCTGATACCGGGGACGTGTCCTATCCGGGGCATCTGATCAACGGGCGCCTGCCGCAGGACCCGTTCGTGATCACCTCCGCTCCCAGACGGCGCATCCGGTTGCGGATCATCAACGCCGGTGGGGACACCGCCTACCGTTTTGCCGTGGGGGGGCACCGCCTGAGCGTGACGCACACCGATGGTTTCCCCGTGGTCCCGGTGGAGGTCGACACTCTGATCATCGGGATGGGTGAACGCTACGACGTGGTGATCACCACCGGTGACGGGGCCTTCCCGGTGGTGGCGGTCCCGGAAGGCAAGGACGCGGCCCCGGCGCAGGCCGTGCTGCGCACCGCTTCCGGCGCCACCCCGGCTCCCGGTGCCCGTCCGGGGGAGCTGACGGGGCGGTTGCTGCGCTACACCGATCTGGCCCCCACCGAAGCCGCCGCCCTGGAGGTCCGGGAACCGGACCGGGAACTGGAGCTGGCCCTGCAGATGGTCGACGGTGGCCGCCAGTGGGTCCTCAACGGGGTCCCGTTCGGGGAGCACACCCCCCTGGAGATCCGTCCCGAGGAGCGGGTGCGGCTGGTGATGCGCAACGAGTCGATGATGTTCCACCCCATGCACCTTCACGGGCACACCTTCGCCCTGGCCGGGCAGGCCGGGCCCGGGATCCGCAAGGACACGATCAACGTGCTGCCGATGGAAACCCTGGCCGTGGACTTCCAGGCCGACAACCCCGGGCAGTGGCTGGTGCACTGCCACAACATCTACCACGGCGAACTCGGGATGATGACCGTGGTCTCCTACCGGGCCTGAACAGCCCTGTCAGCGGCCTTCGAGCCCAGGCACCTGATGGGCGCCCTCGCCGTCCAGGAGCCCGGGGGGCACGTCTGGGTGGGCGGGGACGTCTCGAGGCGAGGAAGACCGATGACCAGGCTGGCTTCTGCGCCGATGTAGGGTCCCTGCTGTTGGTGACCGGCGACCGGTTGCAGGAGGTCATCGCGGTGATTGGGATGAGCAGCGATCATGGGTCCACCGACCTTGTCGAGCCGGGCCGGACGACGGTTCATTGGTGTCGCGCTGGGCTGTGATGCTCTGTCGAGTCCATGCGGGTGCACCAGGAGGTGGAGACCATGCCGAGGATGTCCGCCCTGGAAGCCTCCTTCTGTCGCAGCGCGCCGTGGAGTGTGGTGGCCCGGTGGATGGTTCCCTGGGCGACCCAAGGGTTTCCCGTCACCGGGGACGTGCTGGAGATCGGCGGAGGCAGCGGGGTTATGGCCGAAGCCATCGCCGGAGCCAATCCTCAGGTGCGGCTCATCGCGACCGACGCCGATCCGGTGATGGTTCAGGCCGCCCAGCAGCGCCTGGCCCGATTCCCCCGGGCGCAGGCGCGTCCGGCCGATGCCACCCGGCTGCCCTTCGAGGACGGGGCCTTCGACACCGTGGTGAGCTTCCTGATGCTCCACCATGTGATCCAGTGGGAACGTGCGGTGGGTGAGGCAGCCCGGGTCCTGCGGCCGGGCGGGGTGTTGGTGGGATACGACCTGCTGGCCTCCCGCGCCGCTTCCTGGGTGCACTGGGCCGACCGGTCACCGCACCGGCTCATCGAACCTGGAGCCTTCGAACCAGCCCTGAGACAAGCCGGCCTTGACCCGATCAGCCTCAGATACTCCCTCGGGGATCGGGTGCTCCGTTTCATCACCTGGAAGCCAAGCCGAGCCACGGACGATCCCGGCGATGACATCACGTCGAGGAGGAGCCGGTGAACACGGTACCGCTCACCCGGCAAGGAGCTCAAGACGAACTTGATCGGTTGCGCGCCGACTTCCACCTTTCGATGGCAGTAGCGCCCCCGGCGGGTCTGCTCCGGCCTACGGCCGGGACCCGGTGGGCCGACGGGCAGCTGCTGTTTCACATGTTCTTCGGTTATTTGGTCCTTCCGCGCCTGTTGTCGCTGGTCCGCCTGATGAGCCGCCCCCGCCCCGATCAGCCGGACCATCGCCCAGGTCCTGGAAGCCAGCGCCGAACCGTTCCACATCATCAACTATCCTCAGCTACCGCCGCACGGCTCGTCCGGCTCACGGACCCCGTCTGATCCGGTAACGCGACCGCACCACTGGCGCCCTGCCCGCTCGGCTCGAGACCGAGCCTGCGCAGACGCTGAACCGTGGGATGCACATATGGTGCACCGGGGTCCTCCTACCCCCGGGGTGGATGAGCCTTACCGAGAGCTACCACTACGGCACCCAGAACTACGACCACCACCTGTAGCAGCGGGCGCCCCTGGCGCATCCGTGAAACCCTCCGGTCTGAGCGCGTCCATGCTCGAGTGGGACTATCGCAGTAACGGTGTAAGAGGCCCAATCACCCCGAGAGGGGCTGGAGGGTCGACATGAGCGAGAAGATCGAGACACTGGTGGACGTGAGCCCACCGAAGCCCGGTGACGAGCCGGAAGACAACGCGCAGCTGAGCGCGGCCGACCAGGACACCGTCCGGGAACTGGTCCGCGCCGCCCGCGCCAGCGGGGCGGCGTTGACCGGCCCCGGCGGGCTGTTGAAGCAGCTGACCAAGATGGTCGTCGAGGCCGCCCTGGACGAGGAGATGAACGAACACCTCGGCTACGAACCTGGCGACCCGCAAGGCCGGAACCGGGGCAACTCGCGCAACGGGAAACGGGCAAAGACGGTGATCACCGACAACGCCGGCCCCGTCGAGATCGAGGTTCCACGGGACCGGCAGGCCAGCTTCGAGCCGGTGATCGTGCGCAAGCGCCAGCGGCGGCTGACGGACCTGGACCAGGTCGTCCTGTCCTTGTCGGCCAAGGGCCTGACCACCGGAGAGATCAGCGCCCACCTGGGCGAGGTCTACGGCGCCGACGTCTCCAAGGACACCGTCACCCGCATCACCGACCGCGTCATCGAGGAGATGCAGGCGTGGTGGGCCCGGCCCTTGGAGCAGGTCTACGCGGCGATCTTCATCGACGCCATCATGGTGAAAGTCCGCGACGGGCAGGTCCGCAACCGACCGGTGTACGCGGCGATCGGGGTGGACTTGGCCGGGCATAAGGACATCCTGGGGATGTGGGCCGGGGACGGCGACGGGGAGTCGGCAAAGTTCTGGTACGCGGTGCTCAACGACCTGAAGTCCCGCGGGGTCAAGGACGTCTTCTTCGTGGTCTGCGACGGGCTCAAGGGCCTTCCCGACAGTGTGAACGCGGTCTTCCCGCTGGCCACGGTGCAGACCTGCATCATCCATTTGATCCGCGGGACGTTCCGCTACGCCTCGAGGAAGTACTGGGACGAGATCGCCCGGGACCTCAAGCCCGTCTACACCGCCCCGACCGCGGCTGCCGCCGAGGCGGCCCTGGAAGAGGTGGAGGACAAGTGGGGCGCCCGCTACCCGGCGATCAGCCGACTCTGGCGCAACGCCTGGACCGAGTTCGTGCCCTTCCTGGACTACGACGTGGAGATCCGCCGGGTGATCTGCTCCACGAACGCCATCGAGTCCCTCAACGCCCGGTTCCGGAGGGCGGTGCGGGCCCGGGGGCACTTCCCGAATGAGCAGTCCGCGATGAAAACGCTGTACCTCGTCGTGCGATCCCTGGACCCGAAGGGCACCGGTCAGACACGATGGGTCACACGGTGGAAGCCGGCGCTGAACGCCTTTGCCATCACCTTCGCCGACCGGATGCCGGCAGCGGAGAACCACTAACCATGGAAACGCCTCTTACACCGTTAGAGCGGCTCTGTCGCACTTTCGGTGGTGCGATGTGTTGACGGTTGGTTCGTGCTTCCGGGCTTTCTCATGATGGGGCATGGTTGATGCGAAAATGCTGGTCGAGATGGTGTTCTCGGGGCTGTCGGCGTTGGTGATCGAGGGGATCGAGGACACTGGCGGAATGCTCGTGGTTCGCGCGTCGACACGTGGCGGAGCGGTGGAGTGCCCGTCGTGCGGGACGCTGACTCGGACGGTCCATGCCTTCCATGAGCGGATGCCGGCGGACGTGCCGGTCGATGGGCGTCGCGTGCTGATCCGGGTGCGGGTACGCCGGATGCGGTGCCGGTCATCTGGCTGTGCGCGGCAGACCTTCCGGGAGCAGGTCCCGGGGTTGCTGGAGCGCTATCAGCGGCGCACGGTCCGGTTGACCGGACAGCTGCACTGCGTCGTTCGCGAGCTTGCCGGCCGTGCGTCGGCCCGATTGCTGCCGGTCATGGGGATCACCGCGGGACGGGACACCGCACTGCGGACGCTGCTGGGCATCGCGCTGCCCGAGCGGGCGGTGCCCAGTGCGCTGGGGATTGACGACTTCGCGCTGCGCCGCAGCTGCAGCTACGCCACCGTCCTCATTGACGCCGACACCGGCACCCGGATCGACGTGATTCCCGGACGCGGAACCCAGACCGTCGCGGACTGGCTGCGCACGCACCCTGGGGTGCGGATCGTGTGCCGTGACGGCTCAACGGCCTACGCCCAGGCCGTGCGGGAGGCGCTGCCCGGCGCCGTCCAGGTCGCCGACCGGTGGCACCTCTGGCATGGCCTGGCCGAGACCGTGGTCAAGGAGGTCGCCGCGCATTCGGCGTGCTGGGCCGGGGCGACCGGGCTGCAGGACGGCCCTCGGGCCCGCACCACAGCACAGCGCTGGGCCCAGGTGCACGGGCTGCTGGGAAAGGGCGT
The DNA here is from genome assembly GCF_031844145.1 of Kocuria sp. PD6. Classification (NCBI taxonomy): domain Bacteria; kingdom Bacillati; phylum Actinomycetota; class Actinomycetes; order Micrococcales; family Micrococcaceae; genus Kocuria; species Kocuria sp. PD6. Next base: position 287,516 of record NZ_JAUZUS010000002.1, read on the forward strand.
CGGACTGCTGGAGTGCTCCCGGCGGCTGGGCCTTGGGCTGAACACCGTCAAGCGGTATGCCCGCGCCGACGCACCCGAACGCCTCCAACGTGTTCCGCAGTACCGGCCTACGCTCGTGGATCCCTACCGGGAGCATCTGCGCACCCGTCGTGTCGAAGACCCCGGTGTCCCGGTCCAGCAGCTTCTGCGCGAGATCCGCGAGTTGGGCTACCAGGGCAGTGCGAACCTGCTGACCCGGTATCTCAGTCAGGGCCGTGCCGAGGACGACAGGGCCCATCTCTCACCACGCCGCGCGGCGCGCCTGCTACTGAGTGCGCCGGACAAGCTCACCGCCGGTCAGCAGGAGCGCCTTGGCCAGATCGCCCTCGCGTGCCCCGAGATCACCGCCCTGCACGGCCTGGTGGGAGCATTTGCCGCCCTCCTGAAGCCCGTTGAGGCAAATGCCGCCGGGCTCGAACAGTGGATCCATGCCGCACGTACGGCGGACCTGCCGCACGTGCACTCCTTCATCCGCGGGATCGAGCAGGACCGCGATGCCGTCGTCGCCGCGCTCACCACGCCGCGCCATAACGGCAGGACCGAGGGTGTGAACACCCGCACGAAGATGCTCAAGCGGCAGATGTACGGACGCGCAGGATTCACCCTGCTCCGCCACCGCATCCTCCTAGCCTGAGCGCCTTCTACCCCACCACCGAAAGTGCGACAGAGCCGTTAGAGCGACAGTCCCGCTCGAGTGAAGATTCCTTCCCCGGATCGAGAGGTTCCCTGGGCCGTTGGTCAGGGTTCCTCGGGACAGGGGCTCGGTGAGCTAGGAGCGCACCAGACGGGCGATGGCCTCGGAAGCTTCCTGAAGCTTGGCCTCGGCGGCATCGCCACCCAGCTTGGCTGCGTCCACGACGCAGTGCTTCATGTGCTCATCGAGCAGTCCCAGTCCGACGTTGCGCAGCGCGGAGGTCAGGGCAGAGATCTGGGTGAGGATGTCGATGCAGTACTGCTCCTCGTCGATCATCCGGTGGATGCCCCGGGCCTGGCCTTCGATCCGCTTGAGGCGGGCCAGGTATCGGTCCTTGTCACTGATGTAGCCGTGGGTGGTGTGGCACTCGGTGGAGGTGGCGTCCATGGTGGTGTCCTTGTTCTTGGCGGGCTCGCGGCCCCGGGCCAGCGCGGGGCTGGGTCGGGGCCGCAGATCGGTGGTGGGCGGGCGGGTCAGCCGGCGTGGGCGTACGTGGTTGGGTCGGCGTCGAAGAGGGCCCCGCAGGTGGCGCAGCACAGCCAGTATCGTTGGCCGGCGTTGTCACGGCTCAGTCCTGCGGCCTCGGTCTCGGTCTTGATGACCATGTTGCCGGGCATCACGGGGCACTCGGCGACCTCCTCCCCGGAGGCGCCGGTGAGATGGCCGACTGCGGTTTCGTGGCGATGACCGTGCTCCTCGTGGTGGTCAGGACCGTGGTGATGGCACATGGGGGTGTTCTCCTCGGTCCATGGGGCAGGCGTGGGATCAGGCGTTCTGGAGGTGCCTCACACCCAGGCGAGAGCGGGCAGGGGAGCCCCGATGGTTCACTGCCCGGCTGGTGAAGGCGCGCAGGCGGAGACTGTTGCTGACCACGAAGACGGACGAGAAGGCCATCGCGGCTCCGGCGAGCATCGGGTTGAGCAGACCGAGAGCGGCCAGCGGGATCGCGGCCACGTTGTAGGCGAAAGCCCAGAACAGGTTGGTCTTGATCGTGGCCAGGGTCTTGCGGGCCAGGCGGATCGCATCGGCGGCCGCGCGCAGGTCCCCGCGCACCAAGGTCAGGTCGGCGGCCTGGATCGCGGCGTCGGTGCCGGTGCCCATGGCCAGACCCAGATCGGCCTGGGCCAGGGCCGCGGCGTCGTTGACCCCGTCACCGACCATGGCCACGACCTTGCCCTTCGCCTGCAGCTCGGTGACGACACGGACCTTGTCCTCGGGCAGCACCTCAGCGATGACCTGATCGATGCCGACCTGAGCGGCGACCTGGGCGGCCGCGGCCTGGTTGTCACCGGTGAGCAGCACCGGGGTCAGGCCCAGGGCGCGGAAGGAGGCGATGGCCTCAGCACTGGTGTCCTTGATCGCATCGGCGACCACCAGCACCCCGCGGACTTCCCCGTCCCAGGCCACGACCACGGCGGTCCGCCCGGCGGCCTCAGCGGCCGCCTTGGCGGCTGAGAGGTCCGCGGGCAGGGTCAGCGACCACTCGGCGAGCAGGGATTCGCGGCCCACGGCCACCAGATGCCCCTCGACGATTCCCTGCACCCCACGCCCGGCAAGATTTTGGAACGATTCCACGGTCGGCAGGACACCGACCTGATGTGAGGCGCCGCGGGCGATGGCCTGGGCGATGGGGTGCTCGGAGGCGTGCTCGAGCGCCCCGGCCAGGCGCAGCACCACGGTCTCCTCGGTGCCGGGCGCGGTGTGCACGCCCTGCAAGGTCATCGTGCCGGTGGTGACGGTGCCGGTCTTGTCCAGGACGATCGTGTCGATGCGGCGGGTGGACTCCAGCACCTCGGGGCCCTTGATCAGGATGCCCAGCTGCGCACCGCGGCCGGTGCCCACCAGCAGCGCGGTGGGGGTGGCCAGGCCCAGGGCGCACGGGCAGGCGATGATCAGCACCGCCACCGCGGCGGTGAACGCGGCCGTGACCGGGAACCCGGCACCGAGCCAGGCGGCCAGGGTGGCCACGGCGACGGCGATGACGACGGGCACGAACACCCCGGAGATCCGGTCTGCCAACCGCTGGACCTCGGCCTTGCCGGACTGGGCGTTCTCCACCAGCTGGGCCATCCGGGCCAGTTGGGTGTCCGAACCCACCCGGGTGGCTCGGATAACGAGCCGGCCACCGGCGTTGACGGTGGCCCCGGTGACCGTATCACCGGCCTCGACCTCCACGGGCACGGACTCACCGGTGAGCATCGAGGCGTCCACCGCACTGACCCCGCTGAGGACCACACCGTCGGTGGCGATCTTCTCCCCGGGCCGGACCACGAACTCATCCCCCACGGCCAGGTGGTCGGTGGGGATGCGGGTCTCCACCCCGTCGCGCAGCACGGCCACGTCCTTGGCGCCCAATTCCAGTAGGGCGCGCAGGGCGGCCCCGGCCTGGCGCTTGGAGCGCTTCTCGAAGTACCGGCCCCCCAGGATGAACAGGATCACCCCGGCGGCGACCTCCAGGTAGATGTTCCCCGCCCCGTCCGTGGGGGCCACCGACAGCTCGAAGGGGTGGGTCATGCCCGGGGTGCCGGCGGTGCCGAAGAACAGGGTGTAGAGCGACCACAGGAACGCCGCGGTGGTGCCCATCGAGATCAAGGTGTCCATGGTCGCCGCACCATGGCGCAGGTTGGTGAACGCAGCCTTGTGGAAGGGCCACCCGGCCCAGACGATCACCGGGGCGGCCAGGACCAGGGACAGCCACTGCCAGTAGGGGAACTGCCACGCGGGGATCATCGCCATCGCGATCACCGGAACCGACAGCACCACCGCACCGATCAACCGGTGGCGCAAAGACAGCAGCTCCAGGTCGCGGCGGTCCACACCGTCATCGGCAGTACCGCCCCCGGGCCCCTGGGCGGGTGGGGGCAGCTGGGCCGAGTACCCAGCACTCTCCACCGCGGTGATCAGCGCCTGCGGATCATAGCCGGCCGGAGCACTGACGCGGGCCTTCTCCGTGGCGTAGTTGACCGTGGCGGTGACACCGTCGAGCTTGTTGAGCTTGCGCTCGATCCGATTGGCGCACGAGGCGCAGGTCATCCCGCTGAGCTCAAGCTCGAGGTCGGTGCCCAGGGCCTGTTGCGGGGTTGAAGGTGCCGGCATGGGGTGCTTCTTTCTCCCGAGATGAGCGCCACCGGTCCGGCCGCAACTGTCTCAGCGATAGGTCAGTGGTGGGTCAGTGATCGTCGTGGCCATCGGCCGCGGTATCGGCAGGATCTTGAGCTGGGGTGCGCCCGGGGTCGGCGGGATGGTTTTTCACGGCTTCTTGCGCCTGTTGTGTCCAATCCGCCACCGTCTCCTCGGGCACTACGGCCCCGGCCGCGGCGAAGGATGCGGCGAAGATCACCGCCAGCCCCGTCGCATACGCCCCCAGTCGTCCGGCGGCGTTCACGCCGACCGCACGACCTGGTAGCCGGCTTCCTCGACCGCGGCGATGACCGCCGCCTTGTCCACCGGCTCGGCGCTGGTGACAGACAGCTGACCCGTCTGGTGGCTGACCTGAACACCTGTCACGCCTGCAACCTCCTGGACCTCCTCGCGCACCGACATCTCGCAGTGCCCGCAGGTCATCCCGGTCACCTGGAACTGAGTGGTCGCCATGGTTTCGCCCTTTCAACTGGTTACCCCTAGGGGGTATCTGTACAAGTACAGATATACCCCGGGAGGGTAAAGCTGTCAAGGTGTGTCGGGAGAGGGAAACCGCGGCCGGCGAAGGGACATGACAGGGCGTGCCCGGGGTGTCACCGGCGTCCAAAGCGGCAGCACGGCATTCCCCGACATGGAGCGGGGCGGTGTCGGCAACCCGTGAGCATCACAGGATAGGCCCGAGGCGCTGGCCTGCGTATGACCCCGGAGCCTCTGTTGCCCATCAGGCCAGGTGCCCATCGCGCACCCACCACCACGCCACCCCCTGGTCGCTGGGTCGTGGGTTGGAATGTGCCCCCTGCCCAAAAACACCCCAGCAGCAACCAGGCCCTCGATGCCCCGGTCTCTGTTGAGGTCCGTCCTGACCGATGGCTGCATCACGCTCATGGCCGGCTCCTCTGGTCGCAGGCCCTCCCCGATGCCACGATGACCCCACAGGACCGAGCGCACCCAGTCCGGAGCCGAAAACTCCTTCGAGCGCAGCAACCACACATCGTTGCCCTACCTTTGCGGCGGACAAGTCCAAAGCCCCGGTGAGGCCCCGGACTCGCCCAGGCCCTCCGTAAAGGGGTGCCGTGGCTGTGCTCCGTCCGGGCTTCAGGAACGGGACTGTCTCCTGCGAAGGCGGACAACCGTTCCCGGCGCTCTTCCGTGGACGTCGGTGGGACGGGACCCTCTCTTCCCGTCAGGGGGTGCTCACCGGTGCTGATATGCACGTCGGTCCGGGCGGCCACCCCTACCGCGGCCGCACGTCGGTGACCCGCAGGGCCAGGGTGGCATGCTGAGCACCCGTGCCCGGAGTGGCCGTCACGCCCAGCAGCGCTGACATCCCGGACTCCCCTCGGGGGCACGACCCGGGCGTGCAGGGAACGCGGACACCAGGGCCGCCATCATCTCCCACACACGCGTCGGGAGGCCACACCATCAAGACGGCTGGTGTGCTGCGCCGTCGTGGTGAGCCGTGCGACGGCTCAGATGCGGATGTCCTCGTAGAGCAGCGTGGAGATGTAGCGCTCCCCGAAGTCGCACACGACCGCGACGATCAGCTTGTCCCGGTTCTCCTCCTTGGCCGCCTCCTGCAGTGCGGCCCAGACGATCGCGCCGGAGGAGATCCCGCCGAGGATGCCCTCCTTGGTGCCCAGCTCGCGGGCCGTGCGCACGGAGTCCTCGACCGTCACGTCGTAGACGTCGTCGTAGATCTCCCGGTCGAGGATCGCGGGGATGAAGTTCGCCCCGAGGCCCTGGATCTTGTGCGGGCCGGCCTTGCCCTGGGTCAGCAGGGGGGAGTCGGCCGGCTCGACGACGATGAGCCGGACGTCCGGCTTCTGCTCCCGCAGGTAGCGGCCGGCGCCGGTGATGGTGCCGCCGGTGCCCACGCCGGAGACGAACACGTCGACCTTGCCGTCGGTGTCCTCCCAGATCTCGGGGCCGGTGGTCGCGTAGTGGACCGCGGGGTTGGCCTCGTTGGCGAACTGGCTCGCCAGGACGGCGTTGTCGGAGGCGTCCACGATCTCCTGGGCCTTCTCGACCGCGCCGCGCATGCCCTCCGCGCCGGGGGTCAGGACGATCTCGGCGCCGTAGGCGCGCAGCATGACGCGGCGCTCCGTGGACATGGTCTCGGGCATGGTCAGGATGACCTTGTAGCCGCGGGCGGCGCCGACCATGGCCAGGGCGATGCCGGTGTTGCCGGAGGTGCCCTCGACGATCGTGCCGCCCGGGCGGAGCTGGCCGGACTTCTCGGCGGCGTCGATGATCGACACGCCGATGCGGTCCTTCACCGAGTTCGCGGGGTTGTAGAACTCCAGCTTCACGGCGACGTTGCCGGGCAGGCCCTCGTCCAGCCGGTTGAGGCGGACGAGCGGGGTCCGGCCCACGAGCTCGGTGACGTCGTGGTAGATCTTCGCCATGTGTACTCCTTGGTGGTTGCGTAGTGACTGGGTGGGTGGGTGGGTGGGGTGGTCAACGTGTGGGTGATAGGCGGACCCATGTATTCACCGGCCCGGCACGTCACATCTGCACCGGCAGGCCCCGTTCCTGGCCTCAGACGGGGGTGAGGTAGGTGCCGGAGAGGTTCTGCAGCTGGTAGATCCATGCTGTCCAGATCCCGGAGACCATCAGCACCCCCACCAGGACCAGCAGGGAGCCACCGGCGATGTTGACCAGGCGCAGGTGCCGACGGATGAAGGACAGGGTGGCCGAGACCCAGTTCACGCCCAGGGCCACCAGGACGAAGGGGATGCCCAGCCCCAGGCAGTAGACGAAACCCAGCAGGGCTCCGCGCCAGGCGGTGCCGGTGGTGGTGCTCAGCGCCAGCACCGCACTGAGGGTCGGGCCCATGCACGGGGTCCAGCCCAGGCCGAAGACCACCCCCAGCAGCGGGGACCCGGCCAGGCCCCTGCGTGGTTGCCAGGACAGTTTCACGGTGCGCTGCAGGAAAGACAGCCGCCCGATCAGCACCAGGCCCATGCCGATGACGAACGCCCCGAGGGTGCGGATCATCAGGTCCTGCCACTGCACCAACCACCCGCCGATGACCCCGAACGCGGCGCCGTAGAGGGTGAACACGGCGGCGAAACCCAGGATGAACAACCCCACCCCGGTGAGCACCCTGGACCGGTTGCCGGCAGCGGTCGGGTCGGTGAGCCCGGAGACGTAGCCCAGATACCCCGGCACCAGGGGCAGGATGCACGGGGAGATGAAGGAGACGATCCCGGCGATGACGGCCAAGGGAATGGCTACCAGCAGGGCCCCGGACTGGACGTTCTGGGCGAAAAATTCCCCGATGCTCATGATCCCACCCGCCCGCGCCTCTGCTCACGGGCGCAGCCGGTGATGCGCAGATACGTCATGCGGAGCTTACTGTCCTGCCGGGATGGTGGTGGAGAAGGTGGCCCCGGCGTCGTCGGAGAACTCGATGCCCTTCTCGGTGGCCACCCAGATCCGCAACCCGTCCTCCCCCTCCGTGCTGGCGGCCACCGCGGAGGGCTGGGCAGTGGCGCCCCCGGCCGTCTCCCAGCTCACCCCGCCGTCGCGGCTCAGCTGCACCGTCCCGTCCGGGGCCACTCCCACGGCCGTGTCGACATCGGCGAAGGCGGTGACCTGCAGGACGGGGGCCTTATCGGGCAGTTCCCAGGTGTCTCCGCCGTCGGTGGAGCGCTGCACGCCCTCTTCGGTGGTGGCCAGCACCACCGGTCCGTCCGCGGAGGCGGCGAGATGGGCCGGCTGGACCTGGTCGCTGGCCTCAGACCATTGCGTCCCGTCGGCGGTCCTGCGCAGGGCGCCGTCGAAGCCGATGACCCCTTCGGAGGAGACGGTCATGGCGTGGAAGTCGGACTCGCCCTGGCGGGAGAGCTCCTGCCAGCTCTGCCCGCCGTCGGTGGACTCCACCAACCCCAGCGGATTGGGTAGATTCGAGCCCGGCCCAGGGTGCCCAGAGGCGTAGTACCGGCCGGCGCCGACGGCGAAGCCCATCAAATCGGTGGTCTCCCCGATCTTTTCCGGGGACTCCCCACCGAGTTGGAACAACCCGTTATGGGTGGCCACCAGCAGCTGATCGGTGCCCGGGTCCACCGCCAGACCGTGGACGTGACCGAACGGGTTCCCCGCCCCGGTCGAGGACCCCACCGCCCCGGAGGCATTGTCCTGGGGGGCGCAGGCGGTGACGAGCAGAGCAGTGACGGCGAGGACCGCGGCGGTGCGGGCTTTTCGGCCGCCGGCGATGTGGGCATTGCAGATCATGAGGTCGCTTTCCTGAAAAAAGGGGGAACGGAGCCATCGGGCCTGTTGAGGCGCCTGCGAGGCGGAGGGTCTCAGCTCTCTGCCCGCCGGTGCCCTCCAGCATTAGCCTGCAGATCCGCGCCATGCCCGCACGGCTGGACCCCAGCCCCGGGAACAGGACGGCCCATGACAGGGAACAGGTGACGGCTCCTACGGCGGATACCGTCGGTGACCGACGTCGAAACCGAAGCGGCGAACACGGACGGGCTCCTTCTGCCTGGTTGCCGGGAGGCACACAATACTAAGAAACATAGTAGACGTGTTGAGACACCGAGTTCAAAACGTCCCGCCCTTCTCCGCCCCCTCTACCTGCACCAACACCAGTCCTGGTGTGTGCTGGCAGCACACCCGTGGGCACAGCGACCCGTACCTGCCGGTCTCCGTGCATCGCCGTGAAGCCCACTCGCTCCATGCGAGGACGCACGTCGTCGGTTGCGCTGCCTCTGCTGAACGTGAAACGTCTGATCTCCTTACCCGGCGTGGCAATCCTCCCTATGGAGGCAGCGGCCTGACCCGGGTGGCCGCGGTGGTCGCTGGTTCCTCGGCGGCGCGCCCAGCACTCCAGGACCGAGGCTCGGGCGCTGGGGGTGAAGGGGCAGCACCCGCACGGATGCAGGCTGTGGCTGGCGGTGGACACCGAGGTCAACGCCCTCGCCCCCACGACCATGGCGTTCTCCTCACCGACTCGTTCCCCGCCCCCTGCGCTGGGGGTGGACCGGCCGTGCGGCTCAGCCGCCCGGGGGGAACTCCACCGGGCAGGTCTGTGCTTGGACCGTGGCCAGGGCCGGGGTGGCGGCAACGGCCACCGGCAGGGCCAGCATGACGGTGGCCGCGGCCACCGTCAGCGCCACCCGGGCCCGGTGCAGCGGGGCGGCCGGTGCCGCCAGCCGGCGCACCCGCATCAGTGTGGCGGTGCCGCTGGCAGCCAGGGCCGAGGTCGGAGCGTGTCTGGCCTCGGCCAGTTGCACCAGGGCACTGGCCACGGTGAGCCTGCTGTCGTTGCCGGCGGCTGCCCGGTCATCGGCGGTGAGTTCCACCAGCCGGCCCAGCTCCGCTCGCGCTACGGCGAAGACGGGGATCCGGGGAAAGGCCCGCACCAAAGCCTGGGCACCGGCCAGGACCAGATGGTGGCGCCCGTGCAGGTGCGCCACCTCATGACGCAACACCGCCTGACGCTGCTGGGCGTCCAGGGCGTGCAGGGCTGCGGTGGTGAAGACAATGTCGCGGCGGCGCCCGGGCAGGCAGTAGGCGGCCGGCACCGCATGGTCGACCACCAGCACACCGGTGACCGGGTCACGGCGGGAGACCAGCGACAGGGACTCTAGATGCTTCCTCTGCTCCCGCCGGGCGGACATCACCTCGGAGCTCAGGCAGCAGAGCACCCGGCCCCCGAGCACGAACGCCAGGATTGCTCCTGCCGTGCTGACCGCTGCCCCACCGGGAGTGGAGTACTGGGCGCGCAGCACCACCGCGCAGGCCTGCAGGAAGTCCGCCAATCCTCCGATGGCCGGCATCACCGGCAGAGCCAAAGACACACCGGTCAGGATCACACTCACCACGATCGAGACCGTCAGCGCCTGCCAGGCCAGGATTCCCAGCCGGGGTGAGCGGTCGACCCAGCCCCTGCGCCCCAGCCGCGGGCCCGCCAGGGTGGCCAGTACGGCGAAGGCGATCAGCAGCACCGGGGCTGTCACTGGGCGGTCCCCGTCTGGGGTCCTGCCGCCTGATCCAATGCCTCGCGCAGCTGCGCGAGGTCCTCGGCCGGAATCTGCTCCAGGAAGTGCAGCAGGGTGGCCCGCCGGTCGCTGCCACTGGCCAGGACCTCCCCCATGTGCGAGGCGGTGTACTGCTCACGCGTCTGGGTGGGTCGGTAGCGGAATGCGCGCCCGTCGGGCTCCCTGCTCAACAAACCCTTGCGATGCAAGGTGTCCATGACGGTCTTCACGGTCATGTAGGCCAGATCTCGATCACGCTGCAGGTCCACCAGGATCTCCCGGACGGAGGCCGGCGCGGACCGCGACCACATCCGTTCCATGATCGCCGACTCCAGGTGTCCCAGATGGTGCACGGAGGTCTCCTTCCCACGTCTTGCGCCGCCGTTTCCCCACAATTCCTATGCCCCATAGTAGGGCCGCACCGGGGATCGGGCCCTGGGTGCCGGTACCCCTCCCCCTCCTCACCCCACAAGCCCACGTTCTGGGGTTCACCAGGGCGTCAACAGCCTGTGGTCCGAGGCCACCGGGGAGGTCATGTCGGCATCTCTGTCGTGACCGCCGCCGGAGACAGCACAGGTGGCCGCGGGCCCATCGGGGCCCGAAAGGCCGTCCGGCCCGCGTGGGCCTCGCGTCCCCGGGGTCGGATAGCTGGCGATACCTGCTGTGGGATCCGGTGGCCCATGGCGCCGTCGTGCGCGGCAAGTCCGGCGTAGCCCCCACGTGAGCAGAGCCACGACCGAAGAGGTGAAGAATCCAGGTGGCCACCGGTGAGCCCCACAGGAAGAAACCTTTTGCTGCCTGCGGTATCGGTGGTTCGCCGCACAACGCCACCAGCACGGTGACCGGGGGATCGGCGGAGCTGGCTCTCCTGCAGGGGGTGCACCGGAGGTGAAATCCACCCCCAGAGCGGTTACTATCCGTCATAGTACTTCGATGGGTGGTGGTGCGACTGGCCCGATGGAGAAATCGCGCCGGAGCCGGTCCTGGCCGTGGCCGCATGATCAGCTCCGGCAACGGAGTGGCCTCAAGCCCTGAGCGTGCCGAGGCCCCGGCCCGTCAAGGCTGGGTGACCTCCCCGGATCCATCGTCAGCCCGCCACGGTGCGCTCCAAGGCCCCTCGATCTGTCTGCCCATCAGGGCAGGGACCGGCACCGCCCCCGTTGCCCCAACATATTCCGATCCTCAGGTGAAACGCCCATGACTTCCCGCCCCACGCCCTGCGCCGCCCCGTCCCGCCGCCGCGTCCTCTCGCTGGCCGGCCTCGGGGTCCTGGGGCTCGCCCTCACAGGGTGCGCCGAGGAGGACTCGCTGGCCCAGCAGGCGAACTCCGGGGACCAGAAGGGCTACATCGCCGGGGACGGCACCGTCTCGGAGTACCCGGCGGGGGAGCGGGGCGAGCCCGTGCAGTTCACCGGCACCCTCTTCGACGGCACCGAGCTCTCCGCCGAGGACCTGCGCGGGAGGCCCGCGCTGTTGAACTTCTGGTACGCGGGCTGTGCCCCGTGCCGGGTGGAGGCCCCGGACCTCAAGGAGCTCGCCCAGCGCTTCGACGGGCAGGCCGCGTTCTACGGGGTGAACCTGCGCGACGAGCGCCCCACCGCCGAGGCGTTCGAGCGCACCTTCGAGATCCCCTACCCCTCCTTCCGGGACAAGGACGGGGGCGTGCTGATGGCCCTGAGCGCGTACGTGCCCTCGCAGGCCGTGCCCACCACGCTGGTGCTCGACGCCGAGGGCCGGGTCGCCGCCCGGATCCTCGGGATCGCGGACCGCTCCGTGCTCGAGACCCTCCTCGAGGACACGGTGGCCGAGGCGGCATGAGAACCGGCAACCCCTCTCACCACAGCCTCGGCAGCAGCAAGACCAGCGTGGGCGCCCTCAGCGAGGCCGAGTCCACCCCCGACGGCAGCACCGCCGGTGGTTCCCGGGGCGTCTCGACCGGCGCGCCCACACTCAACTCTGAAGAGCCCGATAGGCTCTTCAGAGTTGAGTGTGGGGTGAGGCGTCGAGTCCACCGGTGATGAGGAGCATGCGGAGGCGGTAGTGCTCGAAGTTGCGGAAGCCGCGGACGATGCGGCGGCCGAGTTCGATGATCCCGTTGATGGCCTCGGTACCACCGTTGCTCGCGCCGTCGGTGTCGAAGTAGGCCAGGAACGCGGTCTTCCATCGTCTCAGGGTCTTTCCGAGCCTGGCGATCTCGGGAATCGGGCAGGTCGTCAGCGAGGCGATGAGTTTTTCGGCAAGCTGGCGTCCTCGTGCAGGCGTGGGCTGGTGGAACACGTCCCGAAGGTCCTGAGCGCAGCGATAGGCGACTTCGACAGCGATGTGATCGGGATGGGCCGTGAACGCAGCTTCCAGGCGAGTCTGCTGGCGAGACGTGAGGCGTTCTCGCCCGGCGCGGAGAACATGGCGGATGCCGTAGAGGGGGTCGCCCTTGCGGCCTCGGTGGCCGAGGGTCTCCTGTTGGATCCGGCGGCGGACGTCATCGACTGCCGCGCCGGCGAGCTTGACGATGTGGAACGCATCCAGCACGCAGGTGGCGTCCTCGAGTTGGTCATCGATCGCGTTCTTGTATCCCTGGAACGGGTCCAACGTCGCGATCTCGACCCGCTTCCGGAACCCTTCGCCCCGCTCGTCCAGCCAGTCGCGGTAGGCCTTGCCGGATCGGCCGGGGACGAGGTCGAGGAGCCTGGCGGTGGGGTGGGGTCCGCGGGTCAGGTCGACCATCCCGGTGAGCTCTTTCGGACCGCGCCGGCGGGGGTCGCGGTGATGCCAGATGTGTTCGTCCACGCCCAGGACCTGCACGTTCTCGAACCGGACCGGGTCGTCAGCGGCCGTGGCCAGGACGGGGCGGACCTGAGTCCAGAGGGTGTTCCAGGTCGTGCCGAGCTGCCGGGCCAGGCCCTGGATCGTCGCTCCCTCGCGCCGGAGCTGACCGATGGACCACCGGATCGCGCGTGTGCTCAGCAGACCGCGCGGCGCACAGACCTCCGGGTCCTGCTCGACGAACGAGACCACCGCGCAAACGTCCTCGTGACAGATCCAGCGGCGCTTGCGCCATCGGACCCGCACCGGCCGACCCGCCCAGGGCGCATCAATCACCTCGACCACCACACGGCCGTGACCAGTAGCGATGACTCCGCAGCCGGGACAGCCTTGGACCGGAACGCAGGACTCCACCTCGAGCACCAGGCCCGAGGGAGCCTGCGTGACCGAGACCAGGTGGAGGCCGGGGAAGTCGAGGAGGAGATCGCATCGGTCGCAGCGATCGAGCGCGTCAGGGCATACGCAACTATGGTTAAGCATTGTCGAGGTCCTTGGTGCGAGCAGAGGTAAGAGTCCGCTCATCATCGAGGACCTCGACGTCTATCCCCAGCTACCCCGCACCACCGGCGCGCCCACACTCAACTCTGAAGAGCCCGATATCCGGGTGGGGGAGTGGGTCAGGGGTGGTCGAAGTCGTCGTCGGCGGACAGGTCAGGGGTCACATCGTCGACCAGTGCTTCCGCTGGTTCTGCAGCCTCCACCGAATTCATCGGCTTGGTGCGGTTGCCAGTGATTACGGTGCCCCCGGTGGTGAGGTCAACGCAGAGCATGCCGTCCTCCACGAACGGCTTCCATCGCCTGGTGGCGGTGGTGTCGATGCCGTAGTGGGCGGTGAACGCGGTAGCCGAGATGATTGCCTGCCCGGGCCCGCGCTTGGAGCCGTTCCGGACTGCATAGGCATGCGGAGAGGAATTATCGATGGCGCGTAATGCCATGACCTGGCGATCACGGTCGTAGAGAAGTTCCACCGTCTCGGCGTTGTCCATCAGGTCGTGGGCAGCCTTGTTGAGTGAGATCACCCCACGCTTTTGGATGGTCACGCTCGGCGCCTTGGCCAGCGGAATCATCCTCTTATCGAACACCTCGAACGGCATCGTTCCCCCTATGACTTGTAGCCGATAACAGTGAACTTCATCGCAACCATTGCACGTATTTACTGGAGAGTCATGCTCGGCTCATTGCTGGTGTCTCTGAAGGCAGGGATGCGAGACGTCTCGTCGGTGGATTTTTGTGGTCCCAGATCTGTACGGGTTTCCGCGGTCCGGCAAGTCTTGCAACTATGTGCTTTATCTGTGCGCCTAGAATCGTGTACTGGACGTTGGTTGCGAGACACATTGGGGTTGACGTGGGTAAGTTGATTGGGTACGGGCGCGTATCGACGCGGCTGCAGGATGCGGACCGTCAAGTGTCTGATCTGCTGGCTGCTGGAGTGCGTCGCGATGACCTCTATGTCGATCATGGAGTGTCTGGAGCTCATGCTTCGCGGCCGCAGTTCGACAGGGCCGTGGCTGCTCTCGAGGAGGGCGACACGTTAGTCGTCACGACCCTGGACCGTCTGGGGCGCTCCACCCAGAACATGCTGGCCTTCGCCGAAGCGCTGCGGGGGAGAGGCGCCGGGTTGCGGGTGTTGAACTTGGGTGGGGGAGACGTGGATACCCACACCCCAATGGGCTCGATGGTGTTCACCGTGATGGCCGCCCTTGCCCAAATGGAGTTGGAGATCAAGCGGGAGCGGAACACCGACTCGGTGGCCAAGCGTCGGGCCGCCGGCAAGGACCTGGGCGGGCGACGTCCAACCTTCACAGACAGCCAGATCCGCAGTGCCCTCCGGTTGATCCAGGGCGGTGAGCCTGCGACCCAAGTAGCCCGGGATATGGGGATGTCGCGAGCCACCCTGTACCGACGAATCCGAGAGCTCCCGCCCGCCATGAGTTAAGACTCTTTCGGCACTTGAAGGAGCTGTTCGTGGGTCGCTCATCGACGCGGATCCTGTGGCAGTTCAAGGGTGACGACGGGATGTGAAGTCGATTGTGGAGCTTCCCTCAAGACGACATGAAGATTCCCTGAAGCTTGCTCTCCTGGGTGCTCTACGTCCTGTTTTTCTGGGTCACTGAGGGCATAGTTTGCCAGTGAGAACACCCCGTTCTCATCCGTTCGTGCACGGACATTCGGGTGCCCCAGTATTCCTCCCCAGGGCTGGGGCACCCGTCTTTAACGTGAAGGGGTGGCCTGGCTCGGATCAAGGGTCCCAGCGGACCCTGGGTTACCTCGCGGATCCTGTGCTGGGTTTCCCTTTCCTCGTTTCGTGCTTCGGTCGCACGGAGGAGCTCCTGCGTCGCCCATGGACTCTGGAGTCTTCATGGAACCTTGAGAATCCCGCGACGGGGACTCCAAATGAGGTGTCCACCCTGGGAACAGACGGTCCTGGATGCACCGGGACCTTGTAGTCAACAGGGGGAATGATGAGTACTGGAGCGAGGATGGGAGGGCACTTGTCGGCGGGTCTTGGAGACGCGGTGGTAAGGCCCACGCGCCGGTTGGTGGGGATCGATGCGGCTCGCGGGCTGGCGCTGATCGGGCTGATGGCCATTCATCTGCTGCCGGCTTGGAACGAGGAGACCGGGGAAGCGAGCTGGTCGTGGCGGCTGTTCTCGGGGGACTCAGCGGCCCTGTTCGCTCTGCTGGCAGGGGTGGGGTTGGCACTGACTTCCGGGGGGCGGCACCCGCACGAGGGTAGGACGATGACCGCTGACCGGATCGGTCTGGTGGTGCGCGCGGTGCTGATCGCGATCGTGGGGTTGTGGATCGGGACGCTGATGTCGGAGGATCCGCCCGCCTACAACATCCTGATCTACTACGGGGTGTTCTTCCTGCTGGCGATTCCGTTCCTGCACGCAGGCCCGAAGGCCCTGTTCATCTCCGCAGTGCTTTTCGGGGTGGTGTCTCCGATGCTGATGCAGGGGCTCCAGGATGGGTTGCCCGAATTTGTCTCCTACAACCCCACTTTCACGGATCTGCTCACGCAGCCCGGTGCCACGGCCTCCCAGCTGCGGCTGACCGGGACCTATCCGGCCCTGCCGTACATGACCTATCTGCTGGTCGGGTTGGGGTTGGGGCGGTTGAATCTGCGCAAGACGGAGGTTCAGGCTCGACTGGTGGTGGTGGGCGTGGGGCTGGCGATCTTCGCCCAGACCACTTCCTATGTCCTGCTCTATGCCTTGGGTGGTTACCAGCGGCTGCTGGATGCCTCCTCGATGGGCGAGCACGAGCTGGAGGATGTGCTGGTCTGGGGGCCGGACTCGTTGCCCACGGAGACCGTGTGGTGGTTGGCGGTCGCCACCCCGCACACCAACACCCCGCTGGCGATCGCGGCCAGCCTTGGGGTGAGCCTGGCGGTGCTGGGCGTCTTCCTGCTGATCGGCCCGAAGATCGGGGCATGGTTGTTGCCGCTGTCGGCGATGGGCGTGATGACCTTGACCCTCTACACCGTCCACTTGGTGGCACTGTCCTTCGAGGCCCACTACGAGCTGCCCTACCTGTGGTTCATGGTCCACCTGGCGGTGGCGGCGCTGTTCGCGGTGGCTTGGCACCGGAGCCTGGGGCAGGGACCGCTGGAGAAGGTGGTCAGCACCAGCGTGAAAGGCACCCGCCGGCTGGTGCTGGGCCGGCCGGCCAAGGACAGCCACGGATAGGGTGTGCCGGTAGCCACGACATGACGGGCCGTGCCCGCCGCAGCAGACGTGCTCTCTGCGGCGGGCACGGCCCGCCGCCGTCACAGCACGGTCTGGTGGTAGTGCTGGGGTCAGTCCGGGGGTGTGTGGCGGGGCAGGCGGATCCGGAAGCTGGTCCCGCGTCCGGGTCCGCCGCTGGTTGCCTCCAGGGTCCCGCCCTGGGCTTCGACGAGGGATTTGCTGATGGCCAGTCCCAGGCCGGAGCCGCCGCGGTGGGCTTCCCGGCCGGGGTGGGCGCGGTAGAAGCGTGCGAAGACGTGCGGGAGGTGCTGGGGGTCGATACCTTCCCCTGTGTCGGCGACGGTGAGGGTGACCGCTTCCGGGGTGTGATCGGTGCGCACGGTGACGGCGCCGCCGGATGGGGTGTGGCGCAGTGCGTTCTCCAGCAGGTTGCCCAACACTTGTCCCATCCGTTCCCGGTCGACCAGCACTGGTGTGACCTCCATGCCGGTGTTGATGGCGGTCACTGAGATGTTCTGAGCGGCGGCGTCTTGCTGGACGGCCGCGGCCGCCTGGGCTGCCAGCTGGCCCGGGTCCTGGAGGGTCAGCTGCAGGTGGGTCATGCCTTCCTCGGCGGCGGTGAGGTGGCGAATGTCGCGGGCCAGTCGTTCCAGCCGGGCGATCTGGGCGTAGAGGATGCCGGTGGTCCGTTCATCCCACTCGACCACTCCGTCCTCGATGCCCTCCAGATGTCCTTTGAGACTGGCCAGGGGGGTGCGCATCTCGTGCGCCAGATCGGCCAGCATCTGGCGCCGGGTGGTGTCCACGGCGTCGAGCCTGGCGGCCATGTCGTTGAAAGACCCGGCCAGGGAGTCGAATTCCGGGCCCAGGCTGGTGGAGGTGACACGCACGTCGTAGTTGCCGGCAGCCACCTCCTGGGCGGCGGTGCTGAAGGAGGTCAGGGACCGCCCGATCGTGCGGTAGAGGTAGAAGGTGAGCATCCCGGCGATGTAGAGCGCCGGTAGCCCGCCGATGGTCAGGGCGGTGAGGCTCACCGAGCGGAAGGCGTCCTCCAGGTGCACCAGTCCGGTGGCCGCATCGGCGTGGCCGGTCTCGACGAGCTCGTGATAGAACATGCTCGGCCCGACCAGCACCGCGGTGATCACCACGATGATCAGCCCGATGGCCAGCACCGCGGTCTGGGCCAGCATCAATCGCATTGTCAACGGGCTCCAGGACCAAGACCAGGCCCGGGTCCGGTCGGAGACGGTGGTGCTCATCGCCCGGTGCCCATCCGGTAGCCGATCCCGCGGATCGTGTGGATGAATGTCGGCCTGGTGGCTTCGTCGCCGAGTTTCTTGCGGATCCGTCCGATGTGCACGTCCACCAGGTGTTCGTCCCCGGTCCAGGTGGTGTCCCAGACCAGCTCCACCAGCTGCCGGCGCGAGAGCACCAGTTGCGGGCGGGCAGCCAGGCACAGGAGCAGGTCGAACTCGATCCGGGTCAACGCCACCGGTTCCCCGGCCAGGTGCACTTGGCGGGAGTCCCCATCCACCACCAGTTTCCCGATCACCAGTGCCTGCTGTCCGTGCGGTAAGGCTGTAGTGGATTCAACACTTCCCGTGCGGGCCCGGCGCAGCATGGCCTGGACCCGCGCCACGAGTTCGCGCGGGCTGAACGGTTTGGTCACGTAGTCGTCGGCACCGACCGACAGGCCCACGATCTTGTCGACCTCATCATCCCGGGCGGTGAGCATCAGCACGTGGCAGTCCGAGAAGGTCCGCACCTGACGGCACACCTCGATCCCCCGATCCCCGGTAGCCCCAGATCCAGCACGAGCACGTTGGGGGTGTACTCCCGCACCGCGGCCACCGCCTGGGTGCCGTCGTGGCGCATCACGACCTCCAGCCCGGCCTTGCGCAGATAGTCCGCGACCAGCTGCGCAAGGTCGACCTCGTCGTCGACCACCAGAACACGTCCGGTGAGCGGATCCGTCATCTGTCCTCCCGGTACTGATCGCTGTGACATGAAGACTGTGCTGCGAGCCCCAGCGTCCCAGGGCGACCGTGTCTGAGGCCTCCGGAACGGAACAGGGGGGGGGTGGACTCGACGTGGCCGGGCTCACCGGTGAACCGGTGGTGGCTGTGGCTAACGATCCCTTGCCCCGGGCGGATGAGAGGGTTATCAGGCACGGAGAAGATCGCGTGTCGCCCCTTCACGAGCCCGGACAGACGCAACACGGTCGGGACCCGGCCACCACCACCGAGCGAGGGGACTCCGGTGGTCTCGGCCATCTCGGTGACGGTGCGCGCGCTGGAGGAGCAAGACCCCAGGCGAGGGGGTCCGTGTCCTGAGGCAAGAGGACGCGGCGCTGGCGAACCTACGGTTGGTCGGTGACCGTTTGGGGTGCTGCTGACTGTGCGAAGGGCGCGCGCCCATCGGGTGCCGCGTCGGGGATCACCGCACTGGACTGGCTGGAACGGGTCGACGGGGATCATGACGTCCCGGTGTCGGCCCGTTCCAGCCGGTGGGGGCTCAGTTCGTGGTCCTGGATCAGGCCGCGAACCACTCCTCCAACCAGCCCTGCATGAGCTCGATCTCCGCCTGCTGGTCCTCGATCATCTTCTCCGCCATGGCTCGCAGCTCTGGGTCGGTGCCCATCTGCAGCTCCATCTCGGCCATCTCGAGAGCCACCTGGTGGTGGGCGATCATCTCTTCGAGGAAGGCCTTGTCGAAATCATCCCCGGACAGTTTCGCCAACTTTTCCAGGCTCATGCCGTCCATGCCGTCCATTTCGCCCATCATGGCGCCCTGCATGTCGGCATTCATGCTCTGACCATGGCCGCCATGGCCGCCATGGCCGTGCCCGTGGCCGTGGCCGTGGTGGTGTCCCGGGGTGTTCTCGGCGGCCAGCCGCTGGGCCGCTGCTTCCAGCTGCTGGATCTCCTCGGTCTGGGCCTCGATGATCTTCTCCGCCAGGTCACGGATCTCGGGACGCTCGGACTTCTGCAGGGCCAGCTCGGCCATGTCGGTGGCACCCTGGTGGTGGGGGACCATCATCACGGCGAAATGGCGGTCGTGGTTCATGTGCCGCTCAGCGCCCGTCTGTGCGGAGGCGGAGGAGGGCTGGTGCGTCGGGGACGCGACCGCCGCGGTCGCCCCGGCACCGCTGAGGGCCAGCGCCAGGGCCGTCCCGGCGGCCAGGTGCTTGATCGTCGACGTCATGACGAACCTCTCCTTCGCAGCAGCCCGTGCTGGGCCTGCACATCGTGGTGTTTGCTCTGCTCAGCCTCGGGTCGAGGCGGGCCGATCCGTCCACGGTAGCCCCGCCGTGGTTGCTTTCTCCGGGCTGGGAGGGCTGGGCGGTAGATCTTCACTGAACCTTCAAGAGCGGGCCCATCAGGGGGCCGAATCGGGGTGTTCCCCGGCGGTGGCCTGATGCAGGCATCTCAGGTTCTGACCGACCGATCCTGGATGCTGATCAGGTGGGGGGCACACTCGCCGCCCGCCACGAGCGGCATTCGTGGCGGGCGGCGTGTTGGCTCAGCGAAAAGTGACGTAGCCGACCGTCGGCATGGCATTCACGCTGTGCACGAAGGTGCCCTGGGTGGGGTTCAGCGCGGAGATCATCTTGCCGCCACCGAGGTAGATCCCGATGTGGGCCCCGCCGTTCTGGACGACGAGGTCGCCGGGCTGCGGGTCGGTGGTCGGGGTGCCGGCCGCCCACTGCTGCTGGCTGGTGCGGGGGAGGTCGATGCCCTGCTGGGCGTAGACCCACTGGGTGAAACCGGAGCAGTCCCAGGCGCCGAAGTCCGTGCCGCCCCAGACGTAGCCGGTACCGACGCCCTGCATCGCGGTGCCGACAAGGCCGCCGGCCGCAGCGGAGGTGGCGGAGATCTCGGAAATGTCCGAGGACTGGGGGGACAGACTCGAGGTGGCCGCCCCAGCGGCCGGCAGGCTCGCCGCCTGCACGGTGACGGGGGCCTGGGAAGCGGCCGGGGCCGGGGAGGTCGCGGGGGTCGAGTATGCGGTGCCGGACGTGGCGGGGGCTTCGGCATAGGCCTGAGCGGGGGCGACGGAGCCGATCACCGCCGCGCCGACAGCGGCGGCCAGGGTCGTGGTGCGCACCAGGTGCGAGGGGGTCTGGGCGCGGTGGCGGGCAGAGCTACGCGTGAAGAAAGCCATGAATAGGGGTCCTCCTTTTGCCTACGAGGTGAGCTGTCGGGTTCGGGTGGGAGGCACCCGGCCGCCGAGCCTGCAGCTCCGGCGGCTTCACCCCAAGGTCCGGGTGCGGACCGGGTATGGTTCCCCCGCTTCTGCCAAGTCATTTCTGTGATGGGGTCCCCGGCTGCCGGCAGAATTCGGCGAAGCACCCGGGGAAGCCGATGAGATCAGCCAACGGCACGCAGAGGACACTAGCGCCTAGATAACGAAAAGGTCATATTCCCTGTGGTGCCGGGAAAAGGCTTGCGCCGGCCTCGCGCGGTCGCCGGCAAACCGGCCGGTAGCCCACCACGCCTGGGGCACATTCGTTCCGGCGGGGTGGCGCCGCTAGCTGTCTTTCCTCCCCGTGCCACCACTCATCGGGACCGACCCGGGGAGGCTCTGACCTGCGGTATCGCGCCGATGAGTGCGGTGGGAGCTCGGATCCGCTGCCCTCACTACCCGTGGAATCCTTCGGCCTGCGCGCGGTGCGGGGGGAGGTGAACCCCCCGGGGGAGCTTCAGCGTCCCTCAAGGGTGTTCTCGGATTTTTTACGAAACCGCCCAGCATTTCCTGGGGGAGTGAGCTGTTTCCTTCATGAAATCTTCATATCCCAGGGTGTCGACCAGGTGAGAAGAGCTGCTTTCTTCACGAGATCTTCAAATTCCTCCGGGTCCATGTATCGGACCGGTAGATCAATGGCCCGGGTGAGGGGAGCGAATAACCAGGTTCTTCGCTGTCGTTGGTGAGGCCAGATTCGTCAGCGGCGGAGCCACTGGGCTGCCGGCTGCCACGTGGCTGGGTCGATCAGTATTCCGGGGCCGATTGGGGACGCCGGGCGGTGCCGTCACCGCTGCCTCGATCGTGGTCACGGGCTGTTGATCCGCGATCCCCTCGCCCCGCAGGCATTCCTCGACAAGGCCGGCCCTTGGCGGGAGCAGTGCCGACCGTGGTGAACGTGCGGATCGGCATGGCGCAGGCCTTGCAGAGGGGTGAGGGTGGCCGCTTCCGAGCCGTTGGCGGCGGGGACGGCCGGACCTACTGCTCGGCGGGGTGGGCCGGCTCCTCACCGGGTGCGGCCTCGACGTGCTCGGGGCCCGCGGCCACGTCGCGGACCGTGTGGCCGCCGAACTGGTTGCGCATCGCCGCGATCATCTTCATCGCCGGGGCCTGGTCCTGCCGGGAGGCGAACCGGGCGAAGAGGGCACTCGAGATGGCCGGCACCGGGACCGCGAGGTCCAGGGCGGCCTCCACCGTCCACCGGCCTTCGCCGGAGTCCTCGGCGTAGCCGGCGAGCCGGTCCAGGTGCTCGTCCTCGTTGAGCGCGTTCACCGCCAGGTCCAGCAGCCAGGACTTGATCACCGACCCCTCGCGCCAGGAGTTGAAGGTCTCCCGCACCGAGCGGACGTGACCGGCGGCCTCGAGCAGTTCCCAGCCTTCGGCGTAGGCCTGCATGATCGCGTACTCGATGCCGTTGTGGACCATCTTCGCGAAGTGACCCGCACCGTGCTCACCGGCGTGGACGAAGCCGAACTCGCCGGCGGGTTTGAGCGAGTCGAAGATCGGCTGCGCCTTGGCCACGGTACCCTCGTCCCCGCCGACCATCAGGGCGTAGCCCTGGGTGATCCCCCACACGCCGCCGGAGACCCCGCAGTCCAGGTACTCGATGCCCCGTTCGGCCAGTCTCCGGGCGCGGGGGGCGTCGTGGATCCACCGGGAGTTGCCGCCGTCGATGATCACGTCGCCCTCGCCCAGCACGCCGGCCAGCTCGTCGATCACGGTGTCCACCGCCGTGTCCGGCACCATGACCCACACGACCCGGGGCGGGGTGCCGATCTGCTCCACCATGGCGGTGAGGCTCTCGGAGTCGGAGAGCTCCGGGTCGGTGTCGTAGCCGACCACTGTGTGGCCGGCCTCGCGCAGCCGCTCACCCATGTTGCCGCCCATCTTGCCCAGTCCTACCAGTCCCACCTGCATGGTGTGCTCCCTTCTCGGTCCTCCGCCGCTCAGGCGGACATCAGCTGGCCGGGTCACCCCACGGAGGAAAACCGCACAGACACAGCCCTCTTGTATCTAGCCAACAGGGACAGTTTCCTCCCCTGCATCTCCAGGTGTCCGCCACGTTCGCACGCTCCCGTCTGGGGCTGCCACCCGACGCGCGGAACCGGTACCGGACGGGCCCAGCCGCACGGGTGCGTCCACGTGCGTGGCGCTGCTCCATGCCGACAAGCTCACTAGCCCGCCGCGACAGGGAAGGCCCCACGGTTCCAGGACCTCCTTCTTGAAGGTTCCGTGAAGATTCCCGCTCATCGCCCTGACATGGAGTTGATCACCGTTTAGATACAACGCTGATAAGGCTACTGTCGGAAACATGGTGGATCGCAAGATCCGTCGGCACCAGATCGATATACCGCACGAACCGCAGTATGAGAGAAGGAGCAGAACCATGACTCATCACGTGAGCTCGATGCTGGAGACCTACCCGAAGGACCTGGGGGGCATCGACCAGCAGAAGTTGGCGGAGTGCATCGAGGCCTGTTTCGAGTGCGCCCAGACCTGTACCGCCTGCGCGGATGCCTGCCTGGCCGAGGACATGGTCGCGCAACTGAGCACCTGCATCCGTAAGAACCTGGACTGCGCCGACATCTGCGCGAGCACCGGCCGTGTGCTCTCCCGTCAGACCGGCAACAACGCCGAGGTCACCCGGGTCGTCCTGGAGGCATGCCGGGCCGCCTGCAAGGCCTGCGGCGACGAGTGCGCCCAGCACGCGGGTGAGCACGAGCACTGCCGCGTGTGCGCCGAGGCCTGCCGCCGCTGCGAGGCCGCCTGCGCGGACCTGATCTTTTCCCTGGGCTGAGACGGGCCGAACACTGACCTGACGCAGGAAAGGAAGAGGATGGGCTTGAAAGAACAGAGCATGATCGACCACCACTACATGGCGGTCGTGATGGCTCAGGAGTGCGTGGACAAGGCCGTGCACCCGGAGCTGGCCGCGATGTGCGAGGACATCATCACGGTCCAGAACCAGGAGATCGAGCAGATGCAGACCTGGCTCGAGGAGTGGTACGACCGCCAAGGCGGCCGCCCCGCCGCCACCGCCTGATCGACCCGCTGACCGGCCGATGTCCATTTACACCATCTGCCGGTAAAAGACGGGGCCTGTGCCCCTGCACGAACGAGCTGCACGGGGGCAGATTCCGTCTTCCCCCCATACCGCCCACTACTGCTTGGCGTTTGCTTCACCGCGGTGCACGCATGGTCCCGGTGACAGACCGCCCGGCATCCGCCGAGCTGGTATCGAGGGACCGGCTCATCGCCCGAGAGGGAATCTGCCATGCACTACATTTCATTAGGCCGCCGTACCGCGGCCGCCGCCTCCGCGGCCGCTGTGGCCACTGCGTTGCTGGGCGGAGCCGCTGCGCCGGCATCCTCCCACTGGGAGGCCGCCCCGGTGTCCTCCCACAGTCAGACGGAGATGCTCCAGCCGGACCCGACTTCCCCGACCGCCTACGAGTTCGGTGAGACCCTGGCCGGGCTGGAGGGCGAGGAACTGGAGATCACGTTCCTGGCCGAGATCATTCCGCACCACCGGGCCGCGATCGAGATGGCCCAGCTGGAGCTCGAGCGCGGGACCAGCCCGGACATCCGCACCCACGCAGAGAACATCATCGCCAATCAGCAGCACCAGATTGACCAGTTCACCACCTGGTTGGAGGAGTGGTACGGGCTGACCCCTGAAGAGGCCATGGCCCAGGTCCCGGCAGAAGCCCAGGAGGAGATGAAGATCCTGGAGGAGGAGACCCAGATGATGATCGAGGAGCTGTCGGCCGTTGAGGCCGGTGAGGACTTCGATGTCGCTTTCGTGCAGAAGATGATTCCACACCACAACAGCGGTATCATCGAGTTCCTCGAGCCGCAGTCCCGCGCCGTGCACCCGCAGCTGCGCGTGGCGGCCACCTCGGGGATCACCACCCAGCAGGCCCAGGTCGCGGACTTCCGCACCTGGCTCGCCGGCCGCGCCTGATCACCGAGCTGAAACGGCGCGATCGGTGGGGCCGCCCGTTAGGGTGGCCCCACCGATCAACGACAGACTTCCATGTTCCGACCGCGCGAAAGGGGAGACCGTCGTGTACTCCGGAATCGTGGCCATGGCCCTGGTGGCGATGTCGGTCGTCGTTCTCCTCTACGCGCTGCACCGCACAGCAGTGATCACGGCCGACCCGCTGACGGTGCTGCCCGCTCAGTCCGGGTGGATGCCCCAGGAGCACGCGCTGTCCCGGTTCCACGCCCGCTGGTACCTCGCCTCGATCGTGTTCCTGGCCTTCGACGTCGAGATGCTCTTCATGTATCCGTGGGCGGTGGTCGTGATCGAGAAGGGGATCTCCGCGGTCGTGGAGATGTTCCTGTTCCTCGGGGCCCTGCTCGTCGCCGTGGCCTGGGCCTGGCGGGAAGGAGCCTTCCGATGGGCCTAAGCGATGCTCTCGCCCGGCTCGCGGTCCGGGCCGCGCAGGTCCTCGTCGTCGAGGTCCCGGGACACTGGGCTACCCGCATGGAGCTGGAGCAGCAGCTGCGCCGCCGCGGGTGGCGGCCGGCGTGGACACCAGCGGACGCGGACGTCCTGGCGGTGTGCGGTGTCCCCGGCCCCGAGCTCTCGGAGCTCGTGGACCGGCTCTGGGAGCAGATGCCCGGTCCTCGCGTCCGCGCCGACATCACCTCGCCGGGAGGGGTGGGGCCCGCCCTCGACGACGCCGCAGCCCTTCTTCTTGATAGCCCGCGCCACCGGAAGGACGCGCGGGAGCGGGCGCAGGAACCCGAGATACCTGAGGACGTGGATCATGGGGGCCACGGGGGCATGGGCCACGGGGGCATGGACCACGGGGGCATGGACCACGGCGAGATGGACCACGGCGAGATGGACCACGGCGGTCATGGCGGCATGGACCACAGCGGCCACGGCGGGATGGACATGGCCCCGGGGGGAATCGCCCTGGCCGGGGGCGGGGAGGACCGTGACGGGCTGGAGATGGACGTGCTCCACCTTCCGCTCGGTCCCGTGCTGCCGTTCTGGCCGGCCGGGCTCGTGCTGCGCTGCTCCCTGCAGGGGGATGTCGTGGTCGACGCCGAAGCCTCCGTGGTCGACGGCGCCGGAGCAGGCGGACCGGGTCCCGGTCCCGCGCCGGCGGCGGTGGTGTGGTGCGACCAGGTCGTGGCGCTGCTGGCCCTGGCCGGGGCCGAGGACGCGGCATCCGGCGCCCGCCGCGCCCGGGACGCCCTCCTGCACGGCGATCAGGGCGCCGCCCGGGCCGCCGCCGAGCGGTTGCACCGGACGATCCGGAGATCACGACTGCTCCGCTGGTCGCTGCGGGGCGTGCTGCCGCTCGACCCGTCCGACCTGGAGCAGCATGGTTTGCCGCGGCGCTGCCTCGGGGACGCCCACGACCGGCTGCTGGCCCGGGTGGAACGGATCCGGGCCGAGGCCGGCGGCGCGGAGCCGGTCCCGGTGGAGGACGCCGCGGTGCCGTGGGCGGTGCTGCCGGAGCTGGTGACCGGGCTGGAGCTGGGCTCCGTGCGGTTGGCCGTGGCGAGCCTGGATCTCGATCCGCATCCTGCCGTCCAGGCGGTGGGGCATGGCTGAGAGCGTGGTGACGACCGTCCCCGGAGGATGGGCCGTGCTGGCGGGGATCCTCCTGTGCGGCTTGGCCTTCTTCGCCGTGGCGCTGGATGCGGCGCTCTCGGCCCGGGCGCAGGGCACCGGCGGCGGATGGGGCGCGCCGCTGGGCCGTGCGGCGAGGCTGCTGCGGCAGCGGCGCCGGAGCACCGTGGCCGCGGACACCCTGCTGTGGCGGATCGGTGGCGCGGGCATGCTGGTCGGGGCGTTCCTGATGATCGCGGTGATCCCGCTGGGGGAGTGGACGCTGGCGGACCTGGACGTCGGTGTCGTGTGGTTCAACACCGTGGACGTCATGGTCTGGGCGCTGGTCTGGTTGGCCGGCTGGGGTGCGAACTCCGCCCACGGCCTGGTGGGCGGCTACCGCTTCCTGGCGCACGGGCTGGCCTACGAGCTGCCGTTGATGTTCGCGCTGGTGGCCCCGGCGATCGCCGCCGGCAGCCTGGCCGTGGGCGATGTCGCGGCGGCCCAGGACGGCGTGTGGTTCGTGGTCTGGATGCCGGTGGCGTTCCTCGTGTTCCTCATCGGCGTGACCGGCTTCTCCGTGTGGGGCCCGTTCGCCCCGGCGCTGGCCGCCGACATCGGCGGCGGCGTGCTGGCCGAGCTCTCGGGGGTCGACCGCCTCGTCCTCCAGGCCGGGCGCTACCTGTTCCTGACCGCCGGAGCCGCCTTCTCGGTGCCGCTGTTCCTCGGGGGCGGGGCCGGGCCGGTCCTGCCCGGCTGGGCGTGGGTCCTGGTGAAGACCGTGGCCGTGCTCGCGGTGCTCGTGTGGTTGCGGCGGAAGCTTCCGCTGCTGCGCCCGGACCGGTTCATGGAGATCGGGTGGATGGTCCTGCTCCCGGCCGCCGTGCTCCAGGACCTGGTCGTGTCCCTCGTCGTCGTCTGGAAGGGCTGAGCCGTGCTGGTCGGAATCGTATTCTGGGTGCTCGCCGTGGTGGCCGTGACCGCGGGGGCAGCTGTGTTCGTGGTGGACTCCATGGCCCGGGCCACCTATGCCCTGGCGCTGTCGTTCATCGCGGTGGGGGTGCAGATTCTGCTGCTCGGGCAGAGCTACCTCGGGATCATCACGATCCTCATGATGGTGATGGAGATGGCGGTGATGGCGGTCTACATGGTGATGTTCATGGGCATGAACCCGGCGCTGATGCCCATGGACATGACCCACGGGAAGAAGACCGCGATCGTCGCCTCGGCCGGGGTCTTCGTGCTGCTGGCCGCCGGTGCGCTGCTCGTGCCGTGGCCGCAGCGGCGCGGTGTCCCGCCCGAGGACGTCACGCACGCGCTGGGCCTGGAGATCATGGGCGAGAAGATGCTGATCATGGCCGTGGTGGGCCCTGTCATGGTGGCCACCATCGTGGCCGGGGTGGTCCTGGCCGCCCACCGCACCCGCTACGACCGGCTCGGTGACGACCTGCGCCGCCGCCCGGCCGACGACCCCCAGCCGGGGGGTGTGGGCCGATGACCCTGGAAGCCGTGCTGGTCGTGGCCGCCGCACTGTTCGCCGTCGGGCTCTACGGCGCCCTGTCCCAGCAGGTGGTGGTGATGGTGATGATGGGCCTGGAACTGATGATCAACGGGGTCCTCCTGGCCGCCGCGGGCTTCTGGTGGTTCCTCGCCCCGGACCCCTCCGGGCAGGTGCTGCTGCTGGTGATCCTGGCGGCCATGACCGTGGAGATGGCCATGGGCTTCGCCGTGGCCACGCTGCTGCACCGCAGGCGCCAGACCGACATGACGGACATGGCCGAGGAGCTCTCCCGATGACCGCGGCCCAGGCCGTCCTGCTGGCCGTGGTGGTGCTCCCGGCCACCGTGGGGGCGGTGCTCGCCCTCACCCGGGCGGAGCGTGCCGCGGCCCCGGTCGCGGTGGCGACCGCCGCGGTGACCACGGTGCTCGCGGCGGTCGCCGCCCTGGCGCGGCCCGCCCTGGCGTATCCGTTCGTGGCCGGTGCCGACTTCGCGCTGGAGGCCGACGCCCTCGCGGCACTGACCCTCCCGATGGTCGCGGGAGTGACGCTCCTGGTGCTGGTCTTCGCGGCCGGCAGCATCCGGGCGGCACGGCCGCGCTTCCACGGGCTGATGCTGCTCTTCGCCGCCGCGGCCCTGACCACGGTCACGGCCGCGAGCCTGCCGGCGCTGCTGTTCGCCTGGGAGCTGATGGGCGCCACGTCCTACGCCCTGATCGGGTTCTGGTGGCGGGACGCCGACCGCGTCTCGGCCGGACTCACCGCCTTCATCACGACCCGCACCGCGGACTTGGGACTCTACGTCGCCGCCGGCGCCGCCCTGGCCGGCGGCGCCGGGATGGCCCTGTCCGCCCTGCCGGCCGCCGAGAGCCCGTGGCGGCACGTGATCGCGGCCGGGATCCTCGTGGCGGCCCTAGGCAAGGCCGCGCAGCTGCCGTTCTCCTTCTGGCTCTCCGGGGCGATGAAGGGCCCCAGCCCGGTGAGCGCGCTGCTGCACTCCGCGGCCATGGTCGCCATGGGCGGCTACCTCCTGCTCCGGGTGGAGCCGCTGCTGGCCTCCACCGGGTGGGCGGGCCCGGCCGCGGCGTGGATCGGGGCGGTGACCGCGGTGCTGATGGGGTTCGTGGCGCTGGCCCAGCGGGAGCTCAAGCAGCTGCTGGCGGCGTCCACGGTGGCGCAGCTGGGCTTCGTCGTGCTGGCCGCCGGGGTGGGCGCGGTCAGCGGCGGCGCGGCCCACCTGGTGGCCCACGCCTCCACCAAGGCGCTGCTGTTCCTGGCCGCCGGGGCGTGGCTGACGGCCCTGGGCACCGAGGAGCTCGCGGCACTGCGCGGGGCCGGCCGCCGGTGGCGGGTCGTGGGCGTGAGCGCGACCGTGGGGGCGCTGGCCCTGGCCGGGATCGCCCCACTGTCCCTGTGGGCCACCAAGGACGCGGTGCTGGCCGCCGCCCTCGAGGCCTCGGCGTGGCTCTACGCCGCCGGGCTCGTGGCGGCGGCCCTGTCGGCGGCCTACGCGGGCAAGGTCCTGTGGACGATCTGGTATCGGGGTGTCCGCGCTGAGGCCCAGGAGGGCGGCACCGGGGGAGTGGGGGTGCTGGAGCAGGTCCCGCTGGTCGTGCTCGCCGTCGGCGCGGCCGCCCTCGGGGTGCTGGCCCTGCCCCCGGTCAGCACGACCCTCGCCCAGGCGGTGGGCGGGCACGGTGAGGTGGCGGCCGCCGAGCTGCTCGTCTCGGCCGCGATCGCCCTCGTGGTCCTGCTGCTCATGCTGCGCCTGCGCGTCCCCGAGCCGGGATGGGCCGTGCGGTGGCTAGGGTTGGAGGCCGCCGCGCACGCCGTCGTCGTCCGCCCCTCACTGGGCCTGGCGCACGCCCTGGCCCGGTTCGACGACCTCGTCCTGGACCGGGCCGTGACCGCCGCCGCCGGGGCCGTCCCGGTGCTGGCACGGGCCGCGGCCCGGTTCGACGACCGGGCCCTCGACACCGGGGTCGAGGCCACCGCGCACGCCGCCGACGCGACCGGCCGGGGTGCGGCCCGGCTCGACGACGACGTCGTGGACGGCGCCGTCGAGGGCCTCGCCGGCCGGGTCCGCCGGCTCGGGCAGCTGGCCCGGGCCCCGCAGACCGGGGCAGTCCACCAGTACTTCCTCCAGGCCGTCGCGGTGCTCGCCGTCGGCGTCATGGTCTGGTCCGTCTACGCCGTGATGGGATGAACATGCTGAGCCTGATCGTCTTCCTGCCCCTGGCCGCCGCCGCCGTCCTGGCCGTGGTCCCCTCGATCGGGGCCGCGGCCGCGCGGTGGGCGTGGGTGGCGGTGAGCGTCGTGGAGCTGCTGCTCGTGGGCGTGCTGTGGGCGGGCTACGAGGACCCGGGACCCAACGGGCTGGCGTTCGAGGAGCAGGTGCCGTGGATCCCCGGGGTGAACAGCAGCTACCACGTGGGCGTGGACGGGCTCTCCCTGCCGCTGCTGGCCATGACGGCCGTCGTGTTCCTGGCCTGCGCCGTCCACGCCCTGCGGGACGCGGACCGCCCGCGCGTGCAGGCCGCACTGTTCCTGTTCCTGCAGGGCGTGAGCCTCGGGGTGTTCGTGGCGGCCGACCTCATCCTGTTCTTCGTCTTCTTCGACCTGTCCATCGTGGGCATGTACTTCGTGATCGCCGGGTGGGGCCACGGCAACGCGGTCCGGTCGGCGCTGAAGTTCTTCCTCTACACGTTCCTGGGCTCCCTGGCCCTGCTGCTGGGCTTCATCGGGCTCTACGTGGCGGCGGCACCGCACACCTTCGACATCCCCGAGCTCGTCGCGGCCGCACCTCTGGCGGGCGATCCGCTCACCGGGGGGTTGGTGCTCGCGGCGATCCTGGTGGGCCTGGCCGTGAAGACCCCCACCGTGCCGTTCCACACGTGGCTCCCCCCGGCCCACACGGACGCCCCGGCCACCGGCTCGGCCGTGCTGGCGGGGGTGCTGCTGAAGATGGGCACCTACGGGTTCGTGCGCATCGCCATGCCGATCCTGCCCGAAGCGTGGCGGGCGTGGGCCTGGGTGATCGTGGCCGTCGGCGTCGTCTCGGTGCTCTACGGGGCGTTCGTGGCCCTGGCCCAGACGGATCTCAAGCGGATGATCGCCTACACCTCGGTCAATCACATGGGCTACATCGTCCTGGCCCTGGGCGCGGTCGGGGTCCTCGCCGAGGGCGCCGCCCAGGCCCGGTCCGTGGCGGTCACCGGCGCGGTGGTGCAGATGGTCAGCCACGGGCTGATCACCGCCGCCCTGTTCCTGCTCGCCGGGGTGATGCAGGACCGGGCCGGCTCCTACGACATGGGCTCCTACGGCGGGCTGGCCGCCCCCGCCCCGCGCTACGCGGCGCTGTTCGCGGTCGGGGCCTTCGCCTCCCTGGGCCTGCCCGGGTTCTCCGGGTTCATCGCCGAGTTCCAGATCTTCGCCGGCAGCGTGGCGGTGGCCCCGGTCACCGCGGTCGCCCTGGTGGGCATCCTGGTCACCGCCGCACTGTTCCTGCGGGCCCTGCAGCGGGTCTTCACCGGCCCGGCGGCCGGGCACACCCCCGGGTTCGAGGACCTCCGGGCGCCGGAGCTGTGGTCCGCCGGTCCCCTGCTGGGCCTGTCCCTGCTCATCGGTGTGCTGCCCCGGGTGCTGCTCGAGGTGATCGAGCCGGCCTCGGCCGCCCTCGTGGGCCTGGTGGGACGGTAACCGATGGAGGCCTCGATGCAGATGCGCCCCGAGCTGCTGCTACCCGAGATTCTCGTCTTCCTCGGCGGGCTGGTGGTGCTGCTGGGCGGATCCTTCCTGCCCCGCGACCGGCAGTGGATCGCCCGCGCCGCCGCAGCCCTGGCCCTGCTGGGTGCCGCGACCGCCGCGGCCCTCGCCATGGCCGGGCCCGCGCAGAGCGCCTTCAGCGGCACCTTCACCGTGGACACCGCCACCGGTACCGCCCGGGTGATCACCGCCCTGACCACCCTGCTGGTCCTGGGGGTGGCCTCCGGGGAGATCGCCGGGTCCCCGCGGGAGTCGGACACGTACGCGCTGCTGCTGCTGGCCACCACCGGGGTGATGGTCCTGGCCGGGTCCACCGACCTGCTCGTGCTGATCGTGGGGTTCCTGCTGGCCAGCATCCCCCTGTACGGGATCGTCGGCCTCACCGGCGGCCGCGCCGGGGCCGAGGCCGCCATGAAGACCTACCTCATGGGGGCGCTGTCCGGGATCCTGCTCATGCTCGGGGTCACCGTGCTCTACGCCCTGGCCGGGGGCACCGACTACGCCCTGCTCCAGGAGACGCTGCCCGCGGCCCCGGCCGCGGCCGTGGGCGCGGGCGTGCTGGGCGTGCTCGCCGGGCTGCTCTTCAAGGCCGGTGGGGTGCCCTTCCACTTCTGGGTGCCCGACGCCGCCCAGGGCACCGGGGCCACCGCCGCCACGTTCCTCACCACCGTCCCGAAGGTGGGGGCGCTGGTGGCCGTGTACCGGCTCGTGGCCACGGTCTCCGCCGGGGACGGCTCCTGGTTGCTCGTCGCCGCACTGCTGGCCACCGCCTCGATGGTCCTGGGCAACCTCGCGGCGTACTGGCAGACCGACCCCCGCCGGCTGCTGGGCTGGTCCACGGTGGCCCAGGTCGGGTTCCTGCTCGTGCCCGTGGCCGCGGCCGGGCGCAGCGACCTGGCCCTGCCCTCGCTGCTGTTCTACCTCGCCGCCTACGCCGTCACCAACGTCGCCGCCTTCGCCGTCACCGCCGCGCTGCCCGAGCACCGGGAGCTGGCCGACTACCGGGGCCTGGCGCGCTCCCGCCCCGGCCTGGGGCTGGCGCTGCTCGTGGCGCTGCTGGGGCTGGTGGGGACCCCGCCGCTGGCCGTGTTCGTCGGCAAGCTCACCACCGCCACCGCCGCCTGGGACGGCGGGCACGGCTGGCTGGCCCTGGTGGTGATGCTCAGCAGCGTGCTCAGCCTCTTCTACTACCTGCGCTGGTTCGCCCCCGTCTTCGCCCGCCCGGAGCAGCACGCCGCGGGGTTCCCCGGCCGCGGCGGGGCGGCCGCCTGGCCGGCCGTCACCGCCGGGGTCGCCGCGGTCGCGAGCCTGGTGCTGGGTGTCCTGGCCGGCGCCCTGTGGGCGGCCCTCGAGGGCCCCCTGGGAATGTAGGTGCGGCGACCTTCGCGCCCCGGACCGCCCGTGCGCAACGCCGAGAGGGGCGAACTCAGGCCCGGGTGCTCTGGCCGTGCTCGGCCGCATAGGCGGCGAAGACCTCACCGGGGTGCTCCCCGGTGCCCACGAAGTCGTCCTTGATCTCGGACCCGAGCTGGTCCAGGGCCGAGGACAGCCGCTGGGCGCTGGACCGCACCGCCGGCTCGGACCGGGCCATGGCCGCATCACGGAGCCGCAGCGCATACGGCAACTGCCGTGCCAAGGACAGATCGGGGTCGCTCTCCTGAAAATAGAAACCCTCGGTGTGCTGGGTGAAGTCCACGGAGATCTTCGTGAGATCCGCCTGCAGGGAATCCAGGACCCGGGAGGCGATGACCGGCTCGACCTCCTCGATCGTCTCGGCATAGTCGGCGTCGGCCAGCCCCTTGAGTTCCAGGGCCAGCGCCCGGCGCCGCATCAGGGGAGGATAGATCTGCGTGAACCACGTCAGCGCCGCGGTCAACAGCGCGAACCCGGTCAAGGCCTCGAACGGGGCAGCGACCCGGATCCACGAGTCGGTGGCCACCACGTCCCCGTAGCCCAGCGTCGACAGCGTCACCACGGAGACGTAGACGGCCTCGACCGCGTCCGGGTAGGCGGCCGCGTCGATGCCGGAGGAGTACATGAACCCGCCCGGGACGTGCGGGTAGTAGATCAGCGCCCACCCCGCTGCTTGCAGCACCACCCAGAGGAGCACCACGGCCACCATCGCCGCCGGCCCCACGGCGGAGCCGGCCCGGTGACCGGTGGCCTTCGAGACCTTCCACACCGTGGAGAGCACCAGTCGGCTCAGACGTCCCTGGCCGCTGGGGTGCAACAGGGTGTGGAACATGTCCATCAGCCCGGCCACGATGACCACGATCCCCAGAGCTGTCAGCAGTACGTCCATGATCGACCTCCGTCGTTGGTTTTTGTTCTTCCGGTCCCCGGGTTACGGGGCGGCTCACCGGTCCTCAGTGCTGTTCGTGCTCGCCCTGCCGCGCGTCCTCGTCGGAGCGGTGTCGCACGGTGAACCACTGCGCCACGACGATGACCAGGGCCACCACGGCGGTGATTACCAGGGTGAACGGGTCCGACTGGGATTTCAGCAGCACGAACGGCACGAGCACCGTGACGTCGAGGGCGATCGCGACCCAGGGGATCCACGGTTTGGCCCCGACGTCGTCCTTGAGGTGGCGGAGGATGCCGAGGTGGATGGCGATGTCCATCGCCAGGTAGAGGATGGCGCCGAGGGAGGCGATCTGGCCCAGGTCGAAGAAGGCCGCCATGACGATGGCCAGTCCCGCCGTGATGTAGAGGGACTGGTGGCCCTCCTGACCCGGCAGCCCGGGGGCCTGGCCCATGCCGCGGAGCATGTCGTAGAGCTTCGAGACCGAGAACAGGCTCGCGATCAGCCCCGACAGGGTCGCGACGACGGCGATCGCCACGGTCAGCGTCACGCCCCAGGCGCCGAACATCGGCTCGGCCGCCTCGGCCAGGGCGTAGTCCCGGGCCTCGACGATCTGCGGCACGGTCAGGCTGCCGGTCACCGCGACGGTGATCAGCAGGTAGAGCACGGTGCACAGGGCGAGGGAGATCATGATGGAGCGGCCGATGTTGCGCTCCGGCTGCTGCAGGTCGGCGCCCTGGTTGGTGATCGTGGTGAAGCCCTTGTACGCCAGGATGCACAGGGTGGTTCCGGCCAGGAAGCCCAGCCATCCCGCCTCCGGCGGGGTGCGGTCGGCGGCGCTGAACAGCCGGCCCAGGGAGGACACCCCGGCGGCGAGGATGCCGGCGATCGCCAGCACGGCGATCCCGACGATCTTGAGCGCCGCGGTCACCGTGGCGGAGCGCTCCACCCACCGGTTGCCCACCAGGTTGACCAGGGCGGCGGCCACGATCGCCACCACCGCCAGCACCGCCACCCACACCTCGGAGCCCTGCAGGCCGAAGGGGCGCAGCAGGTAGGAGGCGAAGGTGCGGCCCAGCAGGGACTCGGCCAGGATCATCGACACGTACATGAACAGGGAGAAGGACCCGGCGAGAACCCCGGGGCCGTAGGCGGCCTTGAGCAGCATCGCGATCCCGCCGGAGGACGGGTTGGTGGCCGAGTAGCGGATGTAGGAGTAGGAGCTGAACGCCACGACCACGGCTCCGGCGAGGAACGCCCAGGGCACCCAGCCGCCGGCCAGTTCGGCGACCTGCCCCACGAGGGCGAAGATGCCTGCGCCGATCATCACCCCCGTCCCGAGGGCGACGGAACCGGTCAGGGAGAGCTTCTGCTGCGTCTGCGTGTCGTGGTCCATGAGGAGGTGCACGTCCTTCCTGCCGGGCGGTGAGTGCCCCCGGCGGTGGGGTGGTTCGGACAGGGTCGGTGGGCCGGCCCACGGTGCTCAGCGGGCCTCGAGGGTGCCCATCATGCCGAGGTCCTCGTGGTCGAGGATGTGGCAGTGGTAGACGGTGCGGCCGGCGAAGTCGTCGAAGGCCACCCGGACCGTCACCTCTCCGAAGGCCGGGACGTTGACCACGTCCAGCCACCGCGGTGCGGCGACCTCGCGGCCCGCCTCGGTCACGACCTGCATGGGCCACACGTGCAGGTGCATCGGGTGGTCCATGGGGCTGGAGTTGGTGAGGGTCCACTCCTCCACGGTGCCCACCCGGACCCGCTGGTCGGTGCGCTCGGCGTCGAACGGCCGCCCGTCGATCGTGAAGGACATCATCTGCCCGGGGCCGCGCATGCCGCCCATCATCCCGCCCATGCCCATGCCCATGGCGAAGTCCAGGGTGCGCCGGGCCGCGACCGGCTCCTCGCGCAGGTCCCGCAGCACCGGACCCGGGGGGACGGGGCCGGCGTCCGCGGCCCGGTCCCCGGTGACCTCGAGGGTGAGCAGCTCGATCGGCTCGTCGGTGCCGGGGCCGTCCCCCGGCACCGCCCCGCCCATCATGCCGTCCATGCTGCCGCGGTCCACGGGGGCGGCGGTCAGGGTGGAGGCGCCCTCGCGGGTGTCCACGAGCAGCTCCACCCGGTTGCCCGGGGCCAGGGTCACCTCGGTGAGCTCGACCGGCTCGGGGAGGCGGCCGACGTCGCGGCCGAGCAGCCGCAGCGTCTGGCCGTCGAGGGTCAGGCGCAGGTACCGGGCCGGGCAGGCGTTGACGACCCGCCACAGCTCCCGCTCCCCGGGTGCGGCGCCGGCCCGGGGCCGGACCTGGCCGTTGACCAGCACGGTCTCGCCCTCCCGGCCCATCATCCGCTGCGGCGGAGAGACCTCGGCCAGGTTCCCGGAGTCGTCGAGGGTGAGGTCCGAGACCACCAGCACCCGTTCCCGGGCCACGGGCACGGGGTCGGGGTCCTCGACGACGATGGCCCCGTAGAGACCCGCCGCGAGCTGGTCGGCCACGTGCCCGTGCCGGTGCGGGTGGTACCAGTAGGTGCCGGGCGGGTGGTCGTCCGGAAGGGAGAAGTCGTAGTCGAAGGAGTCCCCGGGGGCGATGCTGACGAAGGGGTTGTCCCCGTTGTCCTCCGGGGAGACGTGCAGCCCGTGCACGTGCAGGTTCGTGGGGGCCTCCAGGCCGTTGGTCATCGCCACCCGGAGCGTGTCGCCGGGGCGGACCCGCAGGGTGGGCCCCGGCAGGGAGCCGTTGAACGCCTGCACGTGCGCGGTGCGCGCCCCGATCCGCACCCGGGCGGGGGCGGCCTCCAGGGCCAGGTCCAGGGCCCCGTCCCGGCTGGACAGCACCTCGGGCTGCAGCAGCTCCCGGCCGCCGCCGAGGGCCTCGCCACCGCCGCCGGTCCACCACAGCCCGGCCCCGCCCACGGCCGCGGCGCCGGCCCCGGCCGCACCCAGGGCCAGCAGCTGCCGGCGGGTCAGCGGGCTCACCGGTCGCCCTCCTCCAGGGTCCGCAGCCGCTCGCGATACTCTTCGGTGCTGATCTCCCCGCGGGCGTAGCGCTCCTCGAGGATCTCCCGGGACCGGCGCGGACCCGCGCCCGTCGGCGGCGGGGCGCTCCCGCCCTGCCGGGTCCCGCCGCCCGTGGGCGGCGACGCCGGTCACCGGGGCAGTCAGGAACCGTCCGGCAGCTCCTGGAGCATCTGCTCCATCTCGGTGATCTCCGCCTCCTGGTCCTCGACCACCTGGCGGGCGAGCTCGACGGCCTGGGGGTTCTGTCCCTGCTCGATCTGCTCCTGGGCCATCTCGACCGCGCCTTCGTGGTGGACGGTCATCTGCTCCAGGTACAGCCGGGCCGCGTCCGTCCCCTGCGCGTCGGTGAGCATGCCCATGTCCTCCTCGCTCATCATCCCGCCGGCCCCGTGGTCCATGGACGTGGAGTCCTCGCCGGACATCGGCGCTTCCCAGGTCTGCAGCATCTGGTTCATGCGCTCGATCTCCGGGCCCTGGGCATCGATGACCTTCTGGGCGAAGTCCTGGACATCGGCGGGGATGTCGTCCTTGGCCAGCAGTGTCTCGCTCATGTCCACGGCCTGCTGGTGGTGGGGGATCATCATCTGGGCGAACATCACGTCGTCGTCGTTGTGCTCTTCAGCGATCGGCTCCCCTGAGGTAGTGCCCGACGGGGTGCTCGAGGGGCTACCGGCCCCGGTGGCGGCAGCTGTGGAGCTGGTGGTCTCGGAGGCCGCGTCAGTGTTCTGTTCGCCTCCGGTGCCGCAGCCGGCCAGGGCCAGGGCAGAGGCGAGGGCCACGGCGGTGAGGGAAGAGGCTCGGTTCATGGGGATGTCCTTACGTGGGGTGGTTGGGTGGTGGTGGCCCCAGGCAGGGCCTGGAGACCGGGAGCCGGGTCGGGCCGTGGGGGATCCGGTCCCGGCACGCTCAGGAAGAGGTGACCGCATATCCGGCACGCGCCACTGCGGCGCGCACGGATTCCTCTGCGACAGGGGTGGTGCTGGTCACGGTAACGGCCGAAGCCTCGCCGGCTACGAGGTCGATCTGCACGTCAAGGACCCCCTCCAACGCCGTGAGGGCCTCGGTGACCCGGCCGGCGCAGTGGCCGCAGGTCATGCCCTCCACCTGATACGTGGCGGACGTGCCGGCCGAGGGGGCCGCTTCGGCGGCGGGAGCCGTCTGGTCGGAGGCCGGGGTGCAGCAGGCGCAGCCGGTGGAGGCCATCGGCAGCGGCTGAGGGGTCTCGGGGGTCATCTGGAGTTCCTTCGCTCGGGTTATGCGATACCGCAGGGACCCAAGGGATCCCTACCGCTCTAGGGTATATACCCCATGGGGGTATAAAGCAAGTGGGTCATCCGGTGACCTCTGCTGCCGGGGAACCCACGCGGTGACAGGTGGGCAGCTCCATGGTGAACACCGCGCCGTGTCCGGGTCCGGGGGAGGTGGCGGTCAGGGTGCCGCCGTGGGCTTCGACCAGGGCGCGGGAGATGGTCAGGCCGATCCCGGAGCCGCCGTGGTCGCGGTCGCGGGCGGTGTCCCCGCGGTAGAAGCGTTCGAAGACGTGGGACAGGTGTTCGGCGCTGATGCCATCACCGGTGTCGGCCACGTGGATGGCGATCTGCCCGGGACCCTGCCGGGCCGCCCTCAGGATCACCTTTCCGCCCAGCGGGGTGTGGCGCAGGGCGTTGGTGAGCAGGTTGCCCAGTACCTGGCCCATCCGTTGCCGGTCCACGTCCACGGTCCCGGCCGACTCGTCGACGTCGAGCTCCAGGGCTACGCCCTTGGCGGCGTAGCCCTCCCGGTGGGCCTCCACGGCACTCCGGAGGAGCTCACCGACGGGCTGCTCGGTGCGGTCCAGGTCGATCCGGCCCTCCTCGGCGCGGGAGACGTCGTTGATGTCGTCCACCAGACGGGTCAGTCGGGCCAGTTGCTCGCTCATGAGCTCACTGGTGGTCTCATCCCAGTGGGTGACCCCGTCCTGGAGGGCCTCGCAGTAGACGGTGAGCACCGCGATGGGGGTGCGCATCTCATGGGCCAGGTCTGAGAGCATTCGCCGGCGGGTGTCCTCGGTGCTCCGCAGACGGGCGGCCATGGTGTTGAACGAGGAGGCAAGGGCCTCGACCTCCGCCCCGGCGCCCATCGCCGGGACCCGGGTGTCGTAGCGGCCGTGGGCCATGCCCTGGGCCGCCTCGGTCAATCGTTCCAACGGCCCCCGGATACGACGGGAGCACCAGGCGCTGACCACCAGGGCGCAGACCAGGGCGGTGCCCAGGGCCACGCCCAGGGTGATGAGGTTGGTGTCGCGGTAGGCCTGCTCCACGTGCAGCAATTCCGGGGAGTTCTCCGGGTTCCCGGCCATGATCAGGTGCTCGTGGAAGATCGCCGGGCCGGCCAGGGAGGCCACCACGACCGCGGCGAGCAGGCTGGCGGCCACCACCAGCAGCTGGGCGAGCAGGAACCGGGAGACCAGCCCCCGGGGGCGTCGGGTCATCGGGCCCCCATCCGGTAGCCGACCCCGCGCACCGTGCCGATATGGGCGGTCGGTTCCTCGCCCAGCTTGCGGCGCAGGTGGCCGATGTGCACGTCCACGATCCGCTCGTCGCCCACCCAAGCCGGGTCCCACACGATGTCGATGAGCTGACGACGGGAGAACGCCTGGTGTGGGCGGGCCGACAGGGCCGCCAGCAGGTCGAACTCGGTGCGGGTGAGCGCCACCGGATCGCCGCCCACCCGCACCTCGTGGGCGGTCAGGTCGATGACGAGGTCCCCGAACACCCGCGCCGGTTCGGCCGGGGCCACGGTGGGGCGGGGCCGGCGCAGCACCGCGGCCACCCGGGCGACGAGCTCGCGCACGCTGAAGGGCTTGGTGATGTAGTCATCGGCCCCGGCGGCCAGCCCGGCCAGCTTGTCCTCCTCGTCCCCGCGGGCGGTGAGCATCAGCACGTAGCACTCCGAGAAGGCCCGCAGCCGCCGGCACACCTCGACCCCGTCCAGCCCCGGCAGCCCCAGATCCAGGACCACGACGTCCGGGTGCTCCGTGCGGGCGGTCTCGAGGGCGGCGGGGCCGGTGTGCGCCTGGGCGACGGCGTAGCCGGCGCGGGACAGGTAGGTGGCGACCATCTGCGCCAAAGGCTTTTCGTCGTCGACCACCAGCACGCGCTCGGCTGAGGACGCATCCCTGTCTGCGGAGATCACCATGATCCCAGTGTGTCCCGCCGTCCCGACGTAGAAGCCACTCGGGGGCCGGATGGTCCGCAATCTTCGCCAAACCTTCAAGGAATCTGGGCTCCCGCCTGCCGGTGGCCTGCCAGAATGGTTCTCAACCCCCGCATTTTCTGGTGACCCGACAAGGAATCATGGACACCCTTTCCCGTAGAAGTCTGCTCGTCGCCGGATTCGGCCTGCTCGGCTCCGGCGCCCTGGCGGCCTGTTCCTCACCTGCCCCGTCCCTCCCAGCAGGGGTGGGGGCCGGGACGGCCTCCGCCGGAGCCGGTCAGCGCCTCGTGGACACGGCGCTCACCGCCCGGCCGGTCACGCTCGATCTGGGCGGATCGACGGTGGCGACGTGGGCCTACGGCGACAGTCTCCCCGGTCCGCTCATCCGCGCCACGGCCGGGGACCGGCTGCGCATCCGGGTCGAGAATCGCCTGCCGGCGGACACCACCGTGCACTGGCACGGCATCGCCCTGGCCAATGGCGCCGATGGGGTGCCCGGGGTGACCCAGGATCCGATCGCCGCCGAGGCGACCTACACCTACGACTTCACCGCCCCGGACCCGGGGACCTACTTCTACCACCCGCACGTCGGGGTGCAGCTGGACCGCGGTCTGTACGCCCCGCTGATCATCGACGACCCGCAAGAACCCGGCGCCTACGACCACGAGTGGATCCTCGTCCTCGACGACTGGGTCGACGGCACCGGCCGTACCCCCGATGAGGTCCTGGCCGCCCTGACCTCCTCCCGGGACAACGGCGGGATGCCCGGGATGGACCACGGCAACATGGGCGGGATGGAGGGCATGGACATGTCCTCCGGCTCCTCGGAGGGCATGGCTGGGATGGACCACGGGGCGATAAGCGCCGGGGACTCCCCGTACGGCGATGACGCCGGGGACGTGTCCTACCCGCACTACCTGGTCAACGGGCGGGTTCCCGCGGACCCGGAGGTGCTCACGGCGAAGCCGGGCCAGAAAGTGCGGTTGCGGATCATCAACGCCGCCGCGGACACCATCTTCACGGTCGCCCTGGGCGGGCATCGCATGACCGTCACACACACCGATGGGTTCCCGGTGCAGCCGCAGGACACCGATGCCCTCTACCTGGGCATGGGAGAACGCTACGACGCGACCGTCACCCTGGCCGAAGGGGTCTTCCCCTTCGTGGCCGTGCCGCTGGGCAAGGACGGGCAGGCCATGGCCCTGGTGCGCACCGGGGCCGGCAATCCACCGCCGTCGTCAGTACGACCGGCGGAACTGGACAGATCCGTGCTCATCGGCGCCGACCTGACACCGGCGGACAGCGCCCGGCTGGAGGCCCGGGACCCCGACGTGTCCCTGGACCTGGCCATGACCGGGCAGATGAACCCTTACGAGTGGGGATTCAAGGGGGCCCCCTACGGGCAGCACGATCCTGTGCAGATCCAGGAGGGACAGCGGGTGCGGCTGACCGTGGCCAACCACACGATGATGGCCCACCCCCTGCACCTGCACGGGCACACCTTCGCGCTGCCCAACGGCCTGCGCAAGGACACCGTCCTGATCGCCCCGATGCGATCGATGGCCATCGACGTGCAGGCGGACAACCCCGGGAACTGGCTGATCCACTGCCACAACATCTACCACGCCGAAGCCGGCATGACGACCGAACTGAGATACCGCCCATGACCACCCTCTCCCGCCGCTCCCTACTCACCTTCGGCCTGGTCGCCGGCACCGGACTGGCCGTCACCGCCTGCTCACCACAGTCCGGGAACTCCACCGCCCCGGCCTCCAGCACGGGCACCGCCATCACCCACGTCCACGCCATCACCCGCGATGCGGCCGGGACGATCCTGCTGGCCACCCACGAAGGCCTGTTCCGCCTGGACGACCAGGACCTGACCCAGGTCGGCCCGGTAGTGGACCTGATGGGCTTCACCACCACCGGCGAGGGGCGCTACCTCGCCTCCGGCCACCCGGGTCTGGGCGTGGACCTGCCTGAACCGGTCGGGCTGATCGAGTCCACCGACGCCGGTGAGAGCTGGAGAGTGCTCTCGCGGGCCGGGGAATCGGACTTCCATGCCCTGGCCGCCGGCCCGAACGGGGTCATCGGT
The DNA here is from genome assembly GCF_031844145.1 of Kocuria sp. PD6. Taxonomy (NCBI): domain Bacteria; kingdom Bacillati; phylum Actinomycetota; class Actinomycetes; order Micrococcales; family Micrococcaceae; genus Kocuria; species Kocuria sp. PD6. The sequence continues at coordinate 329,574 of NZ_JAUZUS010000002.1, forward strand.
TTCGACGGGCAGCTGCGCATCAGCGCCGACGGCCGCAACTGGGACACCGCCGCCATCCCCTCCGCCCCCGCTTCTCTGGCGGTCGCCCCGGGTACGGGCACGGTGCTGGCCACCACCGAGGACGGCCTGCTGCGCTCCTCCGACAACGGCACGACGTGGACGACGGTGGACACCCCGCAGTTGATGTCCCGGGTGGCCTGGGCCGACGACGAAACGATGGTGGGCGCCGGCATCGACGGGCGCCTGCTGACCAGCCGTGACGCCGGGGACACCTGGACAGCCAGTCGGGACCCGGTCGGCGAGGTCGTAGCCCTGGGAGCAGGTCTGACCGACGGCGGGGAGGTCGAGGCGCTGCTGGTGGAGGGCCCCCGGGTGCTGCGGAGCCTGGACGGTGGAGCCACGACGGAGCAGCTGCTGTGAACACCACCGCTCGTGCCCCCAGGCACAGTCGGCGACCATTCACGCCTGACAGCGCGCCAGGCAACAAGGGAGTAGGGGGCCATCATGAGTAAGGACGACTCTACGCACCAGGACGCCACCCATGCCGCGATGCCGGCGGAGGCCGTACGTGTCCCGCGGAAACGGCTGACCGGCATCGACGCGGCGCGCGGGCTGGCGCTGATCGGGCTGACCGCCATCCATTTCCTGCCCGCCGAGAACGAACAGACCCACGAGGCGACGCTGAGCTGGACCCTGTTCTCCGGAGACTCCGCCGCCCTGTTCGCCCTGCTGGCAGGGGTGGGCCTGGCCTTCGCCACCGGTGGCCGACACCCCCGAACAGGCCGACGGATGACGGGAGCGCGGGTGGGCGTGGCGGTGCGGGCCCTGCTGATCTTCGCCCTCGGGGTGGCAATCAACTCCCTGATGCCCGAGGACCCACCGGCGTTCAACATCCTCACCTACTACGGCATCTTCTTCGTGCTGACCATCCCCTTCCTGCACCTGCCCGCCCGGACGCTGTTCCTCAGCGCAGCTGGGTTCGCGGTGGCGGCACCGGTCCTGATGCTGGAGCTGGGCGACCAGGTCCCGGAATTCTCCTCCGGCAATCCCACCGTCATCGACGTGCTCACCGACCCCGGCGCCACCCTCGCCCAATTGCTGCTCACCGGCACCTACCCGGCCCTGCCCTATCTGACCTACTTGCTGGTGGGCCTGGGCATCGGACGCCTGCACCTGCACCACGTCGAGATCCAAACCCGTCTGTTGGTGATCGGGGTGGGTCTGGCGGTCACGGCCCGGCTGGCCTCCTGGCTGGTGCTCTACATCTTCGGCGGCTATCACCAGCTCACCCACGCCGCGTCCTTGGACGAGGAGACTCTGGCCGGGATCCTGATCTGGGGCCCCGACGACGCGCTGCCCGCGGGCTCCTGGTGGTGGCTGGCCATCACCACCCCGCACACCAACATGCCCCTGGCCATCGCCTGGAGCCTGGGGGTGAGCCTGGCCGCGCTCGGGGCGTTCCTGCTACTAGCCCGCAAGGTCGGTCCGTGGCTGCTGCCCCTGTCGGCGATGGGGGCGATGACCCTGACCCTCTACTCCACCCAGCTGGTGCTGCTCTCCTTCGAGCTGCACTACGACCAGCCCCAGCTGTGGTTCCTGCTCTACCTCGTTCTGGCGGCGATCTTCGCCCTCGCCTGGAAACGCGCCTTCGGGCAAGGCCCTCTGGAACGGCTCGTCAGCACGGCCGCCAAGAAAGCCAGCACCACCGTCCTGCCTTCCTCCTCCGGCGCCGATCGAGAATGAGGACACGGTGGTCAGCCACCACATGAAGAAGCTCGTCGACCCTGGCCTGCTCACCCGTGAACAGCGGTGCGCGGCAAAACCTGGGCGGCCGACCGACCTCGTTGGGCAGGCGCTTCTCAGGCCGCGGACTACTCCGTCTTGCGACGCTCAGGGCGGCTCTGTGCTGGATGCCGAGGAAAGCACAGTTCGCAGCACTGCGGTTGGGCTCTCTTCGGAGGCGAGCAGCAGGCCGGCGTAGTGAGCGTTGCTGGCGGCGACGGTGCTGCGCCAGCGGACGGCGGTGGCCAGGTGCATGCCGGTGAGGTCGGCGAGCACGGGTGGTGGCAGCTGTTGGGACAGTGAGGTGAGTGCCCCGGTTCGCGCCGGGCTCACCAGGACACCGACTGCGGCCAGCCGGCGCACCAGAGCGGCCGCTGACAAGGGTGTCCCCGGCTGAGCGCCGGGATACAGCCAGTGGTGGTCTTGGGCAGGGGTGAACATCCGACGCGCGCTGCGATCTGCTGCGGTCTGGGTAGCGAGATCGGCCAGCGGCTCGGGCAGGAGCAGCGGTTCCTTCCCGACCGTGACTTGCAGCGCCTCCCCGGTGGAGCGGATGTCGTCCAGACGGATCCGGGTGATCTGGGCAGGGCGGAAGCCGAAGACCAGCACCAGGGCGGCGGCCAGCTTCGTCCCCGCCGTGATCGTGTCGTGGTTCAGGACGCCGTCGAGGACTCGGCGGCGCTGGTCATCGCTGAGACCTCCCACCAACAGGTACGTCCTGGGCGGTCGGGTGATCTCCAGAGGCTGGCTGCGGCCGTTGGTGTGGGCCCAGGTGAGGAAGCCGGCCACGAGGTATTTCTCGGCCCCGGTGGTGGCCCAGTGGTCCAGGTCGGCCTGGTCCAGGCTCGCCAGGGTCTTGCCCCGGTCTCGGGCCCAGGCGAGCAGGTCAAGCACGACCCGCAGCTCGTGCCGGCGGCTGGTGACCAGCGGACCGGACAGGGGCTCGGCGCGGCTTCTGAGATCGCGCAGGTGCTTCCAGGTGGCGAACTGGATAAAGGCCTGCCGCTCACCCGGATCCTCGATCAGCTGGGCGGTGGTGATGATCCACGCCTGGAAGCGGGCCAGCGGCAGGTTGCGGGCGGGCAGCAGGCCGTGCTCGACCAGCAGCGCCCGCACCGCCCGGGTCGTGTACTCGGGCCCGAGATCGTCGAGGGCCTCGTGGTCGAGCAGATCGGGGGTGGCCAACACCGTGCGCAGCAGTTCCACGGCGCGGTGGCGATGGAAGGCCGCGCGGACCGTGGCCGGGTCCCCGGCCTGGAGGGCGGTGAGCATCGTGCGGGCGGTCTCGTGGCGCTCGAGCAGCTCGGGCGGGAACAAGGTGGCGAGCTGGTCATCGGCGGTGCACCGGTCGCACAGCCCGGTCTGTCGCAGCTTGGCATGGCGGCCGCAGCGGGTGCAGTCGCGGAAGCTGACCGGGTGGCGCGGGTAGCAGTATTCGCACAGGGGCGCCCCCTCGGTTCGTCCCACGACGCGCCGGTGCCGGTGGCAGACGCTGCAGTCCTCGAGAATGTGGTGACAGCTGTGGCAGATCGGGGCGCCGGACTCGTCCCGGGTGGCGACAATCCGCTCCTGGGCGCACCGGGAGCAGGGTTGCCTGGGTTTGCGGCACCTCTCGCACACCGCGCCCGGGGTGCCGGGGAACCGGCACGGTGTAGTGCGCCCACACCGGGTGCACGTGTCCACCTGGGCTGCGAACCGGCACGGGGCGCAGACGGGTCCGGCGGGGCCGCGGTAGACGATGTGCTGGTGGGTGCCGCACTGGCTGCAGATGCCCCAGCCGTCGGGGAGGGCCTTCGCGCACCCCTGGCACAGCCGGGCCTCGTCGGGCATCCGCCGTGCGATCGGGCCCGTACGCCCACATCCGTCGCACGGTTGGGACCGCAGTGCTGTGTAGCACCGGGAGCAGCAGCGTAAACCTTCATAGACGTTGGTCAGCGACCGGTGCTGCCCGCAGTGCCCGCAGCACGCCGGCGGCAACTCGGGCGCCTGGCGGGCCAGCTGATCATAGAGGACACCGAAGAGGGCCGACCCCCGGGCAGGGGCTGCGAACCAATCCGCTCCGTAGTCGGCGATGTCCAGGGCCAAGCGCAACCGGCGCCCGGGCGAGGCGGGAAGCTGGGCGAAGACCCCCCAGGACCGCAGGATCCAGGGAGGGGATCAGGCCGTGGGCGGCCGCGACGAAGATCGCCGATGCTTGCCCGTACATGTCCCGCCAGCAGGCCCCGCAGTAGTCGGCGTCCCCGACGAAGGAGGCGAGCTGACGCTCTCGTCGGCAGCAATGACAGGTGATGGCCCTGGTACCGGCCCGCTTCTTGCACTTGGAGCAGACCCGGTGCCCGTCGAGGCGTTCGGGCAACATCCGCTCGAGACCACAGCCGGTGCAGCGCGGCAGGCGCACCGAGGTGGCACCGGCCTCGAGCAGGGCGGCGATGATGCGCTGCAGCAGGGTCGGCATCGCGTTGTCGGCCGAGGTCAACAACCCCGGATCCACGTGCAGCTGACCCAGCTGCCGGGCCCCGGAGTGGGGCCGCACGACGATGGCAGCCACGATCTCCCGGAGGCGATCGGCGGGCACACCGGCCTCCACCGTGCTGATCAGCTCGGCGATGGGCCGCCCCGGGTGCTCACTCATCGCTGGGAGGCACGATCCGGGCCCGCTTGGGCCGAGCCCCGGAGGCACGCAGCGCATCCGCCGAAGCCTCGGGCGACCCCGCATCGGTGCCGGTGCCGGTGCGAGCGGTGGCCGCGCCGAGATCGACACGGGTGATGAGGTCATTGGCCGTGCAGCCGAAGATGTCCATCAGGGCCGCTAGCACGTGCAAACTCAGCCGTTCCGGTTTCTCCGCGGCCAGCCGGTAGACCTGGCTGGCCGACAGATGGATACCCCTCGCTTCCAGTTCCGGGATGAGCTTGGTGGTGCTGAACATGCCCGCGGCCGCCATTACCTGCCGCAGCTTCCACTCATAGCCGATGACCTTCACTGTCTCTGCCCTCCCGGGTTCGTGGGCAGCACGGCCCGGATCGCGTCATGGAGCATCTTGTTCTTGAAGTCCCCACTCACGGCCGTGTAGAGCCCGGTGGTGGACTGGTAGACGTGGCCGGCCTGTTCCTGGACGAAGCGGGGGTCCACCCCGTCCTCGATCAGATGGGTCACGTAGCTGTGGCGCAGACAGTGCGGGCTCAACGCCGGATCCAAGCCGAGCTCATCGCGGTAGAACCCGAACCGGTCAGCGACGTCACGGGCCTGCAGCCGGGTCCCGCGCTCGGTCAGCCACAGCGCATTCGAGGCCGCACTGGAAGCGCTCTTCACGACTAGGGGACGGACGTTGGCGATGTAGTCGACCACGGCTTCCACCGCCCAGTCGAAGAGGGAGACGACCGAGCGGCGCTTGGGCGCACCACCCCGGGAGGCCTTTCCGAAGCGGACCTGCAGCACCCCGTAATCACCGAACTGGGCAGCGTGCGGGTTGCGGTAGAAGTCGGTGACATCCAGATGAGCGGCCTCGTTGGCGCGCAAGCCCCAGCCATAGACGACCTTCAGCAGCGTCGCATCCCGATAGGCGATCACCGCGCCCTTGCGCCCGGCATCCAGCCGGGCCGCCACCTCGGCATCGGCCTGATCGAACAACTTCTGCAGCTCATCTCGGCTCAACGGTCGGCGCCCCGGGCGCCCCTCGTAGCCCTGCAGGTGCTGGGCGGTGTTCTCCTCGTGGTAGATCTGGCTCGGGTGCCCACCGAAGCGCTCTTCGCACTCCGCGACCCACCCGTAGTGCTCCGAGCACAGGTAGGTGCAGAAAGAACGCACCGCGTACTGGTAGGAACGGATGGTCGTCGGGGCCAGCGCCCGAGTGCGGACCCGGTCCGTCATCCACTCATCGAACAACTGCGGACTCCACCGCCACGGCCACTCGCTGGTGCTGGCCTGGAACCGCCGCACCGTGGACACCACCGCGGCCACGGACCGCCGCTGAAGTCCCCGCCCACCGATCATCTGCGCCGACCACCCCTGGACCATGGCCTCGAATACGGATTCTTCCTCCTGCAGAAAGGTCACACCGGGGGCCAGCACCAAGGAGGCCGCCCCCTGCGGCACTTCGACCTTCACCATCAGAACCCCATCACCAAATGGGCGAATCATGCATCTGATGCAGAGACTATTCCGGGGCCTTCTGCATGACGAGGGGTTCACCGGATCGGACAGACACCTTGACGCCGAACGTCGGTACTGTCATCACGCGAAATCGTGCACCTAAT